>NZ_JBAGKV010000025.1:0-97549 GCF_037049705.1 Janthinobacterium sp. LPB2021202312-11-4 | reverse complement strand
CTAAGTGTCTATTTCAAAAATGGGCAACCTAATAGTCGCCCATTTCTTATTATCCCGGCATCTTATCTAATCGCCGTCCAATCACATCCAGCACATCACACCCATCCCGTAGTGGAATAGCACAAAGCAATGCAAAATCGCTGAGGATGACGGAGTCACTGATGATCTCACCGCGCATCGCGAGGTTTTCTAGGACCTGGGTGACGGCTCTGATTCGGTAGCCTGCGGCATCGAGCAGGATGTGTAACGGTTTGGTGGTATCGACGAACAGGGTAGGTTGGTCGTCGGCGTTGCTGGTGAGGGCCATATATTGATTCATGAGTGATGCTCCAGATGTATTAAGGAGAGCCACCACTCATTCGTCGCCAAACGAATAGGTGGCGGCTGTACGCAGGTTGGCGAACCGGGACAAAAGGAAAACCGGCAGACCTGAAGGTCTCCCGCGCACAGCTACCATGGAGCAGCTTATTGCGCGCAGAAGCGCTCCGCAAATTAACCTGGAGGCTTCTGCTCTTTCGTCGTCGGGTCGCCAAACCCGAATCGCCATTTGGGCGACGTTCAAACTATAAGCATCGTTGCCACGCACTGATAGGTCCATACTTCCGAACGATTTGTAGGACTTGGCTCTACTATGGGTACGACGTTTTCAATCCCCCCGAAAAGCCTGGCTTTGAGACGAATCCCGCCTCTTCTGTTATAAGCTGCCAACCCCTCGAACGGATTTGACACCATGCCAATCCATCGTCTAGCGCTGTTGATGTGCTTCATCTCACCACTCGCGACAGCCGCGACCCCCACAACCTTCTCAGATGCCAACGCCAGTGATCCCGCCAAACTTGGCTGGATGGTTGGCTCGCCACCACCGGCCGACCGCACGGTGCGCTTTGAAGACGGCAGCTACTTCCAGTTCCCGGCCATGCGCTGGAGCGTTTCGAACTTTCGTCAATTGATGCCGACGACCAACGTCTCGCGGGGGCTCGGTGCGCCTGTTCCTTTTGAGTCGACGCCGCGTAAAGACATCGATTCGATCAGTTTCACCCCGCTCGGCGCGACAGCCCCGATGACCTGGGATCAATCCCTCGCGGCCACCTATACCGACGGTATCGTGGTGTTGCACAAGGGCAAGATTGTCTACGAGCGTTACTTTGGTGTGCTGAAGCCGGAAGGCCAGCACGCGGCGATGTCCGTCACCAAATCGGTGGTCGGCACGCTGGGGGCGATGCTGGTGGCCCAGGGGCAGATCGACGCGAACAAGCACGTCGCCGATTACGTTCCCGAACTGGCGAACTCTGCGTTTGGCAGCGCCACGGTGCGTCAGGTGCTCGACATGACCACGGGCCTTCAATACAGCGAAGACTACGCGGACCCTAACGCCGAGGTCTGGGCCCACGCCAAGGCCGGCAGCCCGCTGCCCAAGCCAAAGGACTACAAAGGCCCGCGAACTTACTACGAGTTTTTGCAGACGGTTCAACTGCAAGGCGAGCACGGCAGCGCGTTTAGCTACAAAACCGTCAACACCGACGTGCTGGGCTGGATCATCGCCCGGGCCAGTGGCCGCAACGTCGCGCAGTTATTGTCGGAGCGCATCTGGAGCCGCTTGGGCGCCGAGCAGGATGCCTATTTCACCGTGGACTCGATCGGGACGCCCTTCGCCGGCGGCGGCTTGAACACCGGCCTGCGGGACCTGGCGCGGTTCGGCGAGATGTTGCGCAACGACGGCAAGTTCAATGGCCAGCAGATCGTGCCCAAAGCGGTGGTGGACGACATTCGCCATGGCGGTGACAAAACAGATTTCGCCAAGGCCGGTTATGACTTGCTCAAGGGCTGGAGTTACCGCTCGATGTGGTGGGTGACGAACAAGGAGGGCGGGGCGTTTATGGCGCGCGGGGTGCATGGGCAGCGGATTTACGTCGACCCGAAAGCCGAGATGGTGGTAGTGCGATATGCGTCGCATCCGGTGGCCAGCAATTCGGCGAATGATCCCGTTACCTTGCCGGCGTTTGAGGCGTTGGCTGAGTATTTATCCAAGGCGCCGTGAGCAGGTGATGGTGTGTGTGACGGGGACTGCGGTCAAGTTGCGAGCAGGCCCGTCGCGCTAGCGTCCGGGCCTGGTCAGGCCGCTCAGAACGTATGTGGGCCGCGTTCGCCCTTGGTGTAGACCTGATTGAAAAAATAGTTGCTCATCTTCGTGTTTCCCGACTTTTGATAAGTAAACAGTTGGCCGAGGTCGATGGTTTTTTCGAAGTTGTCCTTGTTCAGAACGAAGCCGCCGGTGCCCAGGTACTCCCGGTCTTCTTTCACAAAATCGAAGGAGCTTTTAGCGTATTCGTTGGCCGCGTCTTTCAGGTTGTCGGAGCGGTTCATGTAGTCGGTAAGCTTCGCCAGGTCCTCGGCGCTGACCGAGCCACTGGGCGAGGTTGCTTTCAGATTGCCTTGCGGGTCGACGGTGAAGCCGAAGTCTTGTTCCTCAAGATCCGGATCAATACTTTTCAGGTCGTCCAGAAACTGCGTGTAAACACCTTTGAGGTTGTTATGCGCGGCCAGCAGTCGATCTTGGGCGGCCGGAAAATCTTTGGTGGGCTCTGTGCGGCCGATCCAGGTTTCGATCACTTCCAGAACTGGCCCCGGTGCGGTGGGCCCGGTCGGCGACGGGTTGCTGGGGTGATAGATAACCCCATCCTGGTTCGGATTTGCGTCATGCGCTTTTTTTGCCGCCTCTTTCATCGCCTCGGTGATCGGGGTCGGTGGGGTCGCGGTAAGGGGCTTGTCGGACGGGACCAGCAGGTCTTTAAGCGAGGTCAGTGAAGAAGAAACGGCGGGGGGCGATCCATTGATATTCACGGCTCTTTCCTTGAGATTTTTCGAGTGACTACAGGGCAACGGCTTTGGATGGCAATTCTTGAGGGCGATGGGGCGGTGGTGATCCACGATTTCGTAATCAAATATTTCGGTGGCGATACAAGCCATTCGTCGGGCCTGGGGTGATCTGAATCACAAGTCCAGTAATGACCGGCTAGTCTCAAAAGCCTTGGTGGTCGATATTTTCCAGGCAAAAAAGGGCTTGCCGGTATCGACCCTGCTTTTGAAAGGGGCGAAGAGATGGCTGATCCGTATATCGAAGACGACGGGGCTGAGTTTCCAATCAACAATTGTGTGCAGTGCGGCCAGACTGAATATGTGGCTGGCTTTGGCGAGGATCAGGTCAAGACCGGCAAGATCAAATCAACGACCCCTCGAGGGCCGAAGGCGAAATTCCTGCCCAAAGTGGCAGCGCCTTCCAGGAAATAACCGTGAGCAGAACAGACCCCGCCATTGAGCGGGGTCTTCATTTTTTGACGGGTGGAAACTCGGAAATGACCTACAGATATTTGGTGATTTCCTTTCACAAACTTTTCACAAGGTCCTACGTAGTCTCAGCTCATCCGTTAGAAAGCAGTACTCCAGCCCGTTTCCCCAGCGGGCTTTTTTTTGCCTGTCATAAAACCTTTTCCATAAATGCTGTCCAACCGTCGCCCATAGCGAGGTTGAGCCGGTTTTGCCTGGACTTTGCCTCCTTTAAAGCATTCAATCTCGGCCCTTTCGTTCCCCCCTTTTTTTGAGGTTTTCGTCATGCGTTTAACACTGCCCGCTCTGGTTCTGGGGCTTTTGGTTGCTCAAGGTGCGATGGCTGCTGGTCAAGGTACTGCCGCGCTCGGTGGTGGTCTGGGTGGCGCGCTGGGTAATGTGGTCGGTCAGAAAATGGGTGGCAGCACCGGCGCCGCGATTGGTGCTGGCGTAGCCGGCGCAGCAGGCAGCGCGATTGCCGCTCCGAAGGGTAGCCGTACCAAAGCGGCCATCGGCGGTGGCGTCGGCGCGGCGGGTGGTTCGGTTATCGGCAACAGCCTGGGCGGCAAGACCGGTGCAACCATCGGCGCAGGCCTGGGTGGTGCAGCCGGCGGCGCGGTAGGGACTAACCTGTCCAAAGGCCACAAGCGTCACTGACCCTGGCGGTCAGTTCAAGAAGCCCGGTGATGCCGGGCTTTTTCGTTTCTGAACGAATGCCCCCATTCAGGGCTCCAAACTCATATACCCATGGCGCGTCGCATCGGTGGCGCGTGCTTTTTCCCTGATGTGGAAATTTTGAGGTGCCTATCATGCGATTGACAGTGTTCACGTTGGTTTTCGGGCTTGTTGTTGCTCAAGGTGCGATGGCGGCTGGCGATGGCACGGCGGCGGTCGGCGGTGGCCTGGGTGGCGCACTGGGTAACGTGGTCGGCCAGCAAATGGGCGGCAGCACCGGTGCCGCGATTGGTGCAGGTGTCGGCGGTGCAGCGGGCGGTGCGGTCGGCGCCCGCAAAGGCAATCGCACCGAAGCTGCGGTGGGCGGCGGTATTGGTGCGGCGGGCGGCTCGGTGGTTGGGCATAGTTTGGGCGGCTCCACCGGTTCGACCATCGGCGCAGGCCTGGGTGCGGCGGCGGGTGGCGCGGTCGGTAACAACCTGGGCGGCGACAGCGGCAGTTCCCATTCCGGTGGGGGTCATAAGCACAAACACCACAACAAACATCGCTAACGTCAGATCCCGCGACAGCAGAAACCCGGCCCGGCGCCGGGTTTTTCGTATCAGCGGGTCGGGCTCTGGAACGTTTGGTCGCTGGACGCCTCGAACGTCATACACTCCCTGAAATACATGAGGCGTGCCATGACGTTTGAAACCGAAGATGACGCTGACGAACTCAACGATCCGGGCAATGAAGACCCAGGGTCGCTGATGGACGACGCGACGGTGCCGCTCAATGATTCCGACGACGCGGGGGACGTGGGCAACATCGAATACGAGGAAGAAGATTCGGACGAAGATTGACCCCGGGCTGACCGATCGTCCAGCGAATAGAACACCTCGATAGCCAAAACCTCGAACGATCAGGGCCTGCTCTTCAGGCCCTTCGAGAGGTGCTGTATGAACGTTGATCCGAAAGGCCCTGATGTTGACGAAACGCCGGAGTATCCGCTGCCTTCACCGACGGACTCGGTGAGCCGAGACAAGCTTGCGCAGGATGATCCGGATACTGCTGGGGAGGCTGAGTCGGGCGAGCCGAGTTAAGGAGTGGGGCGGTGACGATTTAACGCCCAACAGCTAGTTGGGCTTTTTAATTTGATTAAATCTGTATCTCTTCAATTTTCCATTGCGCTATTTCTAATACAGCTTTGCGCTGCGGTGATTTCCATCATGAGAGCGTGAACCGACTTGGCTGTTGAAAAAAATAGTGGTGCACCCCAGTCATAATCCTTGATAGCGCTGATGTGAAAAGAGCCGTTGATATCGAATGAGGGATACCAGCCGACATCAAGTAAGTAAGTTTCGGGGTATTCCACTTGCAACAGGTCCTCTTTGAGGGAATCGATCTGGTTGTAAATATCGGTATTTTCCAGTGAGGAAAGATCATCGTAAGTGATTTTTCCCTTGATAAAGGTCAGGTCTATCACTTTGCCAGTCTCCTGAATTCGTTTTCTGAAATCGGGTGCCCATGGATTGTTTTTGCGCTTAATTCAATACGTATCCAACGGCTGGGCTTTCCCTCGCTTGCACCGATTTCACTCTCATATTCCTTCACTTTCCATGGCTTCCCGTTGGTGGCAGGGGTGCCACTTTTATAAGCCTCTCTTTCTAGAGTCTCAATATTTGTGCCGTGTTTATACTTGGCCGGACCTGACTTCGTTGAATTGATTGTCTCCTTCCACGTGAGGTTTTTTTGCGGGCTGTGCTTGTAGCCATGTGGTGTCCAGTCAACATTTTCCGGTAATGGAAGCTTTGGCTCTCCCTCGTTAACTCCAACCCTCCCAGTCGGATCTTCCTCCCCAATCGCCGGCCGCTTACACCCATCCGCACCCGGGCAATCATTTAACCCCAACGGATCAACCCACCCCGTCGGATTGAGCGCATACCGATACCCATTCAACCCGCCCGCCAACTTGATCGGGTCCGGCGTCAGGTACCGGCCAATGTCCGGATCATAGTACCGATGCCGGTTGTAATGCAGTCCCGACTCGGCATCAAAGTACTGCCCTTGAAACCGCAACGGTTGTTCAAGTTGTTCACCGCCGCCATGGGTCAGGCCGGTGACTTTGCCGTAAGCGTTGTACTTCGCCGCCCAGACGATTTCGCCGCCGTAATCTGTCAGTTCCTGCGGGGTGCCGAGGTGGTCGAGTTGGTAGTAGAACGGGCAGGCCTTGCGCGGGCCTTTGCCGTCGAGCATGGCCAGTGGGCGGAAGGTGCCGGGTTCGTAGACGTAGCTGCGGTAATGTTCGCGGCTGCTTTCGGCGACGACCTGGTCGCCTTGCCAGAAGAATTCGGTGGTTTTGCCGTCGACGGTTTTGGCGATGCGGCGACCGAAAGCGTCGTAGCGATATTTCGTACAACGCCCGTCCGGGGTGGTGACGCCGATCAGTCGGTGTTGGCAGTCGTAGCGGTACTCGGTGACGAGTTTTTGCGCGGTGCCGCGTCGCTCGCGGATCAGGTTGCCGAAGGCGTCGTAGTCGTAATGCCGGTCGCCTTGCAGCAGCAGACGATTGCCCGAAACCTTCGCCGCACCCGGCCGGTCCTGCATCAACAGGTTGCCCGCCGGGTCGTGGGCGAAGCTTTCCGGTTGGTGGTCGCGGGAGTGGCGGACGCGGATCAGCCGATTGAGCGCGTCATATTGATAGCTGCGCTGGCCGTGGCGGGTGTCGGCGATGTGGTCGAGATTGCCGTTGGCGCTGTAGGCATAATCGCGCCGATACAGCGATCGTTGCTGTTGGCTGACAGCATGGGCCTTCAAACGCCCCTGATCGTCGTAGGCATATTCGCTGAGCAGCAGGCCTTGTTGGCGTTTTCGCTCACGGCCGAATTCGAATTGGTGGGTGGTCAGTCGCGAACCGTTGAGGTCGATGGCGCTGAGTGCGCCGCCCTTGGCGTGGTGGTAGTCGAGTTTGCTGTTGTCCGGCAGGCGCAGGTGGTTGAGCTGGCCGCAGGCGTCGTAGCCATAACGCAAGGTGCCCCAGCCCTGGTGCTCGGTGATGAGTCGGTCTTGCCGGTCGTATTCGAACTCCAGCGGATGGTCGTGGCCATCCTCGACGCTGACCAAGCGCCCAAGGCTGTCGTAGCGGTAGTGGACCTTGATGCCATCCGGCAAGGTTTTGACCAACAGGCGCCCGGCCGAATCGCGCTCGTAGCGGGTGATCAGTTGCGAGCCGTCAGCACCGAACTCGGTTTTCTCCAGCAGTTGGCCATTCAGGTCGTAGGCATACGCCGTGCGCTGCCCGTCGAAGCCGGTTTCCTGTCGGATCAATCCGTTGGGCGTGTAGTCCAGCCGATAGTGTTCGCCGGATTCGTTTTCGATTTCCGTAAGAAGAAGCTGCGCGTTGTCGTAGCGGTACTTGAGCTGCGTGCCGTCGGGATTGATCCGGCGACTGACCAGGTGCAAATCGTCGGCGTATTCGTAACGCGTAACGCGGCCGAGTTCGTCTTGCTCGGCGGTGATCTGGCCGTAGGCGTTGTAACTGAACGCGCGGGTGGCACCTGTAGGAAGTGTCGTGTGGATCAGTCGGCCAACGGCGTCCCACTGGTAACGGGTAACGGCACCGTGTTCGTCCTGGCGCGTCGTCCTTCGGCCCAGCACGTCGTAGGAAAACTGTCGTTTGCCGCCGTCCGGCAACGTCTCTTCGACCAATTGCCCCAAACGGTTCCAGACGAATACATGCCCACTGTGGTCCGGGTAACGGATCGACAGCACACGCCCCTGGGCATCGTAGAAATAGTGCGTGACCTGCCCATCAGGATCGGTCGCTTCAATGACGTCGCCCTGGGCGTTGCGCTGATACTTCCACACCGCATCGCCGCGACACCGCGCATGCAGGAAACCGTTGCGATACTCGTAGGACGTTGGCTCGTCTTGCGGTGGAATCAGCGCCACCAGGCGTCCGACTTCGTCGTAGCGGTACTCCGTCACCGCGCCGAGCGCGTCCTGCTCGGCAATCAGCCGCCCGTGATCGTCGTAGGCTTTAAGGTGTTCGCCGCCATCGAGTTCGACCTTGCGCACCAGCCGCGCCCGGTCGTCGTGGACATACATTTCTTCACTGCCATCGACGTTTTTAACCACAACGCCGCCCTGGTCATCCCAGATGTACTTCGTGTCCATCTGCGAAAACGACGCCCAATGTCGGATGCATCGCGCAGCCTTGCCGGACCTTTCCCACTCCCAGAAGAAACTCGCCCCACCGGTGAGTTGCCGTTGCAGGATGACGTGCTGGTCGTCGTAGTCGTAGCGCTCGCTTTCGCCAGCGGCATTAGTCACTTCGATCAGGCGATGACGGGCGTCATAGCGGTAGGAAACCAGCGTTTGCTCTGTACGCCAGGTCTCATCGATCTCAGCGTCAGAGTGAAAGGTCTGATACTCGATCGTGACGAGATGCCGGCGCTCGTAACACAACAACAGCGAGCGCCCGACGCCGTTGTCGAGGCGTTGAATGCGATCGTGACGGTCGCGGGTGATGCGCAGCCGGTTGCCATAGGCATCGCTGATTGCCGTCAGTCGCCCGTTACAGAAGTGGTAGCACCTGGGTGTCTCTGCGGCCAGTGAAACGATCAGCTCTTGTGGCTCATCCCCCAGATAAATCGCCGCCCGTGACAGGCTGTTATGGATCGTCGGACGCTCGGCCGATGGCAGCGGAAACGTCGTACGACGGTTTTCATGGTCGACCCAGATGACATGTTCGCCATCGATCTCCAGACGATGCGCCAGAGAATGGCTCCAGCCCCAGCCGAGCCCGCAGTCAAGTTCCACCGCGCTGGTGCGATAAAGCCGAGTGAATTCGAACGATAGTCCAGTTGATCCATACCCCCTTCCAGAGCGCCCTTCGCGCCTAATAGCGGCCGTGGAGGTCATTCAGAATGGGTAGTGACAAGACACGGCGGGATATTGAGCTGGCCATATCACGGATTACTAGGGGGCGACCCAAGACTGTTAATGCGACTCGAAAACTCAGCATCGCATCAGTTGCCGAAGAAGCCGGCATCAGTAATGCGACGATCCACAACCGCTACCCCGATCTGGCTGAGCTGATTCGCCAGAAAACCAACAAAGAATCGCGTGAAAAGCTCGCCCAGAAATCGAAAGCTCTTCAAGGCGCTGATCAGGTGGTCAAAGAGCTGCGCGAGATACTGCTGGAGCGTGATGCCGACCTAAAACGGATTGCTATAGTGAATCTGCGGCTTAGCGCCGAGAAGAAAGTTCTTCAAGAGCAAAACGCACTACTGGCGAAAGAGAATGATCGTTTGGAATCAGTAAATCGCGAGCTGCTGTCTAAGGTCAACAGCCCCAGAGGCGAGGTGAAGAAGATCAAGTGAGACTGCCTCACTGATAATTCATTCATTCTTTCTTGAGGTCTTCCATCAGTGCATCAATGCATCAATGCATCAATGCATCAATGCATCAATGCATCAATGCTCTCGAAGCGTGCGCCGTCTTTTTGAATCTCAGCGGCTTCCGCCAGGGCGCGAGCAGTCTTTTCCGAGGGAGTTAATGGCTTATCATCCGAAATAATTGCAGACCACTCAGAGAGTGCATTTCGATCAAGGTATGCATAGCACACCCAGTCGCAGTCACCGTCCAGCAACTCGCATACGCACTCAGGACCGCCTACTCTTTTTAACCCCCTGCTTTAATGGCTAAGCGTCAGTTTCCTCCCGTCCGTAGAATAGAGACCATTGCATGAGCATTAGACTAAGTACTTCCAGCCGCATTCTACTTGGCTTCAGCATTGCGCCTGTTGCACTGCTGCTGATATCGCTCTATTCCTTGAGCGATCTGGCTACGTTGAAAGACCAGGCCGTGACCATAGTCAAGGAAGACTGGCCTAAGGTCGATCCGATCATGGTCATTGCAACCGGGGTGCGGGATAACGCCAAGGCCACCCGCGACCTGATTATCAACAGCGACAATACCCAGGCTCGTCAATCCATCGAGGAAACCAAGAATCGCATTACGCAGGCGTTGGAGAGCCTCGAACCGTTGCTGTATCTGCCCAAAGGGCAGGCGTTGTTTGCCCGCCTCAGTGAGCATCGACAAGCCTATGTGGCGGCGTTCAGTCAGGTTCTCAAGCTGGTGCAGGAAGGCCAATTGGCGGAGGCGACCCGGTTACTGCAGGCGCGCGTTACCCCTGCAGAACTTGAGGTATACAAGGTCCTAGACGAGCTGATGGCCCTGCAAGAGGAGATATTTACTGGCCGACAGACGCAGTCACAGGAGACTTACGACAGTGCGCGCGCGACTATGCTGGGCGCACTGCTGGCCTGCCTGGCTCTGGTCATAGGAGCAGCCATCATCGTCACCCGCAGTGTTACCCGGCCACTGGGCGGTGAGCCGCTGGAAGCCTCGCAAACCGTGCGACTGATCGCGAAGGGGGACTTGACCGCCGTGGTGCGGCTGCGTCCGGGTGACCAGGGCAGCCTGATGGCCGACATGAAGAACATGCAACAGGGCCTGAGAAACACCATCCAGCACATTTCCAGCTCGGTAGACCAAATAGCGGCTGCGTCCGAGGAGCTCAGTGCCGTGAGTAGCGAAACCACCGCTAACCTGCAGCAGCAGAGTACGGAAATCGAACAGGCCGCTACTGCGGTGAACCAGATGACCGCGGCAGTGGACGAAGTAGCGCGTAACGCGGTCAGCACCTCCGAAGCCTCCAGGCAGTCCGAGCAGACCGCCCAACGCGGGCGCGAACAAGTACTGAAAGCCGTGCAATCCATTACCGCCCTGACCACTGGGGTAACCGACACCCAGCGCGAGATCGAGCAACTGGCAGAGCGGGTGCACGGTATCGGCAAGGTGCTGGATGTAATCCGCGCCATCGCGGACCAAACCAACTTGCTTGCCCTCAACGCCGCCATCGAGGCGGCACGGGCAGGCGAGGCCGGACGGGGTTTTGCAGTAGTCGCCGATGAGGTGCGTGCACTGGCTCATCGCACCCAACAGTCCACGCAGGAAATCGAGCAGATGATCGGCAGCATCCGGGCGGGCACCGACCAATCCGTCAGCGCCATGCAGAGCTGTAATGGACTCGCCAGTGCCACGCTAGAGGTGGCTGAAGCCGCCGGCCAGGCACTCGAAGAGATCACTCGATCGATCTCGGAAATCAACGAGCGCAATCTGCTGATTGCCAGCGCCTCGGAACAGCAGGCGCAGGTGGCGCGCGAGGTGGACCGCAACCTGGTGGGTATTCGCGATCTGTCTGCACAAGTCCTGAACGGCGCCACCCACACCGACGGCGCCGGTCAGGATCTGGCGCGCATGGCCGCCGATCTCAATGAGGCGGTTGCGCGCTTTACACTCTAAGGGCGTAGCAGCTCATGGCGAGCTACTAAACCGATTGCCACCTATGCCTTTCATGCAGCCACAACGCCGTTCCTACTCTAAATCCTTCAAGGCCCAGGTCATTCAAGAGTGCGCCCAGCCCGGGGCCTCGATTGCCAATGTCGCGCTGAACCCTGCCTGTAGTGATCATTGCGACCTGGCCAGCCGCGACAGGCAGAAATCGGCCAGAAGCAGACGATCTGTCTATCTCCCGTTTTTGCTCTTGGAAGTCGGTTTTTTGGGGGGCGATCAACATGGGCGCGTTTCCAAAGGCCGTAACGGCATTTAGCCAGCTCATGAGCATCTGACTGTGCCAGAATCTCCGCTTGCCCCCAACTGCCAAGGAAAGGTATGAGCTTTTTCGACCGTTTGTTCGCGTTCCGACAGAGCGAGGTTCGGACACCCCTTGAGGACTTTCTCACCGAGCTCTTTGCCGAGTGGCTACGCCAAGTGACGCTTGCTGGTCGAGCCGCAGAGGTGCTGACCGACCTCTTCAAGCTGGCACCGGCCCACCTCGGGGAATTGAGTAATCTCAATTCAATTGTCTGGGAAACTCAGCACGTCATCGGCCCAGGCGACCACGGGGCGGAGGGTAAACGCCCGGATCTGATTGGACGATGCTCTAATTTTTTTCTGATCATCGAGAGCAAAATCGCAGCTGGATTTACCCAATACCAAGATGAGCTGGGCCGAGTCGATCAACTGTCCATGTACCAGTCATACCGAAGAAGTCGGAAAGAGACGTTTGGCGGCCTTGTTCTGATTACACACTCCACTTTGCCTCCATCAGACTGGGCCCATCAGACTCTGTACTGGCGCGCTGTTGAAAAGTACTTACGCGCTTTTACGGACCATAGCTCGTCCACCAGTGCATTGAATTACCTCACTAAACAATTGACAAGATTCCTTGGAGGCAACGGTATGAACGGAACCCGTATCGATCTGGCGGATATTACCGCCTACCCCGCCTATCAAAGACTCACGCAAGGGCTGACAGGGCTGGGTAAAGTTGCGGATAACTGCCTTAGAATCGAGTTTCAGGGGACGAGTCTGGAGCAACTTCGAGCTCCTCGTGGGGGGAGTGGTGGAGACTTCATCTGGCCAACTTTTTGTGGCTTGACGCTCACCAATGGCGGCTCCAAATGTCATGACGCTCAACTCATTTTGTGGAGTAACACCCCATTTACTGCATGGCCGTTACGGATCAAATGGGGGGAACCCTCCGCCCAACCGATGCAGTCGGGTTGCCCCTCTACTGTCACGGGGGCGTAAACAATCCCTAGCACAGGGATAGATTCATGCAGTAGTCCTACCGATATAGCGGACCCCTTCAACCCCTTCAAAAAGTCACTTGTGCCATCATTAGGGTCCACGACCCAACACCAAGCATGCCCTGTGAGTACGTGCCCCGTTTCTTCACCCCAAAAATCACAATTAAGTAGGCTGAGAAGCTCAGGTCTCAAAAAATCCTCAATTTCTACATCGATCACTGCCTTGTCACCTTGCCCGCGAGGCCCATTTGGACGATTCCATTCCTCGGAAAGCAAAGCGCCAGCGCGCTCAATAATCTCGGTCACTTGAGCGAGAAGCTTTGAAAGATTTGGGGTAGCCATGTCGCTCCATAAGATTGATAAACCGCTCAAGGAATACCCCAGGCAACTGCGATGCATTCTACGCAGTGGCGCGCGAGCTAAGGTGAGACGTCTGGTGGCATAAAATAGTCTCATCGAACAATTTGTTGCTTGTCATTGGACCAATCGGTCTTATTTTACTTGACCAGTGACATGGGACATGACGATCGGAAGCAATCGGCAAAAGAAGAAATGTAACCGTCCGGCCAACTCACCTTCCTGACACCGACGCCAAAGGCGATGGTGTCCACCTAATTAGGTGGACACCATTTCTAGCCTTTTAAGCGGGTCTTTCCATGCAGCCACAACGCCGATCCTATTCCAAATCCTTCAAGGCCCAGGTAGTCCAAGAGTGCGCTCAGCCCGGCGCGTCGATTGCCAGCGTCGCGCAGCGCCACAGCCTTAACGCGAACCTCGTCCATAAATGGATTCGGGTACAGGCGAGCATGCGCGCAACTTCCTTGGGAAGTGGAACGGCAAGCTGGTATGCGACGATTTCGCTGGCTACAAAGCCGGTTTCGAGAAAGGCATCACCGAAATTGGCTGCATGGCCCACGCCCGTCGCAAGTTTTTCGATCTGCACGTGGCGAACAAAAGCCAGCTGGCTGAACAAGCGCTGTACTCGATTGGCGGCTTGTACGAAGTTGAACGTCAAGCTTGGGACATGAGCGATGAGGATCGTTGGCGAATACGCCAGGAAAAGGCAGCCCCGATCATCAAAACGCTGCATGACTGGATGTTGGCCCAGCGTGATCTGGTGCCCACCGGATCGGCAACAGCCCGAGCCCTGGATTACAGCCTTAAACGCTGGGTAGCGCTGACGCGTTACCTGGACGACGGGGCTGTGCCCATTGACAACAACCAGGTCGAGAACTAGATCCGGCCGTGGGCACTTGGACGCTCAAACTGGTTGTTTGCTGGATCACTGCGCAGCGGTAAGCGCGCGGCGGCGATCATGAGTTTGATCCAGTCGGCGCGGCTCAACGGCCATGATCCTTATGCTTACCTAAAGGATGTGCTGACTCGTCTACCGACACAACGCGCGGGTAAAGTTCATGAACTGTTGCCTCACGTATGGCGGCCTGCTTAATCTGAAGCCAAAGTTGGCCACCTAACTCTTGGATTGTCCGGATCGACCGTAATATGTTTCCCGTTTCTGGCTGATTAACAGAAATCCTCGTCAGGCTATTCTGTGCCGAGAAGATTCACTGACGCTCTACGAGGAGACGCTGATGTCCACATTGTTTACCCCAGGTTCCGTTGGCAAATTGCACACCCCTAACCGTGTGGTCATGGCGCCAATGACGCGTTCGCGCAGCACACAACCTGGCGATGTCCCTAACGCCATGAACGCGGTGTACTACGCACAGCGCGCATCGGCTGCGTTTATCGTTACCGAAGCCACGCAGATCTCCCCGCAGGGCAAGGGCTATTCCTATACCCCTGGCATTTACAGCGAAGAACAGGTCGCCGGCTGGCGCTTGGTGACCGATGCGGTACACGCCGCTGGTGGTCGTATCTTTCTGCAACTGTGGCACGTGGGGCGTATGTCGCATCCGGACTTCCACAATGGGGAGTTACCCGTTGCGCCGTCTGCAATCCCGTTTGAAGGCAGCATCTGGAAAGTAGATCCATCAACGGGTGTGGGGAGCATGGTCAAATGCCCGACGCCGCGTGCACTGAGCCGTGACGAAATACACGATGTCATCAACGACTTCCGCAAAGCTGCGCGTAACGCCATGGCGGCAGGTTTCGATGGCGTGGAGGTGCATGGTGCCAACGGTTACCTGATTGACCAATTCATGCGAACCACCTCTAACGTGCGCACGGATGAATACGGCGGCTCGCGGGAAAACCGCCTGCGTTTTCTTAAAGAGGTCATGGATGCCGTGATCGATGAAGTGGGTGCAGACCGCACTGCGATTCGTGTTGCTCCATTTCTGACCGCGCGCGGCATGGCTTGCCCGGACATTCTGCCGACAATTCTGGAAGCGGCTACGTATTTGCAGGAGAAAGGCATCGCCTACCTACATCTGGTCGAGGCGGACTGGGATGATGCCCCCAAGTTTCCCGAGGAGTTTCGCCAGGCTGTGCGTGAGCGCTTTCGCAACGCAATTGTAGTTGCCGGCAAATATGACCTCGAATTAGCAGACTGGGTGCTGAGTAAAGGCTATGCCGATTTTGTTGCTTTCGGTCGAAAATTTGTTGCCAACCCGGATCTGCCGCTGAGGCTGGAGAAGGGCTACCCATTAGCTGGGCTGGAAGGCGCTGAGTTGTTCGGCGGTACCAAGCGCGGTTACTCCGATTTTCCTGCCTGGTCTCAGCGGGGCTGAAGCATCACGCTCGGCTACTCAGGATAAATCTCCTTGAAGCGGCTCAAGTTGCCAGCTTCGAGGAGATTTCGTCCATCAGCAGTTTCACGCGTCGCGGCAGCGCATGGCCGGACGGGTAAACAATTTGCAAGTCCACACCTTGTAAAGAGTAAGCCTCCAGCACCTCTATCAGTCGACCCGCTTTCAAGTCATCGCGCACATCGATATACGACTTGATGCAAATACCATGACCTGCCAGACACCACTGGCGTACTTGATCGCCGTCATTGGCGATACGTCTACCCGAAACCAAAACCTTGAAAGAGCGACCGTCAGCGCGGAACTGCCATTCACGATGGATGTTGGCGCCGAAGCGCATCAGGATGCATTGCTGCTGGGCTAGTTCAGATGGATGTTGCGGCGTTCCATGAACACTCAGATAGGCTGGTGATGCACACACAACACGCCGCCCCTCGCTGAGTTTTCGAACACGTAGCGTGCTGTCCGACAACGCACCATAGCGAATGGCAAAGTCGATGCCTTGTCCAGCAAGATCCAGAAAACCGTCAGTCAAATTTAGATCCAGGCTGACGTTAGGATTATCTTCGAGAAACTGATCCAGGATGGGCACGATACGATTTCGCCCTAGGTCAACCGGTGCGCTCAGCCTTATGAGACCGGAAATACGCTCTGTCCCCAGTTTGATATTGCTCTCGATGTCTTCAGCGTCTGCAAGCATTCGACGTGCGCCGTCCACCAACATTCTCCCCTCGTCAGTCAGGCTGATCGAGCGGGTGGTGCGGGTCAGCAATGTCGCCCCGTAATGCTTCTCCAACGCCCCAAGCCGTTCCGAAACAGAGGTCGGCGATAGCCCTACCTCTCGGCCGGCCGCCGACAAGCCACCTTTCTCGACGATCAACAAAAACAATTCAAGATTTTCGAGGAGCATTATCCGGATTCCCCTGAATATGATTGCGCTTTTAGCTGGATTCTACGCGAGGTAAATCATCGATATCGTTACTTCATTGACTTAATGAGGAACCTGTCATGGTTATCGATCACGTCACTCTGCGTACCCAAGACCTCAGAGGGACTCGCGATTTCATGATGCGCGTTTTTGATCTGGAGGGTGGCCGTCGTCCCACCGAAATCAGCGGCATCGCAGGCCATTGGTTGTACAGCGATGGCCTGCCTCTAGTTCACATCATTGAGGCTCGTGGCCATGGACTGCTTCGAGCAGCAGAGTTTATTGATCATGTCGGTTTTCGCATGGGGGACTACGACATGTTCAAAGCAAAACTTGAGCACCTTGGGGTTGCCTACAGAACGACTGAGATCCCAAGCCTTAACGAGCGGCGTATTTTTCTACGCACGCCAGGCGGAATTTTGCTCGAAGCTGTGTTCCCTAATTTTACTGAAGAGGCCTGATAGCCAACTTTCGCGTGCCACCTTTTATTCTTGGGGCCTATCGATTTAAAAGCACTCGTACCAATGGGGCCGATTCGCGGTAAGCAATCCGGTCTCCCATTTTGGGCAAAACAATGGTCTGTCATCGAACAATGCGTTGGTGGCGTGGTCACCTATAGCGCATAGGCTAAGATGACAATTCGCTAACGTCAGAGTATTGGCTTTTCCGCACGGTCGCTGACTATTTAATCCATCCTTGATGCCTTTGCTACGCATCCCCCTGCGAAACCTCATAGACCTAAAAGGAATGCTCATGAACAAAGCGATGATTTACGGTATGGCGCTCACACTCACATCATCGGTTTGCTGGGCTGCCGACAAGGTCTCCACCGTACCGGTGAGCTTCGTGAAAGGAACCAATAGTGCCCAAGTTAATGGCACCATCAAAGGCTACGACACTGTCGAATACACGTTGGCAGCGAAGTCGGGACAGCGCATGACTGTGCAGATCACCGGCAACAGCAACGCTAACTTCAATGTGTTCGCGCCAGGAGATCAACCGGGACAGTCCAGCGCATTGGGTAGCGGTGGTGTTGGCTTAGATTGGACTGGAGCACTACCGGCATCGGGCAAGTACAAGGTGCAGGTGTTTCAGATGCGCGCATCCGCCAGGCGGGGTGAGGCTGTGCCATACAAGGTCAGCTTCAGCATTGACTGATCCCTTGGGGAGTGATTGGAAAACAGGATTATCCTCCTCTGGGTTCAATTCTTGACGTCTATGCCTAACGAGGGTTGATCGCCAAACCAGCGGCAGCCAGTCTGATTTTGTCGCGTTAAGATATCGTTCTAAATTTTGAGCACTATTTCCTTTTTTTCATAACCTAGGCGGGGCCAATGCGGTCGTCTGTGATCTGGCAGGGCATTATTGCGAGTGTTCTCGTCACTTGCTTGGCATTGGGCGTCATGGGTGGGGTCGGATGGCTGCTGACGCTCCATAGCACCGAGCGCCAGCTAGAAGACATTGCTGGTTTATTGTCCCAGCGTGCCCAGGCGACACTCCTTCAAGCTTCAACTGCTCTGAAGTCAGTTGCGTCCAGCGACCTGCTGCCTTGCAGTCCGGAGAGCATCGACCAGATGCGTCTGGTAGCGGTCAATACCCTTTCAGTGAAATCAGTCGGCTACGTTCAGGAGGACATTTTCGTATGTGGCTCTTGGGGGATGATCGGAAAAAAAATCGACGCACTGCCTGCGGATTTTACGACTGACGATGGTGTGAAAATATCGATAGGGGTGTCACCCCTGTTGGAGTCTGCCAAGCCACTGATGGCTTTGGAATATGCAGCCTTCAACGTGCTTGTCGATTCGGAGCAATTGTTGGATGTGCTGTTCGATCATCGTGTCAGGCTTGCGATAGCGACGACTAACGGCGATCTCATACGTGCCAACAGCCAAGGAAGCGAAACCATCGTCACGCTGGCGCACATGGGCCAGACCCGAGGTCTTAGGGAGGGCTACCTCTATACATCCATCCGCCAAGGTTCCTGGGTAGCGATTGCAGCGATACCCCGCGCTGAACTGTTGCGTATTCTTCTGTGGCATTCGGCCTACATGTTCCCGCTCGGCGCTTTGCTTGCAGGCTTGGCGGTGCTCGGTATCGTGCGAATATCGAAGCGGCGTCTATCGCCCGTGGCGGCCCTTGAGCGCGCGGTGAAGCGGCATGAGTGTTAATCAGCGTGCAAAACTTTCCAGATTTCCGGGGTAAACAGCGTCCAAAAGTTTCCACCCCGGGGTGTGCAACCATCCGGTCTTTCTGCCGGAGAATCTGGGGTGTTATCGATGGATATAATTGCCGAAATTCGGCGCCGGCATTTGGTTAGCGGTGAGAGCATTAGTGCGATTGCTCGCAGCCTTAAACTCTCCCGGCCAACGGTGCGCAAGCATCTGCACACGACGGCTGAGCCGGTGTACGCACGCCAGCAACAGCCCTCGCCAAAGCTCGGTGAGTTCCAGGTCATGCTGCAAAGGGGTGCCTACAGAATTCGGAAAAAATCGTACGCTAAGGTTTTCCGACTTGCCGTAGCGGCCTGAATTTCCCGTCTTCCAGCTTGCGGCTCTGCCGCCAGACGTAATCGCCGGTCAGATTGACGTGCTCCCAGCCCAATGGCGACAGATACTGATACAGGTCGGTATTCACCGGCTTTCCGGCGTCAGCCAACCCTTGGGTAGCGCGCTCCAGGTAGACCGTGTTCCACAGCACAATGGCGGCGGTCACTAGGTTGAGGCCGCTGGCCCGGTAGCGTTGCTGCTCGAAGCTCCGATCCCTGATTTCACCGAGACGGTTGAAAAACACCGCCCTGGCCAAGGCATTGCGAGCCTCGCCCTTGTTCAATCCTGCATGCACACGACGGCGCAGTTCGACACTTTGCAGCCAGTCCAGGATAAAAAGCGTGCGCTCGATCCGGCCCAACTCCCGTAGAGCCACGGCCAAGCCGTTCTGGCGTGGATAGCTGCCCAGCTTGCGCAACATCAGCGAGGCAGTGACAGTGCCCTGCTTGATCGATGCCGCCAGACGCAGAATCTCGTCCCAGTGAGCGCGAACGTGCTTAATATTTAGCGTGCCGCCGATCATTGGCCGCAGTGTCGGGTAGTCTTGGACGCTCTGTGGCACATACAGCTTGGTTTCGCCCAGGTCGCGGATGCGCGGCGCAAAGCGAAAGCCCAGCAGGTGCATCAGGGCGAAGACGTGATCGGTGAAGCCAGCCGTGTCGGTGTAGTGCTCCTCGATCCGCAGATCTGACTCGTGATACAGCAGCCCATCGAGCACATAGGTCGAATCCCGCACACCGACATTCACCACACGGGTGCTGAACGGCGCGTACTGGTCGGAGATATGGGTATAGAACAGCCGCCCCGGCTCGTTGCCGTATTTCGGGTTCACGTGCCCGGTGCTTTCACCTCGACCGCCTGCGCGGAAGCGCTGGCCATCGGAGGACGAGGTGGTGCCGTCTCCCCAGTTGGCAGCAAAGGAATGGTTGAACTGACTGTTGACCAGTTCGGCCAATGCCGCCGAGTAGGTTTCGTCGCGGATGTGCCAGGCTTGCAGCCAAGACAGCTTGGCGTAGGTCATGCCCGGACTCGACTCGGCCATTTTGGTCAACCCAATGTTGATGGCATCGCCGAGAATCGCGGACAGCAGCAGCGTTCTATCCTTGGCCTGGGCGCCATCCTTCAGGTGGGTGAAGTGGCGGGTGAAGCCCGTCCACTCGTCCACGTCCATCAGCAGCTCAGTGATTTTGATGCGCGGCAGTAGCTGACTGGTTTTGTCGATCAGCGCCTGGGCCGTGTCCGGTACCGCCGCATCCAGCGGCGTGATCTTTAGTCCGGACTCGGTGAGGATGGCGTCGGGGAGTTCATTGTCCTTGGCCAGTTTGGCGACGGTCGCCAGTTGCTCATCCAGCAGCTGTAAACGTTCCTCCAGGTACTCGTCGCTGTTGGGGTTGATCGCCAATGGCAGCGCCTGTTCCTGCTTGAGCGCGGCAAACTTGGCGGGTGGTAGCAGGTAATCTTCAAAGTCACGGAACTGCCGAGAGCCCTTGACCCAGATGTCGCCGGAGCGCAGCGCGTTTTTCAGCTCGGACAAGGCGCAGATCTCGTAAAAGCGCCGGTCAATACCTTCCGAGGTGATCACCAGCGGCTTCCAGCGCGGCTTGACGAAAGCGGTCGGTGCGTCCGATGGCACCTTGCGCAGGTTGTCTGCGTTCATCTCGCGAAGCTGCTGGATGGCATCCAGCACTCGTTGCGCTGCCGGTGCGGCCCGCAGCTGAAGCACCTCTAGAAAGGCCGGGGTGTAACGGCGCAGCGTGTTGAAGTTCTCGCTGACCAGGTGCAAATGGTCGAAGGTTTCAGGGCGGGCCAGCAGCTCGGCATCGGTCACACTCTGGGCGAACTCGTCCCAAGGAATGACCGCCTCGATGGCGGCAAATGGATCGTCACCCGATGCTTTGGCATCCAGCAAGGCCTGACCTATCTTTGAGTACAGGCGCACCTTGTCGTTAATTGCCTTGCCCTGTTTCTGGAACTGCTGCTGATGCTTGTTCTTGGCGCTGCTGAACAGCTTGATCAGAATGCGGTCGTGCAGATCCACCAGTTCATCGGTCACCGTCGCGGTGCTTTCCAGCACCACGGCCACCAGGGTGGCGTAGCGCCGTTCGTTCTCGAACTTCCCCAGATCCTGAGGCGTCATCTGCCCACCTTCTCGGGCCAGCTTCAGCAGCCGGTTCTGGTGGATGTGCCGGTCGAGCCCTTCGGGCAAGGCCACCAGCTGGAATATCTTCAGCCGTTCAATGTGCTCCATCATGTGCCGAGAGTTCGGTTTCAGCGGTGACTGCCGTAGCCAGGTCAACCAGGTGCTATTGCTGCCTGCTTTGAGGGTCAGCAGTTCGTCGAGCTTGTTCCGATGCTGCTGGCTCAGTGGCTCGATCAAGGCACGGTAGACCCTCCGGTTGGCTCGTGCCACGGCTTCGGAGCAGGCCCGATCGATCACCGTCAGTGTCGGCAAGATTCGTTTTTGCTGACGCAGGCTCTCCAGAGCCTGCCCGGCCAGTAAAAGGCCTTTGTCGGTTTGCTGGGCCAGGTCGGTCAGTTCGCGTACCAGGGCGCGAAAGTCCGACAGCCCGAACGGCAGCAAGCCAAGGTAGGTACGCAGCTCCTGGGCATGTTCACGGCGGGTGACATCGCGCTCACCGTACTTCGCCCAACTTTCGGGCGCCGCCTGAACCTGTCGGGCCACCCACTCAATGACCGGATCGGGCAGCACACTGTCGCTGGCCAGCGCGTAACCGGGATAACGCAGCAGACAGAGTTGTACGGCAAAGCCGAGGCGATTGGCATCACCCCGCCGCTGACGGATCAGCGACAGATCGGACTCGTTGAAGGTGTAATAGCGGATCAGGTCGTCTTGGCTGTCCGGCAGTGCAAGCAGGGTGTCGCGTTCACTGGCCGAAAGGATCGAGCGACGGGGCATATGTCAGTCATCCGTGCGAAGGTACTGGTAGAGGGTTTCCCTACTTATACCGAACTCACGGGCTAACTGGGCTTTCGGTTCGCCGGCAGCGGCGCGTTGCCGGACTGCGACGGTCTGTTCGTCGGACAGGGCTTTCTTGCGGCCCCGGTAAGCGCCGCGCTGCTTGGCCAGGGCGATGCCCTCGCGCTGTCGCTCACGAATGAGCGCTCGCTCGAACTCGGCGAAGGCCCCCATCACCGACAACATCAGGTTGGCCATCGGCGAATCGTCACCGGTGAACACCAAGCCTTCCTTTATGAACTCAATGCGCACGCCGCGCTTGGTCAGCTTTTGTACCAGGCGCCGCAGGTCATCCAGGTTGCGTGCCAAGCGATCCATGCTGTGTACCACAACGGTGTCACCCTCGCGGACGAAGCCGAGCATGGCCTCCAGTTGCGGACGCTGGGTATCCTTGCCAGAGGCCTTGTCGGTGAACAGCTTGTTCACCTCGGTTTGTTCCAGTTGGCGTTCCGGGTTCTGGTCGTAGCTGCTGACCCGGACATAACCGATACGTTGTCCCTGCAAGGTGCCTCCCTAGGCTGGGTAGATAGTTATTGACCGGACGCGGTATTCGCCGCTTCCCGGCCAGCCAACTGGATTGCTTCGGACAATTCACGAAACCCTTCACTCGTCACTACACCGGCTGCCAGCAAGCCCGTCAGCAGGCCTGTCGTATACATGCGCTGACCATGGATTTCGACCGAGCCATTCTGTGTGCGCAGGTCTTCAATTTCCCGGTGCATGAGTTCGATACACTTACACTTTTCATCTTCAGTGAAGGTCGGCATGACCGTCTCCTAGCGGCTTTCAATGGTCAGCAGGGCTTCCTGCTCATACCCATACAACACTCCTTTTAAAGCAATTCGAGCCTGTCTTCTCAACTCGGGCGGGAGGGAATCAAAGCGTTTCAAAATGGGCACCAGATCCTGAGACAAATCCGTTGTTGCAGGATCGAGCAGCAATTCGTCGGTGGTCACCCCAAGCACTTGCGCCAGACTCACAACTTTTTCAGCCGATGGGATACCGCGACCCGCCTCGTAGGATGTGTAGCTCGACTTACTGATACCCGCAGCCTCCCACACATGCTGCTGTGTGAGTCCTTTGAATTCGCGGAAGCGCTTCAGGTTTTTACCAATACTCATGGGATACGGTGCCTTAGGTTCAATGTTCTGTTTTCAGTGCTCGAAGGATGGCGTCTTGAAGTACCTTCGGACAGGCCCGGTACCGCTCAAGTAGCAAGGTTTCCTCTACAGGGAAATCACCCGAGAGGACAAAGTGGACGTCTCCACCAGCCTTCAAGAAGGCTTGCAATACCTCGGCACCAGGTAAACCGCTTCCCTGCTCATAGCGACACCAAACTTCACGAGATACACCGCAAAGGCTGGCCATAGCCGCCTGCGTTAGATTCAGGCGTTTGCGCTCCGTTTTCAGCCGCGCAGCAATCGTTGGCATCGCACTAACTCCTAGACCTTGGGAGTGTTGAGAGACGTGGCTGATGACACGAAAACCGCGCCTCTCCTACTGATCCAAACGCGCGTTTGACGGCGAGGTTTGGTGTGTACCTAGGCGGGAATTTCCCTTAGGGCTGTGCTGCCGCCTCAAGAATTGCAATCTTTTGATTCAGAAAGTTGTTTAGTTGCCGCATCTCCTCGTATTTCCGCTCAAGGTCCAGCGAGCCATCAATTCGCGCGACAATTTCACCATTCATGCTTCGGTGATTGTTTTCTGCCGCCTCGCTGATACGTCCACGCAACCCATCTGGCAGGCGCACTACGAACTTATCTGCCGTCCTAGAGTTGTACGACGCCATCAGGATCGATTCAGATTTGCTTGGCATGTTGTTTTCCTATCGTGCTGCGTCTGGTCGCCAAACAGGCGCCGCGTTTGCCAGGGTCATGGAGGACTGTTTGGTAAACCATGCATGCCTATCAATTTGCGCGGCATGCCCTGCTATTACCCGATGAACAAGCTCTTTAGGCCAATGCGGTGCCCTGGCCTGCACATGAACTGTATGCTTGATCAAAGCCTTAATCAGCTGATCTTCAAACCGAATTGATGAAAAGCCCTCCAGCCAATGGGCTAGATCCTCCTCACGGTACAATTCAGGTACGGCTTCGGTGAGATTGCGCGGATCAAAAAAATAGACAACATCCTTCGCAGGCATCCGCACGATGTTTTTAACTGGTGAAGCCCAAAACCGTGGCGACGGTACGCCATGAAGCAAACGGGCACAGCGCGAGCCTAAGAATGGCTTGTTCATCCAAACGTCCAGTCGGACTTCATCTTTCCAGCTGCCAGCAGTGCGAAGCTCACGCTTGGCCGCTGACACCAAGCTGCCTGGGCTACCAGAAAATTTAGAGGCTGCGCGTTCGATCAACATTGTTTCGGTCTGACCGCTGATAATCATTGGCGAGTTCCCGTGGATTCAGTTGTGTTTGCCAAGGCCGGTCAGTTTCATGCCCGGTTGCTGGTTCACCAGCTGGAGCTGCTGCTTGTCGACCGCATTCAGTTCTGAGTAGTCCAGTGCCTGGAAGCCAGCGTGCCCGAGCATCTTCGCGGCCAGATTTGGATCGCCCAACCGAGTGGCCAGCGCTGCGGCAGTGACAAACCCGTGTTCAAAAGTTGGTGATCGACGATCATGACAACTGTCAAATATGAGGGTGTTCACGACCGCAGGCATCAATCAGCTGCTGCTTAAAATCCCTGTACTCTTCAAGGCTGATAATTTCCGCATCGGCCAATGTGGAGATGATCCCGAAGGCCACACCGTAGTAATAGCCATCGTAAGACACACCGTCTAACTGGCGCTCAAAACACCCATTTATCAGGCTGTTGATACGTGGTAGCTGCATATTGCGAATTGCATTTTTCATCTCTATTCCTTTTTCTCGGGTTTTTCAGGCGCGAAAACCGCGCCCTGGCAAATTGTGTAAGGCTGAAATCTATGACCTTTGATAGTACGTGTCAATAAAATCAATATCAGGCTCTAACCTGACGGATTATTCTATAGCGTCCTGACATCCGGTTAGGGTATAGCCCAACCTGACAGCGCGCTTGACGTCGCATAATTATTCATTATGATTAACTATAAATCGTATTGCCGCATATCTGCGCAGAATAAATCACCAAGGATAGACCGATGAACCATTCCAGCCCTTTGACGCTCCAGGATGCCAACCATCGCGATTCCGCGTGGGAGCGCGCAGCCAATTATAAGAAGGAAGAGCGACCCATCCGCCTAGTGCGCAAAATTGTGGTCAAGGGCGCAGTGGATGTTGTGTTCTTCCGCTCACCTTCAGCGCACCTGGTTGTGGCCGGGGAAAACCAGGAGGCCATTGGTAGCATCAAGACCAGATTGGATGGTGACAAACTGGTCATCGAGCAGGAAGGCATTTCCATCAGCGGGGGTGGTGCCAATATTCATGTATCTGGCACCGGCAACATTTTTGTTGGTGGAACAATCAATGTCGGTGGACGCCAGGGCGGTATCACGATGCAGTTCAAAGGGCGTTGTATTGTCGGAGTCGCACTGCCTGAAGCGCCAAGTATCCGCATCAAGGGCAGTGGTGACGTGACCCTGTACGACCTTCAACAGGCCATCCTCGATCTTGGCGTCCAGGGCTCGGGGGACATAACGGCCTTTGGCCGCGTGGATCTTCTTGACGCCGAGGTGGCCGGTTCGGGCGACGTGGATGCCAGCGAGCTGGTCGCTACGTCCGCCAAACTGTCGGTGGCAGGCTCCGGCGACATCGACGTTTATGTCAGCGACTCCGTGAAGGCCCGCGTGGCGGGTTCTGGCGACATCGTGATCCGTGGTAACCCACCGATTCGCGATCATTCCGTTGCCGGCTCAGGCGACATAAAGTTCAAGAAGAAGTAACGCTCCATGAAGAATGACCAAGAACGAACCGAGCTGTTGCAGCAGATCAACAAGCTGCTGATGGCAGTAGATTCGATGCAAACCTGCCTCGAAGCGCCCGAGGCCACGAACGCCGATGGCAGCTTCGACATTGCCCGCACCAACTTGCGTATCACGGCCAACGAGGCCGCGCAGGTTGTTGAACGTCAGCGAGGCGCGCAGGAGCAGCGTCAAAAGTCTCGCCAAAAGGTGACGCTGGCCACGTCGTTGCTTGCCGGAGCTGAAGCGTCGGAATGGCAGGCCAACAAGCTCAAAACTAATGGTGATGAGGCCGGTGAACGCCAGGCCAGCGAACATGCCGTTACTCTGCGCCGGATGGCATCGGAAGCGGCTGTTGCTGAACGCCGGCAGAGCATCCACCTTGTACCGACCATTGACCAGGAGTAACCCCATCATGGCAACTACCGCGAAAACCCGATCCGTCACGGCTCATGTCCCTGTGCAACTGGCCGAAAAGGTCGATTTGATGGCTGAGCGCCTGGAGCGCTCCAAGAACTGGATCGTCAAGCAGGCTCTGTCCGCCTGGATAGACCAGGAAGAAGAACGTAGTCGTCTGACCCGTGAGGCCTTGGCCGATGTGGATGCTGGTCGCGTGATTGATCACCAAGCTGTCCAGGCTTGGGCTGATAGCCTCAGCACCGACACTCCGTTGCCGGTACCGCGCTGATGGAGTTGAAGTGGACGAGCAAGGCACTTTCCGACATTGCCCGGTTGTATGAGTTTCTGGCGGCGGTGAACCAACCCGCTGCCGCGCATACGGTTCAACAGCTCACGGCTGCTCCAACCACGTTGCTGACCAATCCACGCATTGGCGAACGGCTTGAAGAGTTTGAGCCACGGGATGTGCGCCGAATTTTGATCGGCCACTACGAGATGCGTTACGAGATACAGGGCTCCACCATCTATCTGCTGCGCCTGTGGCACACCCGCGAGGATCGATAATGCGTGGATGGGACATAGAAAAACTCAACGCCGCAGTGAGCGGCATCCTGAGTAAGCACAAGGCCAAGATCGAGTCCAGGTGGACTCGTCCAACCCTTAACCAGATCCTTCACCAGGGGATGATTGGAGGGTTCAGGCTCGCGCCCTGGACGCCGTTTGGCTTATTGCTGGTTGGTGCTCTTGGTGACTACGAAAGCATGCGGCAATTTCTGCTGACAGCCACCACCGCAGAAATGAGTCGCACGGTCATGATCAGCATCGCGAGTGGCTTCTTTTTCGGGGCGGTGGTGCAAGTGCTGGTCGATATCACCACACCTAAGTTGCCTGGCTACAGAGACGGCATACTTCAAAGTGATCGACTACCAACTGCCGCCTGGTACTGGGATTTGCCGCCCGATGGTCACGACTTGGCAGTCCGGGAGGTGACGACTGCTCGTTGTACACCAAACGCTGAAACACGCTGGGCACTGGACGATCTAATCAAGGAGCTGGCCCGTGGAGAGAACAAGGGTGGTTCCGACCTGTTAGACCGCAAGATCGCGCAATTGCTGGGGATTCAGTCTCAGCAGCTCAAGCCCACGCAAAAGCTGGACGATGCGATCCGGCTGCTGTCGCTACGCTATCGTGGTTTGCCGTCCAGTTATGAGTGGGATGTAAAGATCGAAGAATCCCCACCTGATTTCAAAGCCTTCGTGGCCGTGCGACCGACAGCTAAAAACGCCGCTGTTGAGGCAGAGCCATGGCAACGTTGCCTGGTCGCTGGAGGCCCGTCCGAGGCCTTGGCTGTCACCATCGCGGCCATCACCCGTGAGACCTGGGCATTCACAACCTAATAGCTATAAAACAATGGCCTACAGTGCCAATGTCCTAAATTTCCTTCATCTCGGCATACCGCAGAGCCGCAGGATCAGGCCCTACGGCTGATCGGAAAACCTTAGCGTACGATTTTTTCCGAATTCTGTAGGCTCCCCTTGCTGGCGTGCGTACACCGGCTCAGCCGTCGTGTGCAGATGCTTGCGCACCGTTGGCCGGGAGAGTTTAAGGCTGCGAGCAATCGCACTAATGCTCTCACCGCTAACCAAATGCCGGCGCCGAATTTCGGCAATTATATCCATCGATAACACCCCAGATTCTCCGGCAGAAAGACCGGATGGTTGCACACCCCGGGGTGGAAACTTTTGGACGCTGTTTACCCCGGAAATCTGGAAAGTTTTGCACGCTGATTAACATTTGGGATGTCCTGAGTAACGCTAGGGTTCTTTTGCTGGGGCCTGTAGTTCTCGTTTTTGTCATCGCACTCGAGCGCTTTGATGTACAGCTGCCGCTCCGCG
This sequence comes from Janthinobacterium sp. LPB2021202312-11-4, assembly GCF_037049705.1. Taxonomy (NCBI): domain Bacteria; kingdom Pseudomonadati; phylum Pseudomonadota; class Betaproteobacteria; order Burkholderiales; family Oxalobacteraceae; genus Janthinobacterium; species Janthinobacterium sp. LPB2021202312-11-4. The sequence goes on along the minus strand of NZ_JBAGKV010000025.1, from coordinate 69,578 downwards.
TAGAAAATACCTGGCCAGTCATTGCCGGGTTGTTCTGGATTGGCATTCACCGGCTGTTAGTCCTGAAGGCTGAAGCAGGCACACCTGCGCACCTTTTCCCCGATAATTTTGATTATCCAGACTCGATGGTCAATCTACCGTGGTACGCAGAAACCTGGTTCCTATGGGTAATCCTCCTGGTGATCGTTATCGGCGGTTACATGATCCGCAAGAGCCGCAATAGCTACTGAAGAAAACCTGGTCACAGAGAAAACCGCCATTTCGGCGGTTTTTTTCTACCAGGAGAATCAAAGTCGTAGGGCCCTGCCCTACCACCCGCAACGGCCGCGTTGACCTCAGGAGCGTGGGGGTGAAGCAACCCCACACTCCCGAGGCAAGGCTTGATCGGATCGGGGCTGTTCAAGGGTGCGCTCCGCACGGGACTCCGTTCGCCGCGACGGTGAAGCTGTCACGACGAGCCGGGGTCGCGTCCCTTGACCTGAGGGAGATCGGCGGTGTGGTCGGAAGGGGTTACAGCGGGGTTACATGCTGTCGAGCGGTCATGTCGATGCCCAGGGCACGCATAACGGCCAACATGGTTTTGAGCGTTGGGTTCCCTTTGTCACTAAATGAGCGGTAAAGCTGCTCACGGGAAAGGCCTGTTTCACGGGCCAGCTCGGTCATACCTTTGGCACGGGCAACGACGCCCATTGCCTTGGCGATGTATTCAGCGTCACCCGTCTCAAACGCATCAGCCATGAAAATTGCCATGGCTTCAGGGCCGTCTAGGGCTGCTGCTGGGTCGTAGTCGTAAATTGCTTCTTTCATTCTGGCCTCCACTCATTGGCGAGTTTTTTAGCCGCCTCGATGTCACGGCTTTGGCTGCTTTTGTCGCCGCCGCACAACAGCAAAACGAATTCTTCTCCGCGCTGCTGAAAATATACGCGGTAGCCGGGTCCGTAGTGAATCCGTAACTCGCTGACGCCCTGCCCTACCGGCGACACGTCGCCCAACAAACCGTTTGCTAACCGAAAGATCCGCGCGGCGATTGCGGCTTTGGCTCGCTGGTCTTTGAGTTTGCGTTCCCACGTCATGTAGGTCGCTGTTTGTTTGATTGTCTTCATAGGAGTCATTGTAGTTTAAAAACTACACAAGGTCTAGCAGTTTCAGCAAAAAAATAGGCTCAATGATCCTAAAATAGTTCTTTCATATTAGGCTCAAAGAGCCTAATATTGCTCTTGTTGGTGGCATGCAGAGAGCCACTCGACTTCTGAGGGGGCTAGTCATGCCGCCGGCGGAGAGCGAGATGAGACTTTCAGATGTGGCGACCATCCAGGTTAACTTTCCAGAGGCGCATTTTTGGATCGTTCGCCGGGGCTCAGTGGAGCGATGCGGTGAACCAGGACGTGTGTTCAACCCTGAACATATCGGCATCCGGGTAGACCGAACAGACATCCTCCTGCCGGACTTCCTTTACTACGCGCTGAAGCATTTGCATCAGCAAGGCCACTGGCAAGGGTTGGCAACCGGAACTCTGAGTTTGGTCAACATCCGTGTTTCAGACGTTCGACGTATCGAGCTGTCACCACGGTGAGAGGGGGGCCGCAAGGCCCCCAGCTCTTAAACTTCACCAGGACTGCGAACATGATTATTGGACTACCCGATATAGCAGCACAGCAGGCAATGGTCTTTGAAGAAGCCACCAAAGAAGCTATTGAGCAGCTAAGGAAAAACCTGAAGGCACCACATTTGCCGCCGCAGGTTGATGTTGATGAAAGCCTCTACCCTCGCACACATCTGTTGCGTGAGCGTGAAGGCTGGGAGCCGCCGCATCCGGACTTGATAAGAGCTTATTTCAAGCACTTTCAAGCCAATTTCAAGGAGTACAACACCGACGAGAAATTAGCGGACCTACTGGGGCTTTCAACCAATCGCCGCGTTCGAGCGTTCAAAGATGGGAGCAAGAAAGTGCCTTATGGCGTGTGGCGTCACTTCTTGGTGATGACTGGCCGTGTACCGCAGGACGTGGTGCCTGTGCTGGCTTTTATGGCGTGAACCTGATGCTTGATTAGGTCAGAAGATGGATGCCAAAGGGTGGCTGTAACCACCCCCGGCGTTGAACACAATCCACCGGAAAGGGAAAATCATGTCCAGAATTGATTGTAACATGGTGCGCAACGTGCCTATCCGCGAGTTGGCAAATCCTCGCCATTTGCCGTCGCTACTTGAGTTTGCCGGGGAGATAGCCCCGCCTTGCGTGGCTGATGCTCTGATGCGGCGTTTCAGCCGTGAAAATCTGTCCCGTCGTCAGCTTTTTGAGCAGGATCAAATTGATAACGTGATGCGGCGTACCAGGTGCGACTATCAAACCGCCGTTGAGTACCTGGAGGCGGAAGAGTGGCAAGCGGATGAGGCTTCTATTTCGCTCTTGCGTAGTCGGAAGCTTGGTTAACTGCTACTCAGCCGCTGCATGAACTACCGCTAGATAGTCGGAGGTATCCGTAGGGCGCTTTATCGGCGAACGGCGGGCGACAGATCTTAACGAGCTGGTGAAGCGCTCTACGGATGCTGGCCTGGATCACTGCATCGAAGGGCTGGTCGTAGGACATGACGCGGTCCATCACCGCGATGGCTGCCAGATAGCTTTCGAAATTGCCTTCGATGGAATCGGCACCGAAATGTGGCGTCAGGCCGATGATTTCGGTGCCCGGTGCCGCCACGGACTGGGCCTGGCGGGCGATGGCCTGGGTGATGGATTCGGTGGTGTTGACGTTGACCACGAGAATTCGCATGGGAAGTCCTTATAACGGTGGTTCTGCGGCCCGACGCTGCCGGGCCGCGCGGGATTAATGGCTGACGTTATCGACGGCGATGCTTTCACCGCTGACATCGGCGTAGTGCGGCTGCCGCTTGGCGATGATCAGATAGAGCATCCCTGCAATCCCGGCGCCAATCAGCCAGGAGAACGGCGACACGAGGTGGAAACCGGGCATCAGCGCCAGGACGATAGCGATCAACGCTGCAGGAATAAACGCCGCCACTGCTCGGAGATTGACGCCACGGCTGTAGTAATAAGCGCCATCGGGGTCTTCGCTGTACAACTGCGGCACGTTGACCTGACCTTTTCTCACAAGCCAGTAGTCGACCATGATCACGCCGTACAACGGGCCGAGCAGGGCGCCGAGACCGGAGAGGAAATACACGATCACCAACGGGCTGTTGTAGAGATTCCACGGCAGGATCAGCACGGCGATGGTCGCGCTGATCAGACCGGCGCGGCGGAAGGTCAGGTATTTCGGTGCCAGGTTGCTGAGCACGAAGGCCGGGGCGACGAAGTTGGCCATGATGTTCACCGCGACGGTGACGATCAGGAACGCCAGGCAACCGAGTACCAGGAAGAGGGTGTTGGGAATCGAGGCGATGATTTCAGTCGGGCTTTCGATGATCCGGCCATTGATCTGAAATTGCGCGCCGCAGAGCAGGACGGTGATGCTGGCGAACACCAGAATATTCACCGGCAGGCCCCAGAAATTTCCGACCTTGATGGTTTTACGGCACGGCGAGGACCGGGCGAAGTCGCAGAAGTTGAGGATCAGCGTGCCGTAGATCGACAGCCACAGCGCGCCGCCGGCAAAGATGTTGCGCCACATCTCACCACCGGTCAGCGGCTCGCGGATCGACCAGGCGATGGTCGCGTTGGCCTGGAAGTACATCCACCCGGCGAGGGAGGCGACGGTCAGCAGAATCACTGGCCCGGCGAATGCCTCGTAGCGCCGCACCATCTCCATGCCGTAGGCCAGAATCGCCAGTTGCACGAACCAGATCGCCACGAAACAGATCCAGCCCAGGGTCGAGAGGCCGAGGATCGAGTTGTGGTCGTAATCGGCGAAACCAGGATGCACCGCTGTCAGCAGCACGCGAAAGACCACCGAGGCCAGGTACGTCTGAATGCCGAACCAGGCAATGGCGATAACGGCGCGGATCAGTGCAGGAATTTGTGCCCCGTGAATGCCGAAACTGATTCGGCTGATCACCGGAAACGGCACCCCGGTTTTCTGGCCCATGTAGCCGGAGAGGTTCATGAAGCAATACACCAACGCCGCGCCGATCCCCAGGGACAGCAGGATCTGCCAGCCGCCCAGGCCCAGCGCATAAAGACCAATGGCGAATGAATAGTTGGCGATGTTGTGAACGTCGTTGGTCCACAGGGCAAAGATGCTATAGCGGCCCCAGCGCCGACCTTCAGCCTTGGTCGGCGCCAGGTCCTTGTTGTGCAGCCGGGGGCTGAGCACCACGGGGGGTTGCAGCGTTTGATCGTGAAGATTGAAGGCAGGTTGGGAGGAGGGCAGATCCAGCGCAATGTTGTTATTGGATAGGCTAGTACGCATTCCGGCAGGCTCCTGATGCTCGAACGCCGCGATGACTGTGCATGAGCGTGGGCTCGACAAATCTTCGTCGCGGGGTGGCGAGGATCACTGGTTACGGGGCATCTGCAGCCTGTACGGGATAGGGCGCTTCAGGCTTGCGGATCGAAAGTGTGTGTATGTTTTGATTGTGATTGTATACAAAACATAAGTGCACTTAAGCCAGATCTATGCCAGCTAAGAATCTAGCAAGCTACTTACTAATTTCGTTTTGTTATTGATAGACGGTAAGTTACTGAAATTAAGGTTATATAAATTGACCGATCGAACAGGTATTTATTTTTCAGCGGTATCTGTAGGAAACGTCGACTGGGGAAGTCAGGAAAGGAGGATGTAACTTTTTGGGGCGAAGAATTGAAAATTGCACACATGAATGGCACTTATGGTGACATTTGTGTGTACACATTTTTAAAGTCAAAAGATCGCAGGCTTCGCCAGCTCCTACAGGGGGATTGGTGTGTCTCTGTAGGCGCTGCCGCAGGCTGCGATCTTTTAAGCCTTGGACTTGCTGATGATATTCCCTGCATGCAGCCCGCATTCTTTCTGCGTGGCTTCTTCCCACCACCAGCGACCTTCACGCTCATGCTGGTTCGGCAACACCGGGCGGGTGCACGGCTCGCAGCCGATACTGATGAAACCCCGTTCATGCAGGCTGTTATATGGCAGCTCAAGCATGCGGATGTAACCCCAGATCTCTTCGCTGGTCATTTGTGCCAGCGGGTTGAACTTGTACAGGGTGCGCTCGGGCGTGGAGAACGCGGTGTCGATTTCCAGCACGGCGACGGCGCTGCGAGTGCCGGGGCTCTGGTCACGGCGCTGGCCGGTGGCCCAAGCCGTGACGCCGGACAACTTGCGCCGCAGCGGTTCGATCTTGCGGATGCCGCAGCATTCGCCATGGCCGTCCTTGTAGAAACTGAACAGGCCTTTTTCCTTCACGAACGGTTCCAGTTTCGTGTAGTCCGGCGACACCAGTTCGATGTCGATCTTGTAGTGCTCGCGCACTTGATCGATGAAGCGGTAGGTCTCGGGGTGCAAGCGGCCGGTGTCGAGGCTGAACACCTTGACGTTCTTGTTCAGCTTCCAGGCCATGTCCACCAGCACCACATCCTCGGCGCCGCTGAAAGATATCCACAGGTCATCGCCAAACTCGGCAAACGCGAGTTTCAGGATGTCCTGGGCGGATTTGTTGGCATAGGTCGTGGCGAGTTCCACGACGTCGAACGTTGGGCTCATCAGGGCGGCTTCCTACAGGTCGGTGGCGCTGGGCGCTCTATATGGCGTCGATGGTAACAAAATCCCACAGCCCCTGGCGCGCCCTCTGCGTTGCGCCCGCAGGCCCGAGTCGCTAGAGTTCGGCAATCTTTTTGCTCGCTCGACTCAATAATCAATACAAATGGGAGTGTCTTGTGGAAATTGCCTGTCTGGATCTTGAAGGTGTGCTGGTCCCGGAAATCTGGATCGCGTTTGCCGAAAAAACCGGGATCGAGTCCCTCAGGGCCACCACCCGGGACATTCCCGACTACGACGTGCTGATGAAGCAGCGCCTGCGCATCCTTGATGAGCATGGCCTGAAGCTCTCGGACATCCAGGAAGTGATCGCCACGCTGCAGCCGCTGGACGGCGCCATCGAGTTCGTCGACTGGCTGCGCGAGCGCTTCCAGGTGGTGATTCTGTCGGACACCTTCTACGAGTTCTCCCAACCACTGATGCGTCAACTGGGCTTCCCGACCTTGCTTTGCCATCGCCTGATTACCGACGATGCCGGGCGGGTGACCAGCTATCAGTTGCGTCAGAAAGATCCCAAGCGTCAGTCGGTTTTGGCCTTCAAAAGCCTTTACTACCGAGTGATTGCGGCGGGGGATTCCTACAACGACACGACGATGCTGGGCGAGGCCGATGCCGGGATTCTGTTCCATGCACCGGACAATGTGATTCGCGAGTTCCCGCAATTCCCGGCGGTGCACACCTTTGCGGAGTTGAAGCAGGAATTTATCAAGGCTTCCAACCGCGCTTTGACCTTGTAAACCCAATCCCCCGTAGGAGCTGTCGAGTGAAACGAGGCTGCGATCTTTTGATCTTGATTTTGCTTTAAAGAACAAGATCAAAAGATCGCAGCCTCGTTTCACTCGACAGCTCCTACGGGTCCTACGGCGCCTGCCGGGGCGAGGTTGGTTACAGGTTTTGCAGGGTCTCGAGCAGCACCTTCACCTTGGTAATCGATTCCTGATATTCGGCCTGCCACTCTGAGTCGGCGACAATCCCGCCACCGCCCCAGCAACACACCTGCCCATCCTTGACCAGCAGACTGCGAATGGCGATGGAACTGTCCATCTCGCCGCGCACGTCCAGGTACAACAACGAACCGCAGTACAACCCGCGTCGGGTCGGTTCCAGTTCATCAATGATCTGCATCGCCCGGATCTTCGGCGCACCGGTAATCGAGCCGCCGGGGAAGCTGCCGGCGATCAGGTCCAGGGCATCCTTGGTGTCAGCCAACTCCCCGGTGACACTGCTCACCAAGTGGTGCACGTTCGGATAGCTTTCCAGGCTGAACAGCTCCGGCACCCGCACCGAGCCGATGCGACAGGTGCGACCGAGGTCATTGCGCAGCAGGTCGACGATCATCAGGTTTTCCGCGCGGTCCTTGGGGCTGGCCAAGAGTTCGGCGGCGTTCGCCGTATCTTCGACCGGGGTCAGGCCACGGGGGCGGGTGCCTTTGATCGGGCGGGTTTCCACCTGGCGTTCGCTGACTTTAACGAAACGCTCCGGCGACAGGCTTAACACCGCGCCGCCCTCGGGCAGGCTCTGGAACCCGGAAAACGGCGTCGGGCAGGCGGCCCGCAACGCGCAATAGGCGGCCCACGGATCACCCTCGCATTGCGCACGGAAGCGCTGGGCGAAGTTGACCTGATAGCAGTCGCCGGACTGGATGTACTGATGGATACGTTCGAGGGCCTGGCGATATTGATCGGCGCTGAGGTCGGCGTTCATCGGTGTCTTTAGCTTGAACGGCTCGCCCGGCTCAGCGGTCGGCTGACTGAGCAGCGCGGTCAAACGCTGGCGCTCACTGTCGGGCAGTGTCGGGTGGAACACCAACTGACTGGTCAGCCGTTGGTGATCGCTGATCAACGCCCAGGCATACAAACCGAAACGCGCATCCGGCAAGTGCAGGTCGTCCTGGGCCTGGCTCGGCAGGTGTTCCAGATGACGGCCGAAATCGTAGCTCAGGTAGCCGATCAAGCCGCCGGCGAAGGGCAAGTCGTCCGGGACGGATGCTTTGCCCAGCTGTGTCAGATTGTTCCGCAGGCGTTGCAGGAAGTCCGCACCACTTTCATCCGAGCGCACGGCCAGTTGCTCCAGCGGCCAGGCGCTGAGCACATCAAAGCGTCCGCGATCAGCGGTTGGCCGGCCACTGTCGAGCAGCACGGCACCGGGGGCATGACGAATCGCCGCGAAGTACTCGGCGGGGTTGGCGCGATAGGGCAGCGGGTGTACGGAACAGGTCAACATGGGCGGGGCAGGTCAGCCATCGAGGCGGGGTGGCGATTGTAGTCCTCTGCAGGAATTGCTCCTAGAGGGGATGTCGGTGTTGGGTAGATTCGCGGCAGGGTTGAGCAGTGCCGCGCTCATGAAACCGTCTTCGCGGGCAAGCCTTGCTCCTACAAGGGGCGCGACTCGGTCCCGAATCAACCCTCAACCGGCGGAATATGCCCAAACATTTCCTGAACAAACGCCACCCGTTCCTGCGGCGTCTCGGTAATCCCGCGAGCCTTCAGCTCTTCCAGCCGCGCCTCGACCGCATGGGTGCGCAATGTCAGCCCGCAATCGTTGGCAATCTGGATGTTCAACCCCGGCCGGGCATTGAGCTCCAGAATCAGCGGGCCTTTCTCCTGGTCGAGGACCATGTCCACGCCGATGTAGCCTAGGCCGCACAGTTCATAGCAACCGGCGGCGAGTTTCATGAAACCGTCCCAGTAGGGCAGTTGCACGCCATCCACCGCGTTGGTGGTGTCCGGGTGTTTGGTGATGATGTTGTTCAACCAGGTACCGCGCAGGGTTAGGCCGGTGGCCAAATCCACGCCGACGCCGATGGCGCCCTGGTGCAGGTTGGCTTTGCCGCCCGACTGACGGGTCGGCAGGCGCAGCATGGCCATCACCGGGTAACCCATCAGCACGATGATGCGGATGTCCGGCACGCCTTCGTAGCTGATGCTTTTGAAGATCTGGTCCGGGGTCACGCGGTATTCGATCAGCGCCCGGTCGCGGTGACCGCCCAGGGAATACAGGCCGGTGAGGATGCTGGAGACATGGTGCTCGATTTCCTCATGGCTGATGATTTTGCCGGACACCGTGCGATAGCGGCCCTCGAACCGGTCGGCCACCACAATAATCCCGTCACCGCCGGCGCCCTGGGCTGGTTTGATCACGAAGTCGCTGCGCCCGCCGATGATCTGGTCGAGGTTGTCGATTTCTTTCTCGGTGGAAATGATCCCGTACAGCTCCGGCACGTTGATGCCGGCGGCGATCGCACGTTCCTTGGTGATGATCTTGTCATCGACAATCGGGTACAGGCTGCGCTTGTTGTACTTGAGCACGTAGTCCGCGTTGCGCCGATTGATCCCCATGATGCCCCGGGCTTCCAGGGCCTTCCAGGTCTTCCAGAAACCGAACATTACGAGTCAGCCTTGAGGAACGCTTTGAAGCGGATCAGCTCGGTCAGGCGATAGCCGCGATAGCGACCCATGGCCAGCATGAAACCCACCAGGATCAACAGGATCGCCGGGAAGGTGAACACGAAGTAGACCAGTTCCGGCACGCTCATGATCAGATGCGCCAAAGATGCGGCGAACAGCGTGCCGATGGCCACTTTCAGGGCATGCCCGGCACCGCGCTCTTCCCAGGTGATCGACAGGCGTTCGATGGTCATGGTCAGGATCACCATCGGGAACAGCGCCACCGACAACCCGCGCTCCAGGCCGAGTTTATGGCTGAACAGGCTGATCGCTGCGATCAGTACCACCACAAAGGTCAGCACCACCGACAGCCTCGGCAGCATTTGCAGCTTCAAATGCTCAAGGTAGGAACGCAGCGACAGCCCCAGCGCGGTGATGATGGTGAACAGCACAATCCCGAAGCCCAGTTGCGTCTCGCGGAACGCCAGGGCGATCAGCACCGGGGTAAAGGTGCCGAGGGTTTGCAGGCCGATCAGGTTGCGCAGGATCAGGATCACCAGCACGCCAATCGGGATCATCACCATGATCATGAACGTCTGCTGGGTTTGCAGCGGCAGACCGTACAGCGAGTATTCGAGGAAGTTGGCGTCGGTGTTTTCGTCGGTCAGCTTGGCCAGGCGAATGGCGTTCATTTCACTGTTGTTCAGGCTGAACGTCACGTTGGCTTTCTTGCCGCCATCGACGGTGATCAGGTTTTCATCGCCGGTCCACCACAGCAGGCGGTCGGTGGGCAGGCCCTGTTCACCAGTTTCCGGGTTGAAGTACAGCCAGTCGGTGCCATTGAAGCTGCGCAGCCACAGTTCAGGGATTTGCGGCTGGTCGGCGACCAGGCGAATGGTGTGGACTTTTTCCACCGGTACGTGGGCGATGGACAGCACCAGTTCGACGATCCGGGCTTTGTTCGCGGTGGACGGATCGCCGCCCAGCAACAACTTCACATTGTCGTCGTTGAGGTTGTTGACGCGTTTGATCGCTTCGCCAATGAAGGTTTCGACGTCGGCCGAGTGCTGGCGGATCGGTGCAAGCAGGGCTTCGGCCGCGACTTTTTCCGCGCCTTCGACGGCGATGCTGTCGCGGAAGGTCGGGCCTTTGACCTTGGATTTTTCACCGGAGTAACGCTTGGTCAGCACCAGACGGTAATAAAGGGTCTGGTTACCTTTGGCCCGGCGTGCCGACCAGGTGACCTTGCGGTTGCCATCGATCCGGTTCACCGCCACGCCGTAGTTATTGGAGATAAAACTTTCGTTCAGGCTTACAAAGTCGCGGCTCAGGGGCGGCACGAACATCTGGATCTTGACCGGGTCCTTGGCACTGGCGACGAACTCGACCTTGGCGTCGATGTTCCACAAGTCGTCCGTGGCGTCTTCGGTCACGGGAATCCCGAGCACGAAAATCTGATAGGCCGTAACTGAAATGCCCAGCACCACCAGAATGGCGATCAGGATTTTCAGGTGGAGGTTAAGAGAGCGCATTGGAATTACTCTGCGGTATGAGCGGCGTTGGCGCAGGCGGGTTTGCCAGCAGCGTATTTAAGACTGGGGTCGACCAGCGCATCGAAGCGTTTGAGCGCTTCGGAGCCGATCAGTAGCGGGTATTGGAAGGCGCTGCGGTCGGTCAGGTTCACTTCGATGCTGCGTAACGCCGAGCCCATGCAGATATCCAGCTCAATCACCGGGCGGGCCGTGTATTTCTTGCCTTCTTCCGGGTCGTAGTCACCGGCCCGGCGCTTGATTTTGCTGACCCGGGCCAGCGGTCGTTCGATCGGGTGGGAATGCGCGGCGTCGATGGCCAGGTAAAAACGCACCCAGGATTCGCCATTGCGTTTGAAGCGCTTGATGTCCCGTGCACTTAAAGAAGCAGTTTTGGCCCCGGTGTCGAGTTTGGCGGCGACTTCCAGGTCAATACCGTCCAGTGAAGCGTACTCATTGAGGCCGTACACAGTCTTTTCCCCCGCCGCGGCGAAACCGGGCAGGCAAAGAAGATAAAGGAATGTGGGGAAGGGCTTGAGTCTCATAAATCCTGGTGCGCAGCGGTCCGTACTTCGATTCAAGGCCCTGGCATCGCTGCGCAAGCTCCCTCGTATGCCTATCAGCTATTTATGACAAGCCGTGCAGATGCAGATGACAAGCAAATGCGGCCGGCATTCTAGCACGGTGGTTTTATGGCGCCAGCGCTGGCAGGAGGCTATAAACCGCTGTGCTGCTTCGTTATGGTGCGGGCGGTTATTAGACGATTGTCGACAATACCTATTTATCCTTTGACTGTTAGGCCTGTATTCGCTAGTTTTTGCCGCATTAGCTTTCAAGGTGTCGACAATATGCTGGATCAACTCGATCCCCCGGTCATTGCGCAGGACGATTCGGAAACACTCTCCGAGAACGTTTTCCGACGCATCCAGGCGGCCATCGTCAAGGGCGAGATCGCCCCGGGCAGCAAGATCTCCGAGCCGGAGCTGGCGCGCACTTATGGCATCAGCCGTGGGCCGTTGCGCGAAGCGATCCATCGCCTCGAAGGCCAGCGCCTGCTGGTGCGCGTGCCGCACGTCGGCGCGCGGGTGGTGTCGCTGAGCCATGCCGAGCTGCTCGAACTCTACGAAATCCGCGAATCCCTCGAAGGCATGGCCTGTCGTCTGGCCGCCGAGCGCATGACCGTCGAAGAAATCGACGAACTGCGCCGTGTCCTCGAAACCCACGAGCGGGACGCGGCGTTCCAGGCCGGTGTTGGCTACTACCAGCAGGAAGGCGATTTCGACTTCCACTATCGAATCATCCAGGGCAGCGGCAACCGCACCCTGACGCAAATGCTGTGCGGCGAGCTCTATCAACTGGTGCGCATGTACCGCATCCAGTTTTCCACCACCCCCAATCGCCCGCGCCAGGCTTTCGCCGAGCACCACCGGATTCTCGACGCCATCGCCGACCGTGACGGTGAACTGGCCGAGTTGTTGATGCGCCGCCACATCGGCGCCTCCAAACGCAATATCGCCCGTCACTACCAGGACGGCGCTAATAAGACAGCCACTGAACGAGGTGAGTCATGAGTTTCAACAAGAGCACTCCAGGCCAGCGTTTCCGCGATGCGGTCGCCAGCGAACATCCGCTGCAAGTGGTCGGCGCGATCAACGCCAACCACGCGCTGCTGGCCAAACGCGCCGGTTTCAAGGCGATTTACCTGTCGGGTGGCGGGGTGGCTGCCGGCTCCCTCGGTGTGCCAGACCTGGGCATCACCGGCCTGGACGACGTGCTGACCGACGTGCGCCGCATCACCGACGTCTGCGACCTGCCGCTGCTGGTGGACGTGGACACCGGTTTCGGTTCCTCGGCGTTCAACGTGGCACGTACCGTCAAGTCGATGATCAAGTTCGGCGCAGCGGCGATTCACATCGAAGACCAGGTTGGCGCCAAGCGCTGCGGTCACCGTCCTAATAAAGAGATCGTCTCGCTGCAGGAAATGGTCGACCGCATCAAAGCCGCCGTCGATGCCCGCACCGATGACAGCTTCGTGATCATGGCGCGCACCGATGCGTTGGCCGTCGAAGGTCTGGAATCGGCCCTGGATCGTGCTGCGGCGTGCATCGAGGCTGGCGCCGACATGATCTTCCCGGAAGCCATCACCGAACTGGACATGTACAAGCTGTTCGCCAGCCGCGTGAAAGCGCCGATCCTGGCCAACATCACCGAATTCGGCGCGACGCCGCTGTACACCACCGAGCAACTCGCCGCGGCCGACGTGTCGCTGGTGCTATACCCATTGTCGGCGTTCCGCGCGATGAACAAGGCGGCGGAAAACGTCTACACCGCCATCCGCCGCGACGGCACGCAACAGAACGTGATCGACACCATGCAAACCCGCATGGAGCTTTACGATCGCATCGACTACCACACCTTCGAGCAGAAGCTCGATGCGTTGTTCGCCGCGAAGAAATGAAGATCAAGAGATCGCAGCCTCGCTCCGCTCGACAGCTCCTACAGGTTGTTGCCGAACGAGGTCAATGTAGGAGCTGTCGAGTGAAACGAGGCTGCGATCTTTTCGGCATCACCCGAATAACCTGATGAATCACAATTTGCCGATTCCCTAAAAATTTCAAGATTGGAGACAGCAATGGCCGAAGCAAAAGTACTCAGTGGTGCCGGGCTCCGTGGCCAGGTGGCCGGGCAAACCGCACTGTCCACCGTGGGCCAGTCGGGCGCCGGCCTGACCTACCGTGGCTACGACGTTCGCGAACTGGCGGCTGACGCGCAATTCGAGGAAGTCGCCTACCTGTTGCTGTACGGCGAACTGCCGACCCAGGCGCAACTCGCCGCTTACGTCGGCAAACTGAGCAAGCTGCGCGACCTGCCGCAAGCGCTGAAAGAAGTGCTGGAACGCATCCCCGCCGACGCCCACCCGATGGACGTGATGCGCACCGGTTGCTCGTTCCTGGGCAACATCGAGCCGGAGAAAGACTTCAGCGCCCAGCATGACGTCACCGACCGTCTGCTGGCCGCGTTCCCGGCGATCATGTGCTACTGGTATCGCTTCAGCCACGACGGCAAACGCATCAATTGCGTGACCGACGAGGCGTCCATCGGTGGCCACTTCCTGCACCTGCTGCACGACAAGAAGCCGAGCGAGCTGCACGTCAAAGTGATGAACGTATCGCTGATCCTCTACGCGGAACACGAGTTCAACGCCTCGACCTTCACCGCCCGGGTTTGTGCTTCGACCCTGTCGGACATGTTCTCCTGCATCACAGCGGCCATCGGCTCCCTGCGCGGCCCGCTGCACGGCGGCGCCAACGAAGCGGCGATGGAAATGATCGAGCGCTTCAAGTCGCCGGAAGAGGCGATCAAAGGCACCCTCGGCATGCTCGAGCGCAAGGACAAGATCATGGGCTTCGGTCACGCGATCTATAAGGACAACGATCCGCGCAACGAGGTGATCAAGGGCTGGTCGAAAAAACTCGCGGATGAAGTGGGCGACACCGTGCTGTTCCCGGTGTCCGAAGCCATCGACAAGACCATGTGGGAACAGAAAAAACTGTTCCCGAACGCCGACTTCTACCATGCGTCGACGTACCACTTCATGGGCATTCCGACCAAGTTGTTCACGCCGATTTTCGTCTGCTCGCGCCTGACCGGCTGGGCGGCGCATGTGTTCGAACAACGTGCCAACAACCGCATCATCCGCCCGAGCGCCGAGTACATCGGCGTCGAACAGCGCAAGTTCGTGCCAATCGAACAACGCTGACCGGGGAGGGCCAGAACTGAAATCGAGCCCCCTGTAGGAGCTGCCGCAGGCTGCGATCTTTTGATCTTGATTCTCTGGCGATTCAAAAAATCGCCGAAGATCAAAAGATCGCAGCCTGCGGCAGCTCCTACACGGGATCGGAGCGATGCCTGGCCCCACCCTTTGTAACTACCGTGACCGAGTCCCGACCTGATGAACACTGAATTCCGCAAACCGCTGCCCGGCAGCCATCTGGATTATTTCGACGTCCGCGCGGCTGTCGAAGCCATTCAACCTGGCGCCTACGACACCCTGCCGTACACCTCCCGCGTACTGGCGGAAAACCTGGTGCGCCGCTGCGACCCGGCCACGCTCACCGATTCCCTGAAGCAGTTCATCGAACGCAAGCGCGACCTCGACTTCCCGTGGTTCCCGGCGCGAGTTGTATGCCATGACATCCTCGGCCAGACCGCTTTGGTCGACCTCGCCGGCCTGCGCGACGCCATTGCCCTGCAAGGTGGCGACCCGGCGCAAGTGAACCCGGTGGTGCCGACGCAATTGATCGTCGATCACTCCCTGGCCGTCGAGCGCGGTGGCTTCGATCCGGAAGCGTTCGAGAAGAACCGCGCCATCGAAGACCGTCGCAACGAAGACCGTTTTCACTTCATCAACTGGACCAAAAAAGCCTTCAAAAACGTCGACGTGATTCCGCCGGGCAACGGGATCATGCACCAGATCAACCTGGAGAAAATGTCCCCGGTGATCCAGGTGCGTGACGGCGTGGCGTTCCCGGACACCTGCGTCGGCACCGACAGCCACACCCCGCACGTCGATGCCCTGGGCGTGATCGCCATCGGCGTTGGCGGCCTGGAAGCCGAGAGCGTGATGCTCGGCCGTGCGTCGTGGATGCGCCTGCCAGAAAGCGTTGGCGTAGAGCTGACCGGCAAACTGCAATCGGGCATCACCGCCACCGACATGGTGCTGGCGCTGACCGAGTTCCTGCGCAAACAGAAAGTCGTTGGCGCCTGGCTGGAATTCTTCGGTGAAGGTGCCTCCGCGCTGACCCTCGGCGACCGCGCCACCATTTCCAACATGGCCCCGGAATACGGTGCCACGGCGGCGATGTTCTACATCGACCAGCAGACCATCGACTACCTGAAACTCACCGGTCGTGAAGACGAGCAGGTGCAGTTGGTCGAGAACTACGCCAAGACCACCGGCCTCTGGGCTGACAGCCTTAAGAACGCGCAATACGAGCGCGGCTTGACCTTCAACCTGTCCTCGGTGGTGCGCAACATGGCCGGCCCGAGCAACCCGCACGCTCGGGTCGCGACGTCAGATCTGGCTGCCCAAGGCATCTCCGGTCAGTGGGACGACGTGCCGGGCCAGATGCCGGACGGTGCGGTGATCATCGCCGCCATCACCAGTTGCACCAACACCAGCAACCCGCGCAACGTCATCGCCGCCGGCCTGCTGGCGCGCAATGCCAACAAGCTTGGGCTGACCCGCAAACCGTGGGTCAAGTCGTCCCTGGCGCCGGGTTCGAAAACCGTGGCGCTGTACCTCGACGAAGCGGGCCTGACCAATGAGTTGGAGCAACTCGGTTTCGGCATCGTCGCGTTCGCTTGCACGACTTGCAACGGCATGTCCGGCGCACTCGACCCGGTGATCCAGCAAGAGATCATCGACCGAGATCTGTACGCCACCGCCGTGCTGTCCGGCAACCGCAACTTTGACGGGCGGATTCACCCGTACGCCAAGCAAGCGTTCCTCGCATCGCCACCGCTGGTGGTCGCTTACGCCATCGCCGGGACCATCCGTTTCGACATCGAAAAAGACGTGCTGGGCGTGGTCGATGGCCAGGAAATCCGCCTGAAAGACATCTGGCCGAGCGACGAAGAAATCGACGCCGTGGTGAAAGCCTCGGTGAAGCCGGAGCAGTTCCGTCAGGTCTACATCCCGATGTTCGCCATCCACGAAGACACCGGCCCGAAAGTCACGCCGCTGTACGACTGGCGCGAGATGAGCACCTACATCCGCCGCCCGCCGTACTGGGAAGGCGCGCTGGCCGGCGCCCGTCCGCTCAAGGGCATGCGCCCGCTGGCGGTGCTACCGGACAACATCACCACCGATCACCTGTCGCCGTCGAACGCGATCATGCTCGACAGCGCCGCCGGCGAATACCTGGCGAAAATGGGCTTGCCGGAAGAGGACTTCAACTCCTACGCAACTCACAGGGGCGACCATCTCACCGCGCAGCGTGCAACTTTCGCCAACCCGAAACTGTTCAACGAAATGGTCCGGGAAAACGGCAAGGTCAAGCAGGGTTCGCTGGCTCGCGTCGAGCCGGAAGGCCAGGTCATGCGCATGTGGGAAGCCATCGAAACCTACATGGAGCGCAAGCAGCCGCTGATCATCATTGCCGGCGCCGACTACGGCCAGGGCTCGTCCCGGGACTGGGCGGCGAAGGGCGTGCGTCTGGCCGGTGTGGAAGCGATTGCCGCCGAAGGTTTCGAGCGCATCCACCGCACCAACCTGGTGGGCATGGGCGTGTTGCCGCTGGAGTTTTTGCCGGGCACCGATCGCCATACGTTGGCCATCGACGGCAGCGAAACCTACGACGTGATCGGCGACCGCACCCCGCGTGCGCAACTGACGCTGGTGATCAATCGCCTCAACGGCGAGCGCGTCGAAGTGCCCGTGACCTGCCGTCTCGACACCGCCGAAGAAGTGTCGATTTACGAGGCCGGTGGCGTGTTGCAACGTTTCGCTCAGGACTTCCTTGAATCGGCCGTCGCCGTTTAAAAATGCAGAGCCACAGGGGATTCAACTCCCCTGTCGGCCAATAGAGGAATGACATGTCTCACGCACCTCAAATCAAAATCCCCGCCACCTACATGCGCGGCGGCACCAGTAAAGGCGTGTTCTTCAGCCTGCAAGACCTGCCCGAAGCGGCACAGATTCCCGGCCCGTCCCGCGATGCGTTGTTGCTGCGCGTCATTGGCAGCCCCGACCCCTACGACAAGCAAATCGACGGCATGGGCGGCGCGACGTCCAGCACCAGCAAAACCGTGATCCTGTCGAAAAGCATCAAGGCTGATCACGATGTCGATTACCTGTTCGGCCAGGTCTCCATCGACAAGCCGTTCGTGGACTGGAGCGGTAACTGCGGCAACCTTTCGGCAGCGGTCGGCTCGTTCGCCATCAGCAACGGGTTGGTGGACGCCAGCCGCATTCCGCATAACGGTGTGGCGGTGGTTCGCGTCTGGCAGGCCAACATCGGCAAGACCATCATCGCCCACGTGCCGATCACCAACGGTGAAGTGCAGGAAACCGGTGATTTCGAACTCGACGGCGTGACCTTTCCGGCGGCCGAAGTGCAAGTCGAATTCATGGACCCGGCGGCGGAAGAAGAGGGCGGCGGTGGTTCGATGTTCCCCACCGGCAACCTGGTGGATGATCTGGAAGTGCCCGGCGTCGGGACCTTCAAGGCGACCATGATCAATGCCGGCATTCCGACGATTTTTATCAACGCCGAAGACATCGGTTACACCGGCACCGAGTTGCAAGGCGCGATCAACAGCGACCCGAAAGCCCTGGCGATGTTCGAAACCATCCGTGCCTACGGTGCGTTGCGCATGGGCCTGATCAAGGACCTGGACGAAGCGGCCAAGCGTCAGCACACGCCGAAAGTGGCGTTCGTGGCCAAGCCTGCGGCCTACGTATCATCCAGCGGCAAAGCGATTGCGGCGGGTGATGTCGACCTGCTGGTGCGGGCGTTGTCCATGGGAAAATTGCACCACGCGATGATGGGTACGGCGGCAGTGGCGATTGGCACGGCGGCGGCGATTTCCGGGACGCTGGTGAACCTGGCGGCGGGCGGGATTGAACGCAACGCCGTGCGTTTTGGGCACCCGTCCGGCACCTTGCGTGTGGGTGCCGAAGCGAGTCAGGTGAACGGTGAATGGACCGTGAAAAAAGCCATCATGAGCCGCAGTGCGCGGGTATTGATGGAAGGCTTCGTCCGCGTTCCGGGTGATTCCTTCTAACGAACACCCCCCGTAGGAGCTGCCGAAGGCTGCGATCTTTTGATTTTGCTTTATAAGATCAAGATCAAAAGATCGCAGCCTTCGGCAGCTCCTACGGGGATCGCATTTCAAGAATAAGAATGATTAGTCCTGAACCGAGGTCCCATTAACGAACCACTTCAAGAGTGAATCGAACATGAGCGCCAACGTTGACCTGAACAACCGCCCCGACTACGACACGGTCCTGCAGGACATTGCCGATTACGTCCTCACCTTCAAGATCGAATCCCAAGAAGCCCTCGACACCGCCCGCAACTGCCTGATGGACACCCTCGGCTGCGGCCTGCTGGCCCTGCGCTTTCCCGAATGCACCAAACACCTGGGCCCGATCGTCGAGGGTACCATCGTCCCGTTCGGCGCCCGCGTGCCTGGCACCAGCTACCGTCTCGACCCGGTAAAAGCCGCGTGGGACATCGGCTGCATCGTCCGCTGGCTCGACTACAACGACACCTGGCTCGCTGCCGAATGGGGTCATCCGTCCGATAACCTCGGCGGGATTCTCGCGGTGGCCGATCACCTTTCGCAGAAGCGCCTGGCCAATGGTGACGCGCCGCTGACGATTCGCGCCGTGCTCGAAGCGATGATCATGGCCCACGAGATTCAGGGCGTCATCGCACTGGAAAACTCCTTCAACCGTGTAGGCCTTGATCACGTGTTGCTGGTGAAAGTCGCCTCCACCGCCGTCACCGCCAAACTCATGGGCGCCAACCGCGAGCAGTTGCTGTCGGCGTTGTCCCATGCGTTTGCTGATGGTCAAGCGCTGCGCACTTATCGTCATGCACCGAACGCCGGTTCGCGCAAATCCTGGGCGGCGGGTGATGCGTCCAGCCGTGGCGTGCGGCTGGCGGACATCGCGCTGCGTGGCGAGATGGGCATTCCCGGCGTGCTGACGGCCAAGCAGTGGGGCTTTTATGACGTGCTGTTCAGCCACACCAATAACGACTTGGCGCTTAAACCCGAAGACAAACGCGTGTTCAGCTTCTCCCGTCAGTACGGCAGTTACGTGATGGAAAACGTGCTGTTCAAGATCAGTTTTCCCGCCGAGTTTCATGCGCAAACCGCGTGCGAAGCGGCCGTCACGCTGCACCCGCAAGTGCGCAATCGCCTGCATGAAATCGACAGGATCGTCATCACCACCCACGAGTCGGCGATCCGCATCATTTCCAAGGTCGGTCCGCTGGCCAATGCCGCCGACCGCGACCACTGCATTCAGTACATGACCGCTGTGCCGCTGGCGTTCGGCAATCTGGTGGCCGAGCAATACGAAGACGATTTCCATGCCGCGCACCCTATCATCGATGTGTTGCGCGAAAAAATGCACATCGTCGAAGACCCGCGTTTCACCCGGGAATACCTGGAAGCGGATAAGCGCTCCATCGCCAACGCGATCCAGGTGTTTTTCAAGGACGGCTCCAGCACCGAGAACGTGGTGGTCGAGTACCCGATTGGCCATCGCCGTCGCCGTGCCGATGGCATTCCATTGCTGGAGGATAAGTTCAAGGCCAACCTGGCAACGCGCTTCACCGGCCAGCGTAGCGCCGAGATTTTTGCGTTGTGTAAGGATCAGGCTGCGCTGGAGGCCACACCGGTGAACCGCTTCGTCGACTTGTTCGTGATCTGACGCCATTCCCCGTAGGAGCTGCCGAAGGCTGCGATCTTTTGATTTTGATTTTTAAGATCAAAAGATCGCAGCCTTCGGCAGCTCCTACGGGGGGATGTGTTCAGCGTTTAAGCCATTTCTCGACGGGCAATTTGGTAATGGCAAACCCCGTCAGCAGTACCGCCGAATACACCATCAACTCCTGCGAAACACTCTGCCCCTCGTACCACGCGCCAATCACCACCGCGAACACCGGAAAAATAATGAACACAAACGACAAAATGATCGGGCTGAGTCGTTTCAGCAGCAAAAAATAAACGATAAACCCACCCACAGATGCCACCAGCCCCAGGTAGAGCAGGGCACCCCATGAGCGCATGGTGATGGCATCGAACACCGGCGCTTCAAAACCCAGTCCCGCCACAAACAGCATCAACCCGGCCAGCCCGATGGGCAGGGTGTTGTAGGTGATCACGCTGATGGCACTGCCTTGTTTCTTGGTGATCACGTAACACAGCGCATGCATCACCGCTGCGGCCAGAATCGCCAGCACGCCGAAGAACTCGGCGTGGTCCAGGTGCAGCCCCTGACTGCGGATGATCATGAACAAACTGCCAAAGCCGATGGCGATGCCGAGCACTTGCGAGGGGTAGATTTTTTCCCGCAGAAATATCGCGGAAAAAATCAGGATGAACACCGGCATGCAACTGAACAGCAGCGCCGTCAGACCAGACGAAACGTGCATCTCGCCGTAGTTGAGCAAGTAGTACGGCAGGCTGAAATACGACAGCGTGACGAACACGAAAAACCAGCGGCTCTGCCGTGGAAACAGCAGCGGCTCGCGACGCAGCAGGGCAAAGCTCAGAAACAGCGGAAAGGCGATCAGAAAGCGCAGGCCGGCAGCGGTCAGGGGGGGCACGCTTTCCACGGCAATCTTGATCCCCAGCCACGTGGTGCCCCAACTCAGGCAGACAATCAGAAACAACGTGCTGGTGATCAGCCCGGCCAACCACGGTTTTCGAATGCTGGAAGGCGCGCTGAGGGCGATGGACATGATCGAGCTCCTTTTCTGTCATCGGAATTGACCTGACTACTGAATAGGTCTATCCCTGATTGAACCTGTTTTCAGCACGCTATTCGGGATGTAAATGACTGTCAAAGTAAGTATTGCCACGGTGTCAATCCTGCGCGAAGGCTTGGCGCTAGGGCGCGGCGTCAAGTACAAGCGCTTGGCCGAGGCCCTGGAAAAAAGCATCGGCGAAGGCTTGATCGAGCCAGGCAGCAAACTGCCGCCCCATCGTTTGTTGGCCGACAGCCTGGGCGTGACCATTGGCACCATCAGCCGCGCCTATGGCGAGCTGGAGCGGATCGGGTTGGTGGTGGCCCGTGTAGGAGATGGCACTTATGTGCGTCAGCACGGGATGGAACGTTCGCGGGACGGCGGCTTTCGCAATGTCAGCGATGAGCCCCGGATTTACTTTGATATGAGTCGCAATCAACCGATTCCGGGGCAGGAATCCGTCTTGTTGGGCGCCAGCCTGCAAGCGTTGGTCAATGATCCGCAGGCCCTGCAACAGGTCAGCGGCTACACCGCCGATGCCGGACTGGCCCGCTATAGGGCGGCGGGTGCCCACTGGTTACGGCACAAGGCGTTTGTCCCGGATGCCGAACAGATCGTTTGTGTGAATGGCGGCCAGCACGGTTTGCTCTGCGTGTTGATGGCGCTGCTCAAGCCTGGCGATACGTTGGTGACCGAGCATCTGACCTACCCCGGATTGATCAGCGTCGCCCGCATGCTGGGGATAAAGCTGATAGGGCTCGGGATGGACGACGAAGGACTTTTGCCCGAGGCGCTGTCGGACATTTGCCTGAATCATCGAGTGTCGGCGTTGTACTGCACGCCGACGATCCAGAATCCTACGGCGGCAGTCATGTCGGTCCCACGGCGTGAAGCAATCGCCGAGGTCTGCCGTCGGCACAATTTGCTGATCATCGAAGATGAGGCCCACGCGGTGCTGGCGCAGCAGCGTCCGTTACCGCTGAGTTACTTTGCCCCGGAGCGTTCGGTGTTGATTGGTAGCTTGAGCAAAGCGGTTTCGGCCGGATTACGGGTGGGTTATCTGCATGCGCCGCAACCGTTGATCGGACGCTTGAGTGCCGCAGTGCGGGGGACTTGCTGGATGGCCAGTCCGCTGTCGATGGAAGTGGCGACTGCCTGGATCGAAAACGGGGTTGCCGAGCAGTTGTTGGGGCAGCAGATAACCGAAATCAGCCGGCGCAAACAGTTGGTCATCGAAGTGTTAAAAGAGGTCAGTTACAAGACCCATCCCAATAGCCCACACTTCTGGATCGAAGTACCCGAGCCGTGGCGGGCGTCGCAGATTGCGGCGGAGCTCAAGCAGAATAATTATCTGGTGGCGACGGCTGAGGCGTTTGCCGTGGGGCATGGGGCTGTACCGCAGTTTGTTCGGGCGAGTGTGTGTAATCCGGCGGGGAATGATCGGTTGTTGCTGGACGGGTTTGGGGCGTTGGCGTCGGCATTAGCTGACACCGTGTGATCGTTCATCGCGAGCAAGCTCGCTCCTACAGGGGTATGTCGATCCCGCATGCCGCGAACGACCCCAAACCCGTAGGAGCGAGGCTTGCCCGCGAAGGCGTCCTCGCAAACGCTAAAGAACTACTTGAACCGCCGCTCCACCCCTTTCTCCACCAGAATCTTCGCCGAAATCTCTTCCACGGAAAAATGCGTGGAATTGATGTGCGGAATGTTCTCGCGGCGGAACAGGTTCTCCACTTCGCGCACTTCGAACTCGCACTGGGCATAGCTCGAATAGCGGCTGTTGGGCTTGCGTTCGTTGCGGATCGCGGTGAGGCGATCGGGGTCGATGGTCAGGCCGAACAGCTTGTGCTGGTGGGCGCGCAGGGCGGCTGGCAGGGTCAGGCGCTCCATGTCGTCCTCGGTCAGCGGGTAGTTGGCGGCGCGGATGCCGAATTGCATCGCCATGTACAGGCACGTCGGCGTCTTACCACACCGCGACACGCCTACTAGGATCAGGTCGGCCTTGTCGTAATAATGCGTGCGGGCACCGTCGTCGTTGTCGAGGGCAAAGTTCACCGCCTCGATCCGCTCCATGTAATTGGAGTTGGTGCCGATGGAGTGGGACTTGCCGACGGTGTAGGAAGAATGCTCGGTCAGTTCCTGTTCAAGCGGTGCCAGGAAGGTCGAGAAAATATCGATCATGAAACCATTGGACGTCGCGAGAATCTCACGAATGTCCTGATTGACGATGGTGTCGAAGATGATCGGCCGAAAGCCGTCGGTTTCGGCGGCCTTGTTGATTTGTTGTACCATGGCCCGCGCTTTATCGACGTTGTCGATGTACGGTCGCGTGAATTTGCTGAAGGTAATGTTTTCGAACTGCGCCAGAAGGCTCTGACCGAGGGTCTCGGCGGTAATACCCGTGCCATCGGAGATAAAGAAAGCAGATCGTTTCATTTGCACCTTGGGCCTTAAGCTAGTGAAGATTTCTGGATATGATAGGCGCGATTTGCTGGCCGCCAGTGGCCCGCATTCTCACTTATTTTCCAGGTCCAGGCCATACAGTCGGCAAACGCTCCCCCGAGCCGCCGGCTTCTGAGCTTTTCCAACACAGTTAGTGGAGAGATCACCTTGGTAGAGTACGTAGTTTCCCTCGATAAGCTCGGCGTCCATGATGTAGAGCACGTAGGGGGCAAGAACGCATCCCTGGGCGAGATGATCAGTAACCTTGCAGGTGCCGGTGTATCGGTGCCCGGTGGCTTCGCCACGACAGCTCAGGCTTATCGTGATTTTCTGGAACTGAGCGGCCTGAACGATCAGATCCACGCCGCCCTCGACGCCCTGGACGTCGATGATGTCAACGCCCTGGCCAAGACCGGCGCCCAGATCCGCAAATGGATCATGGAAGCCGAATTCCCCGAGAAGCTCAACGCCGAGATCCGCACCGCGTTCGCCACGCTGTCGGCCGGCAACCCTGACATGGCCGTGGCCGTGCGCTCTTCCGCTACCGCTGAAGACCTGCCGGACGCCTCCTTCGCCGGTCAGCAGGAAACCTTCCTGAACATCCGTGGCGTCGAAAACGTCATTCGCGCCGCCAAAGAGGTGTTCGCCTCCCTCTTCAACGACCGCGCCATTTCCTATCGCGTCCACCAGGGCTTCGACCACAAGCTGGTCGCCCTGTCGGCCGGCGTGCAGCGCATGGTCCGCTCCGAAACCGGCACTGCCGGCGTGATGTTCACCCTGGATACCGAATCGGGTTTCCGTGACGTGGTGTTCATCACCGGCGCCTACGGCCTGGGCGAAACCGTCGTACAAGGCGCGGTGAACCCGGACGAATTCTACGTCCACAAACAAACGCTTGAGGCCGGTCGCCCGGCGATCCTGCGCCGTAACCTGGGCAGCAAAGCCATCAAGATGATCTACGGCGAAGTGGCCACGGCCGGCAAGTCGGTCAAGACCATCGACGTGGACAAGGCTGACCGTGCACGTTTCTGCCTGACCGACGCTGAAGTCAGCGAACTGGCCAAGCAAGCGATGATCATCGAAAAGCACTACAAGTGCCCGATGGACATCGAATGGGCCAAGGACGGCGACGACGGCAAGCTCTACATCGTTCAGGCCCGTCCTGAAACCGTGAAAAGCCGCACCCAGGCCAACGTCATGGAGCGTTACCTGTTGAAAGAAACCGGCACCGTGCTGGTTGAAGGTCGCGCCATCGGCCAGCGCATCGGCGCCGGCAAGGTCCGTATCATCAAGGACGTGTCCGAAATGGACAAAGTCCAGCCAGGCGACGTTCTGGTTTCCGACATGACCGACCCGGACTGGGAGCCGGTCATGAAGCGCGCCAGCGCCATCGTCACCAACCGTGGCGGCCGTACCTGCCACGCGGCGATCATCGCCCGCGAACTGGGCATCCCGGCCGTGGTCGGTTGCGGCAACGCCACCCAGCTGTTGAAAGACGGCCAGGGCGTGACGGTTTCCTGCGCTGAAGGCGACACCGGTTACATCTTCGAAGGCGAACTGGGCTTCGACATCAAGAAAAACTCCGTGGATGCCATGCCTGATCTGCCGTTCAAGATCATGATGAACGTCGGCAACCCGGACCGTGCCTTCGACTTCGCGCAACTGCCGAACGCCGGTGTAGGCCTGGCCCGTCTGGAATTCATCATCAACCGCATGATCGGCGTGCACCCTAAAGCACTGCTGAACTACGACGGTCTGCCGCAAGAGATCAAGGACAGCGTCGACAAGCGCATCGCCGGTTACGACGATCCGGTTGGCTTCTATGTCGACAAACTGGTCGAAGGCATCAGCACCCTGGCCGCTGCGTTCACCCCGAAAAAGGTCATCGTGCGTTTGTCGGACTTCAAGTCCAACGAATACGCGAACCTGATCGGTGGCAAGCTCTACGAGCCGGAAGAAGAAAACCCGATGCTGGGCTTCCGTGGCGCGTCGCGTTACATCAGCGAAGCGTTCCGTGACTGCTTTGAACTCGAATGCCGCGCGCTCAAGCGTGTGCGTAACGAGATGGGCCTGACCAACGTTGAAATCATGGTGCCGTTCGTCCGTACCCTCGGCGAAGCGAGCCAGGTGATCGACCTGCTGGCCGAAAATGGCCTGGCCCGTGGCGAGAACGGTCTGCGCATCATCATGATGTGCGAACTGCCGTCCAACGCGATCCTCGCTGAAGAGTTCCTTGAGTTCTTCGATGGCTTCTCCATCGGTTCCAACGACCTGACCCAACTGACCCTGGGTCTGGACCGTGACTCCGGGATCATTGCGCACTTGTTCGATGAGCGTAATCCGGCGGTCAAGAAACTGTTGGCCAACGCGATCCAGGCATGCAACAAGGCGGGCAAGTACATCGGTATCTGCGGTCAGGGGCCTTCGGACCACCCGGACCTGGCCAAATGGCTGATGGAGCAGGGCATCGAAAGCGTTTCGCTGAACCCCGATTCCGTACTGGAAACCTGGTTCTTCCTGGCTGAGGGCCAAGCTTCGGCCTGATGGTGTGTGAACGGACCGCTCACTGTAGGAGCAAGGCTTGCCCGCGATGGCGTCTTCAAAATTGC
Source organism: Janthinobacterium sp. LPB2021202312-11-4 (assembly GCF_037049705.1). Taxonomy (NCBI): domain Bacteria; kingdom Pseudomonadati; phylum Pseudomonadota; class Betaproteobacteria; order Burkholderiales; family Oxalobacteraceae; genus Janthinobacterium; species Janthinobacterium sp. LPB2021202312-11-4. The sequence goes on along the minus strand of NZ_JBAGKV010000025.1, from coordinate 43,435 downwards.
CGTCGCCAGCAAGCTGTGCTCCTACAGGGGGTAGCCGTTTTTTGAGATTGAAGTAGGGCGAGCGCCTCCGGATGCCGCCCTTTTTTGTGCAAGAGCATTATGCAAAGCAGCAGCAACCTATTTCCTGTCGCCCTGATCAGCGCCGAACGGCGCGGCGATCTGAGCGAAGATGTGTATCGATTGAAACCCGGCAACAGCCCTGACGGCACCGTCGAGCTGGCAGTAACACGCCTGGGCATGGCCGATGGCTCGGGCGCGCGCGGCGTGCCGGTCATTTTGCTTCACGGTAGCTTTTCCAATCGACGGTTCTGGTTTTCCCCCAAAGGCCTGGGCCTGGGTGCCTACCTGACGCGTCTGGGGTTCGATGTCTGGATTCCGGAAATGCGCGGTCACGGTTTGTCCCAGCGCAACCAGAACTACCGCAAGAACCGCGTCGCCGACTACGCCCGTTACGATCTGCCGGCCATCGGCGCGTTTGTGCGCGAGCAAAGTGGCCAGGTCCCGCACTGGATCGGTCACTCGCTGGGGGGCATTACCCTGGCCGCCGCGCTGGGTGGTCAGTACATCGGCGAGCCGGTCGTGGCCTCGGCGGCGTTTTTCGGGACGCAGGTCAGCCGCACCTACTGGCCGCTGAAGATTCCCCCGGTGGAGTGGAGCGGGCGCTTTATTCTCAAGCGTTTTGCCCAGTTGTCCGGTTCACGGCTCAAGCGCGGCCCGGAGGACGAGCCGATTGGCCTGGCCCTGGAAAGCATGCGCTGGTATGGCCTGTTCGGGCGCTTTGGCGACGCGGACAAGGACTGGTGGGCCGGTTTGGCCGAAGTTGAGCTGCCGGTATTGGCGGTGAGCGCTGTCGGGGATCATCAAGACCCGGCATGGGCCTGCCAAAAACTGTTCGATCAGATCGGCAGTGAGCACAAGCAGTTCATCAATCTGGGGCGCGAGCAGGGCTTTGCCGACAATTTCGGTCACGTTGAAATGTTGATCAGCAAAGCCGCTCAGGTCGAAGTCTGGCCATTGGTGGCTCGCTGGTTGGCCGATCAGCAAACGCCGTTGCTGGGCGAAAAGCCGGATTTGGCCACGGCCGTCTGAGCGCGATGCTCTAACAAGGGCATTTCGCTCCGGTCGGCATGCGGCTAAGATATGACGCATTGAGCTTTTCCGGTCACTTTGCGACATCCTCGATTGTCTTCCTCTTTACAGGAGTTTCTCGATGAACCATTACGTTACGCCTGACCTGTGCGATGCCTACCCGGAGCTGGTGCAAGTGCTGGAACCGATGTTCAGCAATTTCGGCGGCCGCGATTCCTTCGGTGGCGAGATCGTGACCATCAAGTGTTTCGAGGACAACTCGCGGGTCAAGGAGCAGGTCGAACTCCAGGGTGACGGCAAGGTGCTGGTGGTCGACGGTGGCGGTTCCCTGCGTCATGCCTTGCTGGGTGACATGCTGGCCGAGAAGGCCTCGAAGAACGGTTGGGCGGGGCTGGTGATCTACGGTTGCATTCGCGACGTCGATATCCTTGCGCAGACCGATCTGGGCGTGCAGGCCCTCGCCAGCCACCCGAGGAAGTCCGACCGGCGCGGGCTCGGCGACCTGAACGTTCCAGTGACTTTCGCCGGCGTGACGTTCCACCCCGGTCACTACATCTATGCGGATAACAACGGCGTGATCATCTCGCCAAGCCCGCTGAAAATGCCTGAATAAAGCGCTTCAACCAAGGGGTGAGGATGTTCGAGGAAGAAAACGCGCAGTGGGGGCTGGTGCATGCCCTGGTGCTGGATGGTAAAGGCAGTGCGCGTTCGATAGCCCGGACTGAACTCGATGACTTGCAGCTACAGGCCCATGAAAGCCTGTGGCTGCACTGGGATCGCAGTCACCCGCAAACCCAGACCTGGCTGCGTAAATCCAGTGGTCTGAGTGAATTCAGCTGTGATCTTTTGCTCGAAGAGAACACCCGTCCGCGTCTTCTACAGCTTTCGGACAGCGAACTGCTGTTATTTTTACGCGGGATAAATATGAATCCCGGCGCGGAGCCGGAAGACATGGTCTCGGTGCGCATCTTCGCGTCGGCCCAGCGAGTGATTTCTCTGCGTTTGCGTCCGTTGCGTGCCACCGACGAGTTGTTGGTGCAGTTGGCGGAAGGCAAGGGGCCGAAAACCGCCTCCGAGCTCATCCTTTATATGGCTCAGTACCTCACCAACAAGGTGCAGGATCTGGTCACTTGCCTCTCGGAAGTGGTCGATGAGGAAGAAGAAAAACTGGATGCCGACGAACGGTACACACCCGAGCATGGCGCCATTTTGCAGATCCGTCGCAGGGCGGCCGGGCTGAAACGTTTCCTGGCGCCGCAGCGGGATATTTTCGGGCAACTGACGCGGATAAAACTGCCGTGGTTTGTCGATGACGATGGCGATTACTGGAACGAATTGAACAACAGCCTGACCCGCTATCTCGAGGAGCTGGAATTGACCCGGGAGCGGGTGGGGCTGGTCCTGGAGGCAGAAGACCGGCGTTTGAGCGTGCGCATGAACCGCACGATGTACCGCTTCGGGATCATCACCGGGATCTTTTTGCCGATGAGTTTTCTGACCGGGCTTTTGGGTATCAATGTCGGCGGCATTCCGTTCTCTGCCAGCCCGTATGGTTTCCTGATTGCGTGCCTGATGATGGTCTCGGTGGCGCTCGGTCAGTGGTGGTTATTCCGACGTTTGCGCTGGGTGTGACAGATGAGCCATGTGACCCGGGCAAATTTGATCGCGTCTTTCACTGACATCACGAGAGGTGCGTATGCACGATCCGTTTGAACAGTCTTTGCGTGACATGCTCAAGGCATCTCCGTCCACTCGGGACGACGATGCGTGCCTTGGCCGTGTACTGAAAACCGCCAACCGTCAGGTCGGCGCCGGCGATCTGTTCAGCCTGCTGGGCCGCTGGTTGCCCGCGCTGATGATTGCCTTGAACAATGGATCGGCTCACGTTGCGCCGGTTTCCCGTCACCGTAAACCTACCGTTCGCACTGCTGATAAGGCTGATTGAATATGGAACTTGATCTCTGGACTCAGAGCCTCGTCACGGCAATGACTGCGTTGTGGACCAAGGTGGCGAATTTCATTCCGAACCTGTTCGGTGCCTTGGTTGTCCTACTGTTGGGTTTTGTCGTAGCCAAGCTGCTGGACACCTTGTTGTCCAAATTGCTCGCCAAACTGGGCCTCGATCGCCTGATGGGCGGTACCGGCCTGACCAAATTGCTGTCCCGGGCCGGCCTTCAGGTGCCGATTTCGACCTTGATCGGCAAGATTGTCTATTGGTTCGTTTTGCTGATTTTCCTCGTGTCGGCAGCAGAATCCCTTGGGCTTGAGCGAGTTTCAGCTACGCTGGATATGCTTGCGTTGTATTTGCCGAAAGTATTTGGTGCCGCGCTGGTGCTGCTGGTAGGCGTTTTGCTGGCGCAACTGGCCAATGGGCTGGTGCGCGGTGCGGCAGAGGGCGTAGGGCTGGATTACGCTTCGGGGCTGGGGCGAATTGCCCAGGGCCTGGTGATTATCATCAGTTTGTCGGTTGCGATCAGTCAGTTGGAGGTCAAAACCGACCTGCTCAACCATGTGATCGTGATCGTTTTGATTACCGTTGGTCTGGCGGTTGCGTTGGCCATGGGCTTGGGGAGCCGGGAAATTGCCGGTCAGATTCTTGCGGGAATCTATGTGCGTGAGTTGTATCAGGTTGGGCAACAAGTGCGTGTTGGCGAGGTCGAAGGCCAGATCGAAGAGATCGGCACGGTTAAAACCACATTGCTGACCGATGAGGGTGAGCTAGTCTCTCTCTCCAATCGGATCCTCCTGGAGCAGCACGTGAGTAGCCGCTAACCCGGCAAACCCTGCTAATGTATGCCGCCGCAAAATGCCCTGTAAGGGCTGCGGCGGACATTGACCTGACTGTCGGCCCGACTTGTTTTGAATAAAGCTCAATCGCTCTCCACGCGCTACGACCCCCGCGAGCTCTCTGATGAGGAGTTGGTCGCGCGCTCGCATACCGAGCTGTTTCACGTAACGCGCGCCTATGAAGAATTGATGCGGCGTTACCAACGAACATTATTTAACGTTTGTGCACGATATCTTGGGAACGATCGCGACGCAGACGATGTCTGTCAGGAAGTGATGTTGAAGGTGTTGTATGGCTTGAAGAATTTCGAGGGTAAATCGAAGTTCAAAACATGGCTATATAGCATCACGTACAACGAATGCATCACGCAGTATCGGAAGGAACGGCGAAAGCGTCGCTTGATGGACGCTTTGAGTCTGGACCCCCTCGAGGAAGCGTCTGAAGAAAAGACGCCGAAACCCGAGGACAAGGGTGGACTCGATCGCTGGCTGGTGTATGTGAACCCGATTGACCGGGAAATTCTGGTGCTACGATTTGTCGCAGAGCTGGAGTTTCAGGAGATCGCAGACATCATGCACATGGGTTTGAGTGCTACAAAAATGCGGTACAAACGCGCTCTAGATAAATTACGTGAGAAATTTGCAGGCGTTGCTGAAACTTAGTTCAGCGCAAATATCTCTTACGTGTAGGCAAGTTCTGATAGACTTGCCGCCGAGTTGTCCCCCGGTTTGAGGGACTGCTTTACAATCACCAGATGGGGATTTAACGGATGAAACTGAAAAACACCTTGGGCTTGGCCATTGGTTCTCTTATTGCCGCTACTTCGTTCGGCGTTCTGGCACAAGGCCAAGGCGCAGTTGAAGGCGAGCTCAACTACAAGAAGCAGTACAACGACAGCGTTAATCACGTCGAAGACGGCTTCAACCCAGGCGCCTCCATCGGTTACTTCTTGACCGACGACGTGTCGTTGAACCTGAAATACGACACCAACAAATACACCCGTTCGAACGACGGCACTGGCAGCCAGAAAATCAAAGGCGACAACTTTGGTCTGACCGCTCAGTACCACTTCAACAACGCTGGTGACGCTCTGCGCCCATACGTTGAAGGCGGCGTTAAGCACGGCAGCCTGACCAACGTAGCCGCTGACGGCCACACCGGTCGCGACCAGTCGACTTTCCTGACTGCTGGCGCTGGCGTTAAGTACTACTTCGCCGAAAACTTCTTCGCCCGTGCTGGCGTTGAAGCTGACTACAAACTGGACAACGGCCGTTGGGACTACGCTCCTTCCGTTGGTCTGGGCGTGAACTTCGGTGGCGGCAACAAGCCTGCTGCTGCTCCAGTTCCTGCTCCAGCTGAAGTCTGCTCCGACAGCGACAACGATGGCGTTTGCGACAACGTTGACAAGTGCCCGGACACCCCAGCCAACGTAACTGTTGACGCTGATGGCTGCCCAGCAGTTGCTGAAGTTGTTCGTGTTGAGCTGGACGTTAAGTTCGACTTCAACAAGTCGGTCGTTAAGCCTAACAGCTACGCTGACATCAAGAACCTCGCTGACTTCATGAAGCAGTACCCATCCACCACCACTACTGTTGAAGGTCACACTGACTCCGTCGGTCCTGACGCTTACAACCAGAAACTGTCTGAGCGTCGTGCAAGCGCCGTTAAACAAGTTCTGACCAACCAGTACGGTGTTTCGCCATCCCGCGTTCAGTCTGTTGGCTACGGCGAATCCCGCCCAGTTGCTGACAACAAAACTGAAGCTGGTCGCGCTGTAAACCGTCGCGTAGAAGCGAAGGTTGAAGCCCAAGCTAAGTAATTAGTTTGCAGCTCTGAAAAGCCCGGCTTAGGCCGGGCTTTTCTTTGTCTGCGATTTGAGCGGCGCTCCGTAAAGATCGCAGCCTGTGGCAGCTCCTACGGGGCCGCACTGATGCATCGCGCTTCTATGGGAGCTGCCGCAGGCTGCGATCTTTTGCTCTCCCCAAAAGCCGCCACAGCGCCGATGACCAGAATAGCGGGACTCTTTAGTTCGAAGCTGTAGGCATCGTCCTCCATAGCTGTCAGATCGCTCCTACATTCCCGTTGGTGGGGCAGGGATGCGTTTTCGATCATCGCCACCGGCGTATCTGCCGCCATACCGCCAGCCAGCAGTTGCACACGAATTTCGCTGAGCTTCGCCACCCCCATGTAGATCACCAGCGTCGTGCCACCCTGAGCCAAGGCCTGCCAGTTCAAGCTGCTGCCGTCCTGCGTGTGGGCGGTCACTAATGTCACACCGCGTGCCACGCCGCGCAGGGTCAGCGGGATATCGCATTGCGTCGCGCCCGCGAGGCCAGCGGTGATGCCATTGACCAGTTCAACATCTACGCCACGTTCGCGCAGCCACTGCGCCTCTTCGCCACCACGCCCGAAAATGCACGGATCACCGCCCTTGAGCCGCACCACGCATTTGCCGTGGCGGGCGTAGCGCAGCATCAGCCGATGAATGAAGGCTTGCGGCGTGGAGCGACAACCGCCGCGTTTGCCCACCGGAATGATCCGAGCCGTCGGGCAATGCTCAAGCACCGCCTCGTTGACCAGATCATCGATCAGCACCACATCCGCGTCCCTCAATGCCCGAACGGCCTTGAGGGTCAGTAATTCAGGGTCACCAGGACCCGCACCCACCAACCAGACTTTTGCGTTCATCGAATATTCCTCGCGAGATGACGGTGATCGGCGGCGATAACGCTCAACCATGAAAAACCAGAAACAACAGCAGCAGATTCACCACCAGCGACCCTAGCGCCAACGTCCGCCAAACCTTCAGCGGCTCACGTTCCAGCAAGGGCCGGGGGCGCACGCTCAAACTGTGGCGCTCACCCTGTTCCAGCAACAACAACCATTCTTCCGCCGTTTCAAAGCGCTGTTGCGGATCGACCGCGACCGCTCGCGCCAGGCTCTGCGCCAACCACTCCGGCAGGTCCGGCCGGTAGCGACTGGCGCTGACCGGCAGACCAAATCGCGGGCGCTGGAAGGCTTCGATTTCGCCGTAGGGATACTCCCCGGTCAGCAGGAAAAACAGCGTCACACCGACCGCATACAAATCCTGTTGCGGGGTCGGCGCGTCACCCTTAAAGGCTTCCGGCGCGATGTAGCTCGGCGTGCCGGGCAGGGCGCAGGGCTGGTCTTCGGACAGGCCGGGGCAGTAGGCGAGACCGAAGTCCAGCAGTCGCAACTCACCGTCGTCACCCAGCAGCAGGTTCTCCGGTTTGATGTCGCGGTGCAGGATCTGCCGTCGATGTAACATGCCCACCGCCCGCAGCAGGCGTTCGGCCAGCTCCTGCCATTGCGCCAGGGGTAGCGGCCCGGTCTGAGCGTAGAGTTCAGCCAGGGTCTGCCCCGAATATTCGCGCATCACGTAGTACAAATGCTGACGCTGACTGGCGGCATGGACTTCAGGAAAATGCCGACCCGCCACCCGTTTGAGAAACCATTCCTCCGAGAGCAACGCCTGACCGGCCAAGTGATCGTCGTGCAAATGGCCGGGCAGCGTTTTCAGCAGCCAGGGTTGTTGTTGCGCGTCCCGCACCCGATAGAGCAGCGATTGCTGGCTCTGGCCGAGGATTCCCTCGACCTGCCAGCCTTCGAAGGATTGTCCCGGTTTCAACGCGGGCGGCAGTGGCCATTGCTGCAGGTGAATCAACGCATCGCCGATGCTGGTTTCACCGAGGGCATCGACCCGCACCAGCAAGGCGCTGGCGTTGTCCTGACTGCCGGCCAGGTGCGCCGCGTTGACCAGGGTTTGCGCGGCACTCTCTATATCCGGTTGATCGCGCAGAATGGCCGCAATCGCGGTATCGCCCAACACCGCCCAGACGCCGTCGCTGAGCAGCACAAAACTCTCGTTGAGCCGCAGTTCGCCATCAAGAAAATCCAGCACCAGATGCTGATCGAGCCCCAGCGCTCGCTTGAGCACATGTTGCATGCCTTGTTGATCCCAGACGTGATCCTCGCTGACCCGTTGCAACTGATCGGCGTGCCAGCGATACACCCGACAATCGCCGACATGGGCCAGGGTAAACCGCCTGCCGCGCATGACCAAGGCACTGACCGTGGTGAGCAGCGGTTGCCCGCCGCCATTGGCCTGCAACCATCGATTCTGTGCTGACAACAGGCGCTCCAGCGCCTCGGCCACGGCCCAGGTTTCCGGGGTGGCGTAGTAATCCAGCGCCAGCGCCTGCAAGGTCGAACGGGCGGCAAGGCCACCATCGGCGCACTGGCTGACGCCGTCGGCGATGGCGAACAGGTAACCCTTGCTCGCCGCCAGCGCCGGGGCGGGGGTGACCAGGCGCAGGGCGTCCTGGTTCTCTTCGCGGGGCCCGGTGGCGCTGGCTTCGGCGAAACTCAGTTGCAGGCTCATCGATGCCTCAGACCCGAGCCGCTGTCACGGCAGCCGAACCCCAGGTGGTTCTCCAGCGACGTTTTACCCCGTGCAGGCCGAACCAGGCGAGTACGCCGAGGCTGGCGAACAACCACAAGGCCAGTTGATAGCTGCCGGTGCTTTGCTTGATTGCGCCCATGCCTGCCGCGAGGGCGAAACCACCGATGCCGCCGGCCATGCCGATCAAGCCGGTCATCACACCGATTTCGCGACGAAAACGCTGCGGAACCAGTTGGAAAACCGCACCGTTACCCGCCCCCAAACCGAGCATGGTGCAGACGAAAAGTGCCAGCGCCGCGTAGGAATTCGGCAGGTTAAAACCCACGGCCGCGATGCAAATCGCTGCCACGGTGTACATCCCCAGCAACGTGCGAATGCCGCCAAAGCGATCCGCCAGGGCGCCGCCCAACGGCCGCATCAGGCTGCCGCCGAACACACAAGCGGCGGTGTAGTAGCCCGCAGTGACCGGGCTCAGGCCATATTGGTCGTTGAAGTAGCCGGGCAGGGCGCTCGCCAGGCCGATGAAGCCGCCGAAGGTCACGCTGTAGAAAAACATGAACCACCAACTGTCGCGGTCGCCCAAGGCTTTGAAGTAGTCAGCCACGGATTTGGCTTTCGGCCGTTCCGGCGCGTTTTTGGCCAGCCAGGCGAAGACGATCAGGGTCAGGATCAACGGGATCAGCGCGAAGCCGAACACGTTGCTCCAGCCGAACGCGGCGGCCAGTACCGGAGCGATCAGTGCCGCAAGCACCGTGCCCGAGTTGCCGGCACCGGCAATGCCCATGGCCTTGCCCTGATGCTGCGGTGGATACCATTGCGACGCCAGCGGCAGGGCCACGGCGAAGGACGCACCGGCCATGCCGAGGAACAGCCCCAGCACCAGCGCCTGTTCGTAACTGTGGATGCCAAGTTTCCAGGCGCCAAACAATGCACTGATGACGATCACCTGGCCGATCAGCCCGGCGGTTTTTGGCGACAGGCGATCAGCCAGCATGCCCATCAGGAAGCGCAGCACGGCACCGGCCAAAATCGGCGTAGCCACCACCATGCCGCGTTGTTGAGTGGTCAGGTGCAGGTCGGCGGCGATTTGCACCGCCAATGGCCCGAGCAGGTACCAGACCATGAAACTCAGGTCGAAATAGAGGAAGGCCGCGAACAATGTCGGGGTATGGCCGGATTTCCAAAAGCTTGATTTCATCGCGCACCTCAGCTGTAGGGAGTCTCGAGAAGGAGTCATGAGCTTGCAGGTGGGGCGCCGCTACGGCCGCACCACCGGCCCCGGTCTCTGGGGCCAAAAACAAAAAAACGCCGCCACCGAATCCGCCATGGGCGAATGAGGTGAGCGACGTCTTTGTCGTAGGTGGGGCAACCGCCGTTGGTTACCTGTATCGATTACTTAGCCAGATCTGTGCCAACCGGTGAAACCGTGTCGAGGCCATTCGCGGGCAAGCCTCGCTCCTACAGGATTTTGTGCAATTCGAATGTTGTGATCGACACAAACCTTGTAGGAGCGAGGCTTGCCCGCGATGGCGTCCTTCAGCCAAGCAATTCACTCATGGCAATAATCTGCTCTGCCACCTGGATCAGCTTCTGCTGGCGGCTCATGGCTTGGCGGCGCATCAGGGTGTAGGCCTCTTCCTCGTTGCAGTCCTTCATCTTCATCAGCAGCCCCTTGGCCAGCTCGATGCGCTTGCGCTCGGCCAGTTGCTGATCCCGGGCATGCAGTTGCGCGCGTAAAGCCTGGTCGCTTTCGAAGCGGGCCATGGCTACGTCCAGAATTGGCTGCAAGCGTTGTGCGTGAATGCCTTCGACGATGTAGGCACTGACCCCGGATTTGATCGCCTGGCGCATCACGCCGGGGTCGTGCTCATCGGTAAACATCACGATCGGCCGGGGCTGATCACGAGAAACCAACACCACTTGCTCCATCACATCGCGGCTCGGTGACTCGGTATCGATCAAAATCACGTCCGGGCGCACCGTTTCGACGCGTGCAGGCAGGTCGATGGTCAGGCCGGACTCGTCAATCACCTCGAACCCGGCCTCGGTCAGCGCGGCTTTCAAGCGTCCGACTTTCTTCGCGGTGTCGTTGATCAGCAGGATACGCAACATAGTCGTGGTCTCCTGTCAGCGGCTGGCGAGCAGGGGCGAGCTGTCGCTCATGGCATGCAGTTTGAAGCTGCGGGCATAGCCGGCCGGGTCCGAGCCGTCCCAGATTTTGCCGTCGATCAACTGACTGCTACGCATTTCCTGGCCCCAGGCTGAGATGCCCAGCGCCGTCGCGGCATCACGATATAAGTCTAGTTGTTGGACCTGACGGGCCACGCCGAGGTAATCCGGGTCTTCGCGCAGTAAGCCCCAGCGGCGGAACTGGGTCATGAACCACATACCGTCGGACAGATACGGCAAATTGACCTCGCCGCCGCCATGGAAGCGCAACGCGTGCGGGTCTTGCCAGCGATTGCCCAGGCCGTCGTCATAATCCCCCAGCAAGCGCGGTTCGATGCAGTCCAGCGGCGCGTCGAGGTACTCGGGGGCGCTTAATAGCTGTGCGGTGCTGCGGCGGTTTTCCGGGTTTTCTTCAATAAAGCGGCTGGCTTCGAGGATTGCCATTACCAGCGCCCGGGCGGTGTTGGGGTATTGCTCGACAAAGGCGCGGGTGCAGCCGAGGACTTTTTCCGGGTGATCGGGCCAGATGGTCTGGGTGGTTGCCAAGGTAAAGCCGAGGTTCTGTTTGACTGCGCTGGCGGACCACGGCTCGCCGACGCAGAACCCGTCGATGCGCCCGGCTTGCAGGTGCGCGACCATTTGCGGCGGCGGCACCACCACACTGTTGACGTCTTGCAGCGGATGGATGCCCTGACTCGCCAGCCAGTAATACAGCCACATCGCGTGGGTGCCGGTCGGAAAGGTCTGGGCGAAGGTCAGTTTTGGGCGAGTTTGGTGCACGTGCCGATCCAGTGCTTCAGGACTGGTCACGCCCAGCGCCTGCAAGCCGTGGGACAGGTTGATGCTCTGGCCGTTCTGGTTCAGGCCCATCAGCACCGCCATCTCGGTGGGCGCGACACCGCCAATGCCCAAGTGCACCGCATAAATCAGACCGTAGAGGCTGTGGGCGGCGTCGAGTTCGCCGCTGACCAGTTTGTCCCGCAGGCTGGCCCAGGATGACTGGCGCTTGAGGTTCAGGGTCAAGCCATAGGGTTGGGCGAAGCCCTGAGTGGCGGCGACCACCACCGAGGCGCAGTCGCTGAGGGCCATAAAGCCTACGTCGATCGAGGACTTTTCCGGGGCATCGCTGCCGTTGACCCAGGCCAACGGGCCGACTGTGGTTTCATTCATCGGATTACACCTTCCAAAAAAAAGCGTCGTCCCAGGTCCCTGCGTGAGCAGAACCGGGTGACGACGCCATTGTCCGTCGACTCATCCCGTCGTTGGCATGAGTACTGATGCCTGAGCCGGTGCAAGGCATATGCCATCGAGCATTGATTTGCGAGTGCGCCTCGCAAGCAGCGCCGTTGCCCGGCTATAATCGCCGCCTCATTTCGCCGTCATTCGAGTCAAACCCGCCCATGTACACCCTGGCCCGTCAGCTGTTGTTCAAACTTTCCCCGGAAACCTCCCACGATCTGTCCCTGGACCTGATCGGCGCGGGCGGGCGTTTGGGCCTCAACGGCTTGCTGTGCAAGGCCCCGGCGAAAATGCCGGTGAAGGTCATGGGCCTGGAGTTCCCGAACCCGGTGGGTTTGGCGGCAGGTCTGGACAAGAACGGCGCGGCCATCGACGGTTTCGCCCAGTTGGGTTTCGGTTTCGTTGAAATCGGCACCATCACCCCGCGTCCGCAACCGGGTAACCCGAAACCACGGATTTTCCGCTTGCCGGAAGCCGAGGCGATCATCAACCGCATGGGGTTCAACAACCTCGGTGTTGATCACTTGCTGGCTCGCGTTGCAGCGGCCAAGTTCAAGGGCGTGCTGGGTATCAACATCGGCAAGAACTTCGATACACCGGTTGAACGGGCGGTGGACGATTACCTGATTTGCCTGGACAAGGTCTACGCCCACGCCAGCTACGTGACGGTGAACGTCAGCTCGCCGAACACTCCGGGCCTGCGCAGCTTGCAGTTCGGTGATTCGCTCAAGCAATTGCTCGCCGACCTGGCGCAGCGTCGCGCCGAGCTGGCGTTGCGTCACGGCAAGCATGTACCGCTGGCGATCAAGATCGCCCCGGACATGACCGACGAAGAAACCGCGCAGGTCGCCCAGGCGCTGATCGAAACCGGGATGGACGCGGTGATCGCTACCAACACCACCCTGAGCCGTGTCGGCGTCGAAGGCATGGAGCATGGCGACGAGGCGGGCGGTTTGTCCGGCGCGCCGGTTCGCGACAAGAGCACCCACACGGTTAAGGTCCTGGCGGCAGAATTGGCCGGTCGTTTGCCGATCATCGCCGTGGGCGGCATCACCGAAGGCAAGCACGCGGCTGAGAAAATCGCTGCCGGCGCGAGCCTGGTGCAACTCTATTCGGGCTTCATCTATAAAGGCCCGGCGCTCATCCGCGAATCCGTCGACGCCATAGCAGCCTTGCGCTAACCCCCCGTAGGAGCTGCCGAAGGCTGCGATCTTTTGATCTTGCTTCTCGGCAATCCTTGGGTGAACACAAGATCAAGATCAAAAGATCGCAGCCTTCGGCAGCTCCTACAGGGTGTGTGTTCCGGCTGGGTAGTCATTGAAGCTTTACAGGCATAAAAAAGGGCACCTCGAAGGTGCCCCTGGGCCGGAGCCCGCCGTCCGGATGGGACGTGCGTGGTTAAGGTGTTACGTATTCAAATGATTGTGTTGCAGTGTCAGGCCCTTTGTTAGCCAACGGCGTGAAGTTCGTTGAGTCTATGGATTCCCGCAGTGCCGGTCATACCGTCCCAGTTGTCGCCACGTCCTTCTCGCCAGCCATTGATCCAGGCTTGGCGTACCGACGGTAGAGTAAATGGGCAAAGCTCACGGGATTTGCCACCAACGCCATATTGATATCCGCGCAAAAATGCTCTTTCCAACGGATCACGCTTAAGTCTTCTCATAGGGTGTTGCCCTCACTTGTTGACTGTATTTATCGCGTCGACCTCAATCGAGGTCTGGCAGAAAAATTCTGCCGTTGGCGGCTCGCTGCCGGCGTCGCGAGCCAAGGTGTTGACGTCGTTGCGGCGTCAACCTGTGTTGAGTTCTAACCAATGCGTCACATCGAGGGAATGATCGTTTTGTCATAAGGACGTAACCATAAAGATGCTATGGCCATAAGTAACAAGGCGTTTGTAACGTGTTTGTTGCTCAAAGCCCCGGTATGATCGGCCCCGAGCTAAATGATGGGGTTAATCCTTTAGTGAGAATGGCCCACCGTTGCACTCGGGTACTATTCGACGAAGGGTCGCTTTATGACATTTTGTTGCATCAACTTTTTTATCTGCCCTGACATCTAAGCTCTTTTAACCCGAGCAGTCAGGGTGGGACGGCACACTTTCGTGCCACGCGGGCGCTCTTTTAGAAAAGCGCTTGATTGAAAACCGGGCCGGCAATGCGTTGTCGGTTCACTTAGCCAAAGGCTCTGAAATTCCAATGTCCGATCAATTCGAAATCTTCCTCACTTGCCCTAAAGGCCTTGAAGGCCTGCTTATCGAGGAAGCCGTCGGGCTTGGCCTTGAAGAAGCGCGTGAACACACCTCGGCCGTGCGCGGCATGGCCACCATGGAAACCGCTTATCGCCTGTGCCTGTGGTCGCGTCTGGCGAACCGGGTGCTGCTGGTGCTCAAGCGTTTCCCGATGAAAGACGCCGAAGACCTGTACCACGGCGTGCTCGACATCGAGTGGCAAGACCACATGCTCAACGACGGCACCCTGGCCGTCGAGTTCAGCGGTCACGGTTCGGGCATCGACAACACCCACTTCGGCGCCTTGAAAGTCAAAGACGCCATCGTCGACAAACTGCGCACTCCGCAGGGCGACCGTCCGTCGATCGACAAACTCAACCCGGACCTGCGCATTCACCTGCGCCTGGACCGTGGCGAAGCGATCCTCTCCCTCGACCTGTCCGGCCACAGCCTGCACCAGCGCGGCTATCGCTTGCAGCAGGGCGCGGCACCGCTGAAGGAAAACCTCGCGGCCGCCATCCTGATCCGTTCCGGCTGGCCACGCATTGCGGCCGAAGGCGGCGCGCTGGCTGACCCGATGTGCGGTGTCGGTACGTTCCTGGTAGAAGCCGCCATGATCGCCGCCGATATGGCACCGAACCTGCGTCGCGAGCAGTGGGGCTTCACCGCTTGGCTGGGCCACGTCCCGGCCCTGTGGAAAAAACTCCACGAAGAAGCCACCGAACGTTGCGCCGCTGGCCTGGCCAAGCCACCGCTGTGGATTCGCGGTTACGAAGCCGATCCGCGCCTGATTCAACCGGGCCGCAATAACGTCGAACGTGCCGGTCTGAGCGAGTGGATCAAGATCTACCAAGGCGAAGTCGGCACTTTCGAACCGCGCCCGGACCAGAACCAGAAAGGCCTGGTCATCTGCAACCCGCCGTACGGCGAGCGTCTGGGCGACGAGGCGAGCCTGCTCTACCTCTACCAGAACCTTGGCGAACGCCTGCGTCAGGCCTGCCTGAACTGGGAAGCGGCGGTGTTCACCGGCGCCCCGGACCTGGGCAAGCGCATGGGCATCCGCAGCCACAAACAGTATTCGTTCTGGAACGGCGCATTGCCGTGCAAGTTGCTGCTGATCAAGGTCACCCCGGATCAGTTCGTCACCGGCGAACGCCGCACCCCGGAACAGCGCCAGGTCGAGCGCGAGCAGGCTGAAGTCGAAGTCGCCGACAACGACGTGGCACCGGGCAAGTATGAGAAGTACAACAAGAACGGCAATCCGATCAAACCGGCACCGGTGGTGATCGAGCAACCGCGCTTGAGCGAAGGCGGGCAGATGTTTGCCAACCGTTTGCAGAAAAACCTCAAGGCCCTGGGCAAGTGGGTCAAGCGTGAAGGCATCGACTGCTATCGCGTGTATGACGCCGACATGCCGGAATACTCGATGGCCATCGACCTGTACCAGGATTGGGTCCACGTCCAGGAATACGCCGCGCCGAAAACCATCGACCCGGAAAAAGCCTCGGCCCGCATGTTCGATGCCTTGGCCGCCATTCCGCAGGCCTTGAACATCGACAAGAGCCGCGTGGTGGTCAAGCGTCGCGAGCGTCAGAGCGGCACCAAGCAGTACGAGCGTCAGGCTGCTCAGGGCAAGTTCGTCGAGGTGAATGAAGGCGGCGTCAAGTTGCTGGTCAACCTGACCGACTACCTCGACACCGGTCTGTTCCTCGACCACCGCCCAATGCGCATGCGCATCCAGAAAGAGGCCGAGGGCAAGCGTTTCCTCAACCTGTATTGCTACACCGCGACGGCCAGTGTCCACGCGGCCAAGGGCGGTGCGCGCACCACCACCAGCGTTGATCTGTCGAAAACCTACCTCGACTGGGCGCGCCGCAACCTGTCGCTGAACGGTTTCTCCGACAAGAACCGCCTGGAGCAGGGCGATGTGATGGTGTGGCTGGATGCCTGCCGCGATGAGTTCGACCTGATCTTTATCGATCCGCCGACCTTCTCCAATTCCAAGCGCATGGAAGGGATTTTCGACGTGCAGCGTGATCAGGTGCAGTTGATCGACCTGGCCATGGCGCGCCTGGCCCCGGGCGGCGTGTTGTACTTCTCCAACAACTTCCGCAAGTTCGTGCTGGAGGAGAACCTCACCACCCGTTATGCGGTCGAGGAGATCACTGACAAGACCATCGATCCGGACTTTGCCCGCAACGGCAAGATCCACCGCGCCTGGAAAATCACGGCCCGCTGACACTCGGCCTGATTGGATCCACAGAGCCTTGATTTTTAAAGGCTCGTGGATTCTTTCAGCGCTGGTCAAATTAGTGGCTAATAGCTATAACTCAAGCATGGCCAAAGGGCTTTTCCGGCACCTGGCGTTTTGAGTTGCGTTTATGTCGTTGCACGCCGTGCGCCCCAAGATCCTGGGTTTTATCAGCGAAGACGTCTCGGCCTGGTTGGTCGCGATACTGGTATTGCTCGCTGGCGGGATTCTCACCGGGTTGCTGGCCTGGGCCACGCTGAACCTGTTTCACCATCAATTACGGCAACGCTTCCAACTGCTGGCCAGTGAACGTTACAGCCGTATCGAAGAGCGTTTCGAAGATCAGGAGCAGCGCCTCGATGGCCTGCGCCGGTTCTTTGCCAATTCCGAATCGGTGTCCCGCGCCGAATTTGACGGTTACACCCAACCTTTGCTGCACCGCACCCAGGCGTACTCGTTCGCCCAGCGGGTGAGCCGTGAGGAACGCCCGGCGTTTGAGCGCCAAGTGCGTGCCGAAGGCTTGAGCGACTTTTCCATCCGGGAACTCAATGCTGACGGCGCACTGCAACTGGCGGCCGAGCGCAGTGAATACGTGGTGGTGCTTTACAGCCAGACGCAAAGTCGACTCGGTTCGCCGCTGGGATATGACTTGCTCGCCCAACCGCTGCGGCGAGCCACGCTGGAACGGGCGGACGCGCGCGGTGGCATGGCGGTTTCTCAGCCGATGCACCTGGTGAGCGTCGAGCCGGCCTATGCCCGGGGTGTGCTGCTGGTGGCACCGGTCATTCGGCGTGAAAGCCCTGAACCGGCCGCGATCAAGCCGTATGGTTACGTCATGGCCGTGATCAGCATGCACCAGTTGCTGGCCGATGGTTTGCCGGAGGCGGGGCATGACTATCTGACGGTGCGCATCCTCGACTTATCCACAAACGATCAGCACGAAGTGTTGTATGAGTCGGCGAATTCGCCGGCCGTCAGTGAGCTGGCCACCAGTCGGTTGCTGCGCCTGGCCGACCACGACTACCAAGTGGACATCCAGCCCAGCGAGGCCTTCCTGCAAGCCAACCATTCTTCGGTGAGCAGCCTGGTGGTGCTCGGCGGCTTGCTCAGCCTGTTGCTCAGCGCCTTGCTCTACGTGCTGGTCAGCCAGCGTCAGCGCGCGCTGAAAATGGTTGAGCAACGCACCGAGGAACTGCGCGCTCGCGAACAGGAGCTGCGCGGTACCCATGGCCAGTTGCGCGGCGTGCTGAATGCCGCGACCCAAGTAGCGATCATCGCCACCGACTTGCGCGGGGTCATCAGCACCTTCAATGCGGGCGCCGAGCAGATGCTCGGTTACAGCGCGTTTGAAGTGGTGGGGCACATGACCCTGGAGAGCCTGCACTTTCCCCGGGAACTGGTCGCCCGCTCGGCCGAGTTGAGCGCCCGCTATGGCAAGTTGATCCCGACCTGCCAGGCGATGCTGGTCGAGGGCGGCGAGGAGGGTGGTCACGAAGCCCGGGAGTGGACCCTGGTGCGCCAGGATGGCAGTCACCTTGCGGTGAACATGCTGGCGACCCCGGTGCTGGACGAGCAGGGCCTGTGGGTCGGGCACCTGGCGATTTGCATCGACATCACCGAACGCAAGCGCGTGCACGAAGCCCTGGCGGCGCGGGACTTGCTGCTGAAGAAACTCAGCGCCCACGTGCCCGGCGGCATCTACCAGTTCAAGATGGAATTCGACGGCCGCTTCAGCGTGATTTATGCCAGTGACGGCATCCGCGAAATCTACGAACTGGAACCGGACGTGTTGCTGCTCAACGCCGAAGCGATTTTCACCCGGATTCATCCACAAGACTCGACTCGCGTGCGCGCCTCGATCCGCGCCTCGATCCGCGCCTCGGCGGACACCCTCAGCCCTTGGCGCGAAGAGTACCGCGTGCAACTGCCCTTGCGCGGCCT
The DNA here is from genome assembly GCF_037049705.1 of Janthinobacterium sp. LPB2021202312-11-4. Taxonomy (NCBI): domain Bacteria; kingdom Pseudomonadati; phylum Pseudomonadota; class Betaproteobacteria; order Burkholderiales; family Oxalobacteraceae; genus Janthinobacterium; species Janthinobacterium sp. LPB2021202312-11-4. The sequence continues at coordinate 25,308 of NZ_JBAGKV010000025.1, read as the reverse complement.
GCGCTGGGTGCGTGGCGAGGCGACCCCTGAAGAACTGCCGGGCGGCGGTGTGCTCTGGCACGGTTATATCTCCGACATCTCCGACCTGAAACGGGTCGAGGAAGAACTGCGCGCGCTGTCGGTGACCGACTCCTTGACCGGCATTCACAACCGTCGCTACTTCCAGGAGCGCCTGACCACCGAAATGGCCCGGGTCGAGCGCGGGGGCGGCGAGTTGTCGGTGATCATGCTCGACATCGATCATTTCAAACGCATCAACGACCAGCACGGCCACGCCGTGGGCGACCGGGTACTGCAAGCCGTGTGCGAGCGCATCGGCCATCGCCTGCGCCGCACCGATGTGTTCTGCCGTTTGGGCGGCGAGGAATTCATGGTGCTGTGCCCGGACATCAGCGGCGAACACGCCCATGTGCTGGCCTTGCAGTTGTGGCAAGCGTTGCGCAGTTCACCGATCGACGGCGTCGGCACGGTGACCGCCAGTTTCGGGATTGCCAGTTGGCAGGTCGGCGAAGGCGCGGATGCGCTGTTGCTGCGGGCGGATTCGGGGGTGTATGCGGCGAAGCAGGGGGGGCGGGATCGGGTTGAGGCGCAGCCTCTGTAGAAAAGATTGTCGCCTTGAAAGATCGCAGCCTCGTTTTACTCGACAGCTCCTACAGGGGACCGCAATCCCATGTAGGAGCTGTCGAGTGAAACGAGGCTGCGATCTCCTGATCTTAAAGCGTGTTTACAACACCGAAGCCGTGGCCGGCACTTTCGGCTGGCGATACAGGTCCAGCAGTACTTGATCCAGTACCGACGAGGCGCCAAACGGGGCCTTGTCGTTGAGGATCGCCACCACCGCCCAGGTATTGCCATTCACATCGCGGCTGAAGCCGGCAATCGCGCGCACGGTGTTCAGGGTGCCGGTCTTGACGTGGGCTTCACCGCGCATCGCGGTGGTCTTCAGGCGTTTGCGCATGGTGCCGTCGGTGCCGGCAATCGGCAGCGAGCTGATGAATTCCGCCGAGTACGGGCTTCTCCACGCTGCTTGCAGCATGCCGGCCATTTCACGGGCGCTCACCCGTTCGGCGCGGGACAGGCCGGAGCCGTTCTCCATCACCAGGTGCGGCGCGGTGATGCCTTTCTGGGCCAGCCACTGACGCACCACGCGTTGGGCAGCCTTGGCGTCGTCGCCGTCGGCATCATTGCGAAACTTCTGGCCCAGGCTCAGGAATAGCTGCTGGGCCATGGTGTTGTTGCTGTATTTGTTGATGTCGCGAATGATTTCCGCCAGGTCCGGCGAGAAGGCCCGAGCCAGTACCTTGGCGTCTTTCGGCGTGGCCGCCAGACGATCCTTGCCCTGAATGCTGCCGCCCAGTTCCTTCCAGATCGCCCGCACGGCGCCGGCGGTGTAGGTCGCGTGGTCGAGCAGTGACAGGTAGGTCTGCGAACTGCAGCCATCGCCCAATTGGCCGCCAACCGTCACGGTCACACTGCCATCGGCCTGGGTCACCGGGTTGTAGCGAACGCCACCGGTGCATTGCTTGGAGTTGATCGCTTTGACCTGGTTGTCGATGCGAATCGTCTCAATCGGCGGCTCCACCGACACCAGGACCTTGCCGTTGTCGTTACGTGCGACAAAACGCAGGGCCTTGAGGTTGACCATCAGCGAGTCGGGTTTGACCAGGAACGGTTTGTTCTCGTCGTTGCCGTCATCATTGAATTCCGGCAGTTGCGGTTGTACGAAGAAGCTGCGGTCCAGCACCAGATCGCCGGTGACTTGGGTCACGCCGTTGGCCCGCAGGTCGCGCATCAGCAGCCAGAGTTTTTCCATGTTCAGCTTTGGATCGCCGCCACCCTTGAGGTAGAGGTTGCCGTTGAGGATGCCGCCGCTCAGGGTGCCGTCGGTGTAGAACTCGGTTTTCCACTGGTGATTGGGGCCGAGCATTTCCAGGGCTGCGTACGTGGTGACCAGTTTCATGGTCGAGGCCGGGTTGACCGAGACGTCGGCGTTGAAAATGGTCGCGGTGCCGGGGCCGTTCAGCGGGATCATCACCAGGGACAGGGCGCTGTCCTGCAATTTACTGGCCTTGAGGGCCTTTTCAACGTTGGGTGTCAGCGCGGTGTTGATCTGAGCGGCGGAAACAGGAAGGGCCAGGGGCAAAAGAAAACTGGCGAGGAGCAGTGGGCGCAAAGATTTGATCATGTGAAATAGAACCCTGCAGTCGAGGGGAAAAAAGGCGAGGGCATGAAGATAAAATCCCTCAGTGGTCATGAAAGTGTCGGCATTATGCCCCAAGGTGTAGCGGCTTGTGCCGTGCCCCGGCCCTCTAATCCGCTATTTTTTTACCGACGGTAGGCCGGCCACCACCGTGGAACGGGCAATTGGCGCCTTAAACTGCTAAAGTGCCGCCCGTTATTACTTATGAGGATTGTTCCAATGGCGACTAACCGTTCCCAGCGTCTGCGCAAAAAACTGTGCGTCGATGAATTTCAAGAGCTGGGTTTCGAACTGAACCTGGATTTCAAAGAAGATTTGGCTGATGAAGCCATTGATGCTTTCCTCGACGCGTTCCTGAAAGAAGCCATGGAAGCTAACGGTCTGGGCTATGTTGGCGGCGACGACTTCGGTCTGGTTTGCCTGCAGAAGCGTGGCTCGGTGTCCGAAGAGCAGCGCGCAGCAGTTGAAGCCTGGCTCAAAGGCCGCAGCGAACTGACCGAAGCAACCGTCAGCCCGCTGATCGACGTCTGGTACCCGGAAAAGCCGATCAATCCGGTAGCTTGATGTCATAAAAGAAACGGCGACCCACGGGTCGCCGTTTTTTTATGCCCGGAAGATCAAGAGATCGCAGCCTCGTTTCACTCGACAGCTCCTACAGGAGAACGCAGTCCAATGCAGGAGCTGTGTAGGAGCTGTCGAGTAAAACGAGGCTGCGATCTTTCAGGCCTTACGCCAACTCAAAATCAACAACGTCAGAACCCCCGCCACAATCCCCCAAAACGCCGACCCGATGGAAAACAGCGTCAACCCCGACGCCGTCACCATAAACGTCACCAACGCCGCTTCCCGCTCCTTCACTTCGCTCATGGCAATGCTCAAGCCATTGATGATCGAGCCGAACAACGCCAGCGCCGCAATCGACAACACCAACTCTTTCGGCAGCGCGGCAAACAATGCCGCCAGCGTTGCGCCGAACACCCCGGCAATCCCGTAGAAAATCCCGCACCAGACCGCCGCGGTGTAGCGCTTGTTGTGATCTTCATGGGCATGGGGCCCGGTGCAAATCGCCGCGCTGATGGCTGCCAGGTTGATGCCGTGGGAGCCGAACGGTGCCAGCAGCAACGAGGCGATGCCGGTGGTGGTGATCAGTGGCGAGGCCGGGACGTTGTAGCCGTCGGCGCGCAGTACGGCGATGCCGGGCATGTTCTGCGAAGTCATCGCCACCACAAACAACGGAATGCCGATGCTGATAGTCGCAGCGAGTGAGAAGTGCGGCGTGGTCCAGACCGGCGTCGCCACTTCCAGGTGGAATGCGCTGAAATCCAGCAACCCCATCAACCCCGACAGCGCCGTGCCGACCAGCAGCGCCGCGAGCACCGCATAACGCGGCGTCAGGCGTTTGACCACCAGATAGGTGAAGAACATCGCCAGCACGAGGGCTGTGCGATGTTGGGCGGCGACGAAAATCTCGCTGCCGATCTTGAACAGAATCCCCGCCAGCAACGCCGCCGCCAACGAGGCCGGAATCTTCTTCACCAGCCGTTCGAAGCTGCCGGTCAAACCGCAAATCGTCACCAGCACCGCACAGGTAATGTAGGCGCCGATGGCCTCGCCGTAGGTCACACCGCCGAGGCTGGTGATCAGCAACGCCGCGCCGGGGGTCGACCAGGCGATGGTGATCGGCGTGCGATAACGCAGGGACAGGCCGATGGAGCAGATCGCCATGCCAATCGAAATAGCCCAGATCCACGAGGAAATCTGCCCGCTGGTCAGGCCTGCCGCTTGCCCGGCCTGGAACATCAGGACCAGGGAACTGGTGTAGCCGGTCATCATGGCGATGAACCCGGCGACGATGGCCGAAGGCGATGTGTCGGCCAAGGGGCGCAGCGGTGTATGGAGGGCGTCGTTCATGACAGCGGTGTTCCTTATACGTATGAAGATGTCCGCACCACCGCTAAACCCCGTAGGAGCTGCCGAAGGCTGCGATCTTTTGATCTTAAAAAATCAAGGTCAAAAGATCGCAGCCTTCGGCAGCTCCTACGGGGATCGCGGGCGGGCGGCGGATTCCGGGTTCAAGCCTAAACTCAAAGGTAACGGACCGTTGCAATACAGCCGAGGCCGCAAACAGCCATACAGTCGTGTTGCCACCATCCATTGTGTACAATCGCGGTGTTTTTTACGCGATACTTGCCAGCGACCCACTGTGCCGTATTACAGTCACGGTCTATTCGCCGCAGTTCTCCCGACTCGAGTGCCCATGAACGAACAGTTGCAGCCCCTCAAGAAACAACCGCGAGCAGGCAAAGCCGGCCGCAGCGGTACCCAGGACGATATTGTCTACGCGCATATCTTCGAGGCCATCCTCGAACAGCGCCTGGCGCCCGGCACCAAGTTGAGCGAAGAAGCGCTGGGGGAAATTTTCGGGGTCAGCCGCACCATCATTCGCCGCGCGCTGTCGCGCCTGGCCCATGAAGGCGTGGTGTTGCTGCGGCCGAACCGTGGCGCGGTCGTCGCCAGCCCGAGCGTCGAAGAGGCCCGTCAGGTATTCCTCGCCCGTCGTCTGGTCGAGCGGGCGATCACGGAGCTGGCGGTGCAGCACGCCACTGCCGAACAGATTGCCGAGTTGCGCCAGATGGTCAACGACGAACGCGACAGCTTCTCCCGTGGCGATCGCGGCGCCGGTATCCGGTTGTCGGGCGAATTCCACCTGAAGCTGGCCGAGGCGGCGAAGAACGCACCGCTGATCAGCTTCCAGCGCAGTCTGGTGTCGCAGACGTCGTTGATCATCGCCCAGTACGAAAGCGGCAACCGCTCGCACTGTTCCTACGATGAACACACCCAGTTGATCGACGCGATCGAAGCGCGCAACGGTGAGTTGGCGGTGGACCTGATGATGCATCACATGGACCACATCGACAGCAAACTCAACCTCGACGAAGAAAGCGCGTCGGATGATTTGCATGCGGTGTTCTCGCATTTGTTGCAGACCAAGAAGCCGGGGCGTTCGACCGCCAAACTTTGATTGTTGAGTGTTGTCGGGAAAAGATCGCAGCCTCGTTTTACTCGACAGCTCCTACAGGTGCACCGCAATTACATGCGGGAGCGGTGTAGGAGCCGTCGAGTAAAACGAGGCTGCGATCTTTTGATCTCACCGACAAGCAATAAAAAATCCCCCGCAACCATCGATTGCGGGGGATTTTTTTTTATGCCCGGAAAACCTTAACGCTGATGCACCAGATTCCCCGCCGCATACGTCTGCAACACCGTCCGGTCATCCCCTAGCGTCATCAACACAAACAACGTCTCGGCAATGTTATTGGCCTGCTTCAAGCGATAGCCGAGCAACGGAGTGGCGTTGTAATCCAGCACCAGGAAATCCGCGTCAGTGCCGGCATGCAAGGTCCCGATCTTGTCTTCCAGCCGCAGCGCCCGTGCGCCGCCGAGGGTCGCCAGGTACAGGGATTTGAACGGGCTCAGCCGCGCACCCTGCAACTGCATCACTTTGTACGCTTCGTTCAACGTTTGCAGCAGCGAGAAACTGGTGCCGCCACCCACGTCAGTCCCGAGGCCGACATTCAATTTGTGCTTCTCGGCCATCGGCAGGTTGAACAAACCGCTACCAAGGAAGAAGTTCGAGGTCGGGCAGAAAGCAATCGCCGAGCCGGTTTCCGCCAGTCGCGCGCACTCGTCGTCGCACAGGTGTACGCCGTGGGCGAACACCGAGCGCTCGCCCAGCAACTGATAGTGATCGTAAACGTCCAGGTAGCCCTTGCGCTCAGGGAACAGCTCCTTGACCCACTCGACTTCCTTCAGGTTTTCGCTGATGTGGGTCTGCATGTACAGGTCTGGGTATTCGCCGAGCAACTGGCCGGCGAGGGTCAATTGTTCCGGGGTGCTGGTGGGGGCGAAGCGCGGGGTGACCGCGTAGTGCAAACGACCCTTGCCGTGCCAGCGCTCGATCAGTGCCTTGCTCTCGACGTAGCTGGATTCGGCGGTGTCGGTCAGGTAGTCCGGCGCGTTGCGGTCCATCATCACCTTGCCGGCGATCATCCGCAGATCCAGTTGCTGCGCCGCTTCGAAGAACGAGTTCACCGATTGCGGGTGCACGCTGCCGAACACCAGCGCGGTGGTGGTGCCGTTGCGCAGCAGTTCCTTGATGAAAATATCCGCCACTTCATCGGCGTGAGCCTTGTCGGCGAACTGGCTTTCGCACGGGAAGGTGTAGGTGTTGAGCCAGTCCAGCAGTTGCTCGCCATGCGCGCCGACCATGCCGGTTTGCGGCAGGTGGATGTGGGTGTCGATCAGGCCCGGAGTGATCAGCGCATCCTGGTAATGGGTGATCTCAATGTCTGCCGGCAGCGTCGCCAGTAGCTCGGTGGCGTGACCGATGGCGCTGATCTTGCCGTTTTCGACCACCAGCAAGCCGTCCTCGAAATACTCGTAGGAGGCTTCGATCCCCACTTCAGCGGGGTCGGCGATGCTGTGCAGGATGGCGGCGCGGTAGGCTTTGCGAGTCAAAGGCATGTTGGTTCTCAATTGTTGGCTTGGCTGCGGCGTGACGCGGGCAGCAGTTTGGCAATCGGTTCGGCGCTGGCGGTGTGCTGGCCGAAATTCGCGTTATAGGTGGCGATGATTTCGCCGGCGATGGAGATGGCGATTTCCACAGGCAATTTGCCTTTGACTTCGCCAAGGCCCATCGGGCATCGCATACGTTGCAGCACGGCGTTGTCGAAACCACGATCACGCAGGCGATGTTCGAATTTGACCCGTTTGGTCTTCGAACCGATCAGGCCGAAGTAGGTAAAGTCGTTGCGCTTGAGGATTGCGGCGGTGAGTTCGAGGTCGAGCTGATGATTGTGGGTCATGACGATGCAGTAGCTGCCGACGGGCAGGTCATCGATTTCATCCACAGGCTCTTCGGCGACGATTTTACGCACGCCGTGGGGAATCTGTTCCGGGAACTCCGCGTCCCGCGAGTCGATCCAGCGCACCCGGCAGGGCAGGCTCGCGAGCAGCGGCACCAGCGCCCGGCCGACATGGCCGGCACCGAACACGGCGATCTGCGCCTGGACCTGGCCCATGGGTTCGAACAGCAACACGGTCACGCCGCCGCAGCATTGGCCCAGGCTGGCGCCGAGGCTGAAGCGCTCCAGGTGGGTGTCCTGCTTGCCGCTCGCGAGCATCTCGCGGCCGATCTGCATGGCCTTGTATTCCAGGTGCCCGCCACCGATGGTGTCGAAGGTCTGGGTGGCGCTGATGACCATCTTCGAACCGGCATTGCGCGGCGTCGAGCCGAGCTCTTCGATGATGGTCACCAACACGCAGGGTTCACCCTGGGATTGCAGGTCGGCGAGGGCGTCGATCCAGTTGTACATGTTTCACCTCGACATCTGTGTTGTCTGTTCGGGCCTCTTCGCGGGCAAGCCTCGCTCCTACGGGAAGGGTGACGTTCGCAAGATCACCGTAAACCCGTAGGAGCGAGGCTTGCCCGCGAAGGCCACGCCTCGGTCCTTAAAGCGAAGCCAACTCCGGCTCAGCCTCGACAGCCTTCGCCACCTTCAACTGCCGCATCTGCTCGCAACCCCACAACACCCGCTCCGGGGTCGCCGGCGCATCGATGTTCGGTTGATGCTTGTAGTCGCCCAGACTCGCCACCGCATCCTTGATCGCACACCACGAGGCGATACCGAGCATGAACGGCGGCTCGCCCACAGCCTTGGAATGGAACACCGTGTCTTCCGGGTTCTTGCGGTTTTCCACCAGCTTCACCCGCAGGTCCAGCGGCATGTCCGCCACGGCCGGGATCTTGTAGCTCGCCGGGCCGTTGGTCATCAGTTTGCCTTTGTTGTTCCACACCAGTTCTTCCATGGTCAGCCAGCCCATGCCCTGGATGAAACCGCCCTCGACCTGACCGATGTCGATGGCCGGGTTCAGCGAGGCGCCGACGTCGTGAAGAATGTCGGTACGGAGCATTTTGTATTCGCCGGTCAAGGTGTCGACGATCACCTCGCAGCACGCCGCGCCAAAGGCGTAGTAGTAGAACGGACGCCCCCGGGCCTGGCTGCGGTCGTAGAAGATTTTCGGGGTCTTGTAGAACCCGGTGCTCGACAGCGAAACCTGAGCGAAGTACGCCTGCTGGATCAGCGCTTCAAAGGTCAGGATGTGATCGCGAACCCGCACGTGGCCATTGTGGAACTCCACGTCTTCTTCGCTGACCTTGTAGTGCCTCGCGGCGAATTCCACCAGGCGTTGCTTGATGATTTCAGCGGCGTTCTGCGCGGCTTTACCGTTGAGGTCGGCGCCACTGGACGCGGCGGTTGGCGAGGTGTTGGGCACCTTGTCGGTGTTGGTCGCGGTGATCTGCACGCGGTCCATTTCCACCTGGAACACTTCGGCCACGACCTGCGCGACTTTGGTGTTCAGGCCCTGGCCCATTTCGGTGCCGCCGTGGTTCAGGTGGATGCTGCCGTCGGTGTAGACGTGCACCAGCGCACCGGCCTGGTTGAGGAAACTTGCGGTGAAGGAAATGCCGAATTTCACCGGGGTCAGCGCCAGGCCTTTTTTCAGGATCGGGCTGTTGGCGTTGTAGCGACGGATCGCTTCGCGGCGCTCGTAGTACTGGCTGCTTTCTTCCAGTTCGGCGGTCATCTCTTCGAGCATGTTGTGCTCGACGGTCTGGTAGTAATGGGTGACGTTGCGTTCGGTCTTGCCGTAGTAGTTGGCCTTACGCACTGCCAGCGGATCGAGGGCCAGATGCCGGGCGATGGCGTCCATCACTTCTTCGATGGCGACCATGCCTTGGGGGCCGCCGAAGCCACGGTAAGCGGTATTCGACGCGGTGTTGGTCTTGCAGCGGTGACCGTTGATGGTCGCGTCGCCCAGGTAGTACGAGTTGTCGGCGTGGAACATGGCGCGGTCGACAATCGACGCCGACAGGTCCGGCGAGCAACCGCAGTTGCCGGCCAGTTCCAGGGCGATGCCGTGCAGGCGACCGGTGCTGTCAAAGCCCACGTCGTACTCGACGTAGAACGGGTGACGCTTGCCGGTCATCAGCATGTCTTCGACCCGTGGCAGGCGCATTTTGGTCGGCTGGCCGGTGAGGTGCGCGATCACGGCACACAGGCACGCCGGGCTCGCGGCCTGGGTTTCCTTGCCACCGAAACCACCGCCCATGCGGCGCATGTCGACGACGATTTTGTTCATCGATACATCGAGAACTTCGGCCACCAGTTTCTGCACTTCGGTCGGGTTCTGCGTGGAGCAGTAGACGATCATCCCACCGTCTTCGGTCGGCATCACCGAAGAGATCTGGGTTTCCAGGTAGAAGTGTTCCTGGCCGCCGATGTGCAGCGTGCCTTGAATGCGATGTTCGGCTGTCGCCAGAGCCCCGGCCGAATCGCCGCGCTGGTGAGTGTGGCTGTCGAGTACGAAGTGGCGCTTTCTTAAGGCCTCGACGACGTCCAGAACCGGTTCCAGATCTTCGTATTCGATGATCGCCGCCATCGCGGCCTTGCGTGCGGTTTCCAGATCTTTCGCCGCCACGGCGAGCACCGGCTGCCCGACGAATTGCACGTCATCGATAGCCAACAACGGATCGCCCGGCAGCAGGGGGCCGATGTCTTTCAGGCCCGGCACGTCTTCGTGGGTGATGGCGATGCGCACGCCTTCGAAGGCGTAGCACGGCTGGGTGTCGATGCTGATGATCTTCGCGTGGGCGCGGTCCGACAGCCGTGCATACACGTGCAACTGATTGGGGAATTCCAGCCGATCGTCGATGTACTGCGCTTCACCGGACACGTGCTTGGCGGCGCTGTCGTGCTTGACGCTGCGGCCGACACCGGTGGTCAGGTCCTTGGCGAACAATTCAGCCAGTTCGGCTTGGGTCTTCTCTACAGCGTGATGATTAGACATAAGCGGTCACCCGAGTCTCGATGTGCGGCGTTTGCAGTTCGATGAAGTATTTGCGCAGCAGGTTTTGTGCGCTGAGCAGGCGATATTCCTTGCTGGCGCGGAAGTCCGAGAGCGGCGTGAAATCTTCGGCCAGGGCGGCGCAGGCGCGTTCGACCAACGCGCTGTTGAACGGCGCGCCGATCAGCACGGTTTCGCAATGGGCGGCGCGTTTCGGGATCGCAGCCATGCCGCCGAACGCGATGCGGGCGTCGGTAATGACACCGTTTTCCACGCGCAGATTGAACGCGGCGCAGACGGCGGAGATGTCGTCGTCCAGGCGCTTGGAAACCTTGTACGCACGGAACAATTGTTCGGCGCTGGCACGGGGCACGATGATCTTTTCGATGAACTCGCTTTCCTGACGCGCCGTCACTTTGTAATCGATGAAGTAATCGTCCAGGTTCAGGGTGCGTCGGGTTTCACCCTTGCACAACACAACCTGTGCACCGAGCGCGATCAGCAGCGGTGGCGAATCACCAATCGGCGAGGCGTTGCCGATGTTGCCGCCCAGGGTGCCCTGGTTGCGGATTTGCAGCGACGCGAAACGGTGCAGCAGTTCGCCGAAGTCCGGGTACTCGGCGTTCAGCGCTTCGTAGCAATCGGACAGTGCGGTGGCCGCGCCGATTTCGATGCGGTCGTCGAAGGTTTCGATGCGCTTCATCTCGGCGACGTTGCCGACGTAGATCATCACCGGCAGGGTGCGGTGGAATTGCGTGACTTCCAGTGCCAGGTCCGTACCGCCGGCCAGCAGGCGAGCCTGTGGATACGCGTCGTAGAGGTCGGCCAGATCAGCGACGGTCAGCGGCACCAGGCAGCGTTTGTCGCCACTGTTGAGTTCGCCGATGTCGGTGGGGGCGATGGCTTTCAGGCGGGCGATGGTGTCGGCCTCGCGGGCGTCGAACTGGTCCGGTTGCTTGGCGCAGCAGGATTGTTCGGCGGCTTGCAGGATCGGCCGATAGCCGGTGCAACGGCAGAGGTTGCCGGCCAGGGCTTCGTGGGCTTTATGGGAGTCGGGTGCGTCGCTGTTCTTTTGCAGCGCGAACAGCGACATCACGAAGCCCGGCGTACAGAAGCCGCACTGCGAACCGTGGCACTCGACCATGGCTTTTTGCACGCTGTGCAATTCGCCTTTGTGCTTCAAGTCTTCGACGCTGATCAATTGTTTGCCGTGCAGCGACGACACGAACGTCAGGCACGAGTTGAGGCTGCGATAGCGAATGTGTTCGCGGCCGTCGTCATCCGTTTGCAACTCGCCGACCACCACGGTGCACGCGCCGCAGTCACCGCTGGCGCAGCCTTCTTTGGTGCCGGGTTTGCCCACATGGTCGCGCAAGTAATTGAGCACGGTCAGGTTCGGGTCCAGGGCGTGCTCGCTACGGAGTTCCTGGTTAAGTAAAAACTGGATCACGGAAGGCCTCGCAGACTCATTATTGTTGTTAACCGATTGCAACCGAATTTATCAGGTCTGACTTTTCGGTCAATGGTTTTCTGACTTAAAGGTCAGGAAATCACATTTTGTCGATCAACAGCGCGTTCCATCAGTATTAACCCTGACGAGATAGTCTGCTTTTTGCTTAATTCGTGCCAAAAACCGCCGGGTGGGCACTCCGCCATGACGTACCAATTGCGCTACACTGCGCCGCTTGTGCAGATCGAAGAGTTTGAAGGACAACCATGACGTTCAAGGCGCCGGACAGCCTCGCCGAGCAAATTGCTCACCACCTCGCCGAACGTATCATTCGCGGCGAAATGAAGCCGGGAGAGCGCATCCAGGAACAGAAGGTCACGCTGGCCCTCAATGTCAGTCGCGGTTCGGTCCGTGAGGCTTTGCTGATTCTTGAGCGCCGCCACCTGATCGCGATCCTGCCGCGACGTGGCGCCCACGTGACCGAACTCACCGCGCACAAGATCCAGAGCCTGTGCACGCTGATGAGCGAGTTGTACATCTTGCTCGGCAACGCCGTGGCCACTGGCTGGCAAGTCCAGGCCGACCTCGCGCCGTTCGTGCAGATCCAGCAGCGCCTGGCCGCCAGCTACGAGCGCCAGGACATCCGCACGTTCGTCGACGACAGTTTCAGTGTGATGCGCGCCGCGTACCCGTTCGCCAACAACCCGTACTTGCAGGAAACCGTCGAGAATCTGCAGCCGGCCATGAGCCGTGCGTATTTCCTCGCCCTGGAACAGCGCAAGGCCGAAATGAGCGAGTTTCTGGAACTGTTCGAGCGCCTGCTCGCGGCAGTGATCGCCCGTGACTTTCCGCAGATTCGCGAAGTGCTGACGGCGTACGCCCAGCGCAGTTGCGATCTGGTGGTTTCCGCCCTGACGGACGCTTAAGCGTGCGGCTCAAGTGCATCAAGCTGGCGGGGTTCAAATCCTTCGTCGACCCGACCACCGTGAACTTCCCCAGTAACATGGCGGCAGTGGTCGGGCCCAATGGTTGCGGCAAGTCGAACATCATCGACGCCGTGCGTTGGGTGATGGGCGAGAGCTCGGCCAAGAACCTGCGCGGCGAGTCGATGACCGACGTCATCTTCAACGGCTCCACCAGTCGCAAACCGGTGAGCCAGGCGAGCATCGAACTGGTGTTCGACAATTCCGACGGCACCCTGCTGGGCGAGTACGCCGCCTATGCGGAAATCTCCATTCGCCGCAAAGTGACCCGCGACAGCCAGACTTCTTACTACCTCAACGGCACCAAATGCCGTCGTCGCGACATTACCGATATTTTCCTCGGCACTGGCCTGGGCCCGCGCAGCTACTCGATTATCGAGCAGGGGATGATCTCCAAGCTGATCGAGTCCAAGCCTGAAGACCTGCGTAACTTTATTGAAGAAGCGGCCGGCATCTCCAAGTACAAGGAACGCCGCCGCGAGACTGAAAACCGCATCCGCCGCACCCATGAAAACCTGGCGCGCCTGACCGACTTGCGCGAAGAGCTGGAGCGTCAACTTGAGCGCTTGCACCGCCAGGCCGAGTCCGCCAAGAAGTATCAGGAATACAAGGGCGAGGAGCGTCAGCTCAAGGCCCAATTGTCGGCCCTGCGCTGGCAGGCGTTGAACGAGCAGGTCGGTCAGCGTGAAGCAATCATCGGCACCCAGGAAATCACGTTCGAAGCCCTGGTCGCCGAGCAGCGCAACGCCGATGCCGCCATCGAACGCCTGCGTGACGGTCATCACGACCTGTCCGAGCGCTTCAATCTGGTGCAGGGGCGCTTCTATTCGGTCGGCGGCGACATCGCCCGGGTCGAGCAAAGCATCCAGCACGGCCAGCAGCGTTTGCGTCAGTTGCAGGACGATCTGAAAGAAGCCGAACGCGCGCGTCTGGAAACCGAATCGCATTTGGGCCATGACCGCACGTTGCTGCTGACCCTTGGCGAAGAGCTGGACATGCTTACCCCGGAACAGGAAGTCACCAGCGCCGCCGCCGAAGAGGCCGCCGCCGCGCTGGAAGAATCCGAAACCACCATGCACGGCTGGCAGGAGCAGTGGGACACCTTCAACCTCACGGCCGCCGAGCCCCGTCGTCAATCGGAAGTGCAGCAGTCGCGAATCCAGCAGCTGGAAACCAGCATGGAGCGCTTGGCTGATCGGCAAAAGCGTTTGGGCGAAGAGCGTGCGTTGCTTTCGGCGGACCCGGAAGACGCGGCGATCATGGACCTCAGCGAGCAGCTCGCTGAATCCGAAGCGACGCTTGAGGATTTGCAGACCAGTGAACAAGCTCAGGTCGAAAAGCTTGAACAATTGCGTCAGGAATTGCAGCACGCGCTGACGGCGCAGCAACAGGCCCAGGGTGATTTGCAGCGCCTCAACGGGCGTCTCGCCTCCCTTGAAGCCTTGCAGCAAGCCGCGCTCGATCCGGGCACCGGCACCGCCGAATGGTTGCGTGAACAAAACCTCGCGCAGCGTCCGCGCCTGGCCGAAGGCCTGAAGGTTGAGGCCGGTTGGGAGCTGGCGGTGGAAACCGTGCTCGGCGCCGACCTGCAAGCGGTGCTGGTGGATGACTTCGGCGATTTCGATCTGGCCGGGTTTACCCAGGGCGATTTGCGCTTGCTCAGCCCGGCCAGCGACGGCGTGCGGGTGGCGGGAAGTTTGCTCGACAAGGTTGAGGCGCAGATCGATCTGTCGCCGTGGCTGGGCCAGGTCAAACCGGTGGAGAGTCTTGAGCAGGCGTTGGCGTCGCGCGGCCAATTGGCAGCCGGTGAAAGCCTGATCAGCCGCGACGGTTACTGGGTGGGTCGGCACTTTTTGCGCGTGCGCCGGGCCAGTGAAGCGGAAAGCGGCGTGCTCGCCCGTGGCCAGGAAATCCAGCAACTGGGCCTTGAGCGCGAAGAGCGCGAAGCGTTGGTCGAAACCCTTGAAACCCAGCTTCAAACCCTCCGGGCGCAACAGCGTCAACAGGAAAACGGTCGCGAACATCTGCGTCGTTTACTGCAGGACGAAGCCCGTCAGCAAGGCGAATTGAAAGCGCAGTTGTCGGCCGGGAAAGCCAAGGCTGAACAACTGACGTTGCGTCGCACCCGTCTCGACGAAGAACTCATCGAGCTCGGCGAACAGCGCGCACTGGAACACGAAAACATCGGCGAAGCGCGCCTGCAATTGCAGGAAGCCCTCGACGCCATGGCGCTGGACACCGAGCAGCGTGAGTTGCTGCTGGCCCAGCGCGACAGCTTGCGCGAACGCCTCGATCGGGTGCGTCAGGAGGCGCGGCAGCATAAGGATCATGCGCATCAACTGGCGGTACGTCTGGGTTCGCTCAAGGCGCAGCACGACTCGACCCGTCAGGCGCTGGAACGGCTGGAAATGCAGTCCGAGCGCCTGACCGAAAAGCGCGAGCAGTTGAGTTTGAATCTGGAGGAGGGCGAGGCGCCGCTGGAAGAACTGCGCCTCAAACTCGAAGAGTTGCTCGACAAGCGCATGACCGTCGACGAAGAACTCAAGACTGCGCAAATGGCCATGGAAGATGCCGACCGCGAACTGCGTGACGCCGAGAAGCGCCGCAACCAGGCCGAGCAGCAATCGCAATTGATCCGTGGTCAACTTGAACATCAACGCATGGAATGGCAAGCCCTGACCGTGCACCGCAAGACCCTCGAAGATCAGTTGCTGGAAGACGGCTACGACCTCCACGGCGTGATCGCAACCCTGGTGGCCGAGGCCAACGAGAAAGAGGCCGAGGAAGAACTTGAGCGCATTGCCGCGCGTATTGCGCGGCTCGGTGCGATCAACTTGGCGGCCATCGACGAATACACGCAACAATCCGAGCGTAAACGTTATCTGGATGCGCAGAACGACGATTTGGTCGAAGCGCTGGATACCCTGGAAAACGTGATTCGCAAGATCGACAAAGAAACAAGAAACCGCTTCAAAGATACCTTTGATCAGATCAATGCCGGTATTCAGGCACTTTTCCCAAAAGTTTTCGGTGGCGGGCGCGCGTATTTGGAACTGACGGGCGAAGATCTACTCGATACAGGGGTAACGATCATGGCGCAGCCGCCAGGGAAGAAGAACAGCACCATCCATTTGCTCTCCGGTGGCGAAAAAGCCCTGACCGCATTGGCCCTGGTATTTGCCATCTTCAAGTTGAACCCGGCGCCGTTCTGCATGCTCGATGAAGTTGACGCGCCACTGGATGACGCTAACGTTGGACGCTACGCACGATTGGTTAAAGAGATGTCGCAGACGGTGCAGTTCATCTACATCACCCACAACAAGATCGCCATGGAAATGGCCGATCAACTGATGGGGGTGACGATGCACGAACCGGGTTGCTCACGCTTGGTGGCCGTGGATGTCGAGGAGGCGATGGCGATGGTGGAGGCCTGAATCGGCGTTTGTAGGGTAAGTATTTGAGTGTTGTAGGCTTATTTACTTTGCCTTTACTTGCTGGCCAATCGACATATTCGCTCAAGCCATTGTGACAGACGGTGTAAAGTTACCTTTGGTCGTGCTAGTTTAATGTCAATTTTTCGTATACGTGGGCAAAACGCCTGTCAGAACATAGAGTTGGCGCCACGTTTTAAAGCGGTTTGCACGTTGTAAACCCCTTATTTTTCAGCATTTTTTATAGAGGCACGGGATTACATGGAAATCGGTCTGCGCGAGTGGCTGATCGTCATCGGCATTATTGTCATTGCCGGTATTCTTTTCGATGGCTGGCGCCGCATGCGCGGCGGCAAGGGAAAACTGAAATTCCGTCTTGATCGAAGTTTGTCCAACCTGCCGGACGAGGACACCAGCGCCGAGCTGTTGGGCCCGCCACGGGTGCTGGATACCCATAAAGAGCCGCAACTGGACGAGCACGATCTGCCGTCGGTGAGCATGCCGGCCCGGGAGCCCCGTGAGTCGGGTTCCAAACGCGGCAAGCGTAGCCATGGCGAGCCATCCCAGGGCGACATGAACCTCAGCCTGGACCTGGACGGCGGCCCGAGCTTCAGTAGCCGTGACGACGATTTCCCGGATGACACCAAGGCCTCGCCTGCGGTCAGCGACAAAGAGCAGCCGCAAGCCGAAGAAGTGCTGGTGATCAGTGTGATCTGCCGCGACGCTGCCGGCTTCAAGGGCCCGGCGCTGTTGCAAAACATCCTGGAAAGCGGTCTGCGTTTTGGCGAAATGGATATTTTCCACCGTCACGAAAGCATGGCGGGTAACGGTGAAGTGCTGTTCTCCATGGCCAATGCGGTCAAGCCGGGCATCTTTGATCTGGACGATATCGACCACTTCAGCACCCCGGCGGTGAGCTTCTTCCTCGGCCTGCCAGGTCCGCGTCATCCAAAGCAAGCCTTCGATGTGATGGTGGCTGCGGCACGCAAGCTGTCTCAAGAACTGAATGGCGAACTGAAAGACGACCAGCGCAGCGTGCTGACCGCCCAGACGATTGAGCACTACCGTCAGCGCATCGTTGAGTTTGAGCGTCGCGCCTTGACCCAGAAACGCTAAAGTCAAAAGATCGCAGCCTCGTTTCACTCGACAGCTCCTACAGGCATCACGAATGACGGTAGGAGCTGTCGAGTGAAACGAGGCTGCGATCTCTTGATCTTGATGAGATTGAGCAGCCTCGGCTGCTCTTTTGCTTTATGAGAGAACACCCATGACCGCCGCCAAAACCCGCATTCTAGAGCTGCGCGCTGAGCTGGATCAGCACAACTATCGCTATCACGTGATGGATGAGCCGAGTATTCCTGACGCCGAATACGATCGGTTGTTCCACGAGCTCAAGGCTCTCGAAGCCGCCAATCCCGAACTGATCACCAGCGACTCGCCGACCCAGCGTGTCGGCAGTGCGGCGCTGTCGGCGTTCACCCAAGTGCGTCACGAAGTGCCGATGCTCAGCCTCGGCAACGCCTTCGAAGAAACCGACATGCGTGAGTTCGATCGCCGGGTGACCGAAGGCCTCGACTTGCCGGCCGGTGATCTGTTCGGTGGCGGCGCGGCGGTGGAATACAGCTGTGAACCGAAACTCGATGGCCTGGCGGTCAGCCTGTTGTATCAGGACGGCGTGCTGGTGCGCGGCGCCACGCGCGGCGATGGCACCACCGGCGAAGACATCAGCGTCAACGTGCGCACCGTGCGCAACATCCCGCTCAAGCTGCACGGCACTGGCTGGCCGGCGACCCTGGAAGTACGCGGCGAAGTGTTTATGTCCAAGGCCGGTTTCGAGCGGCTCAACGCCACGCAACTGGAAGTCGGCGGCAAGACCTTCGCCAACCCGCGTAACGCGGCGGCCGGCAGCTTGCGCCAACTGGATTCGAAGATCACCGCCAACCGCCCACTGGAATTCTGCTGCTACGGCATCGGCCAGATTTCGGCGGACATCGCCGACACGCACATCGGCAATCTCAAGCAGTTGCAGGCCTGGGGCATGCCGATCAGTCATGAATTGAAACTGGCTCACGGCATCGATGAATGCCTGGATTACTACCGCGACATCGGCGAGCGCCGCAACGCGCTGGCCTATGAAATCGACGGTGTGGTGTTCAAGGTCAATAGCATTGCCTCGCAGCGTGAACTGGGTTTTCGCGCCCGTGAACCGCGTTGGGCGATTGCCCATAAATTCCCGGCGATGGAAGAACTCACCGAGTTGCTCGACGTGGAGTTCCAGGTCGGCCGCACCGGCGCGGTGACGCCGGTGGCGCGCTTGAAGCCGGTCAAGGTGGCCGGCGTGACCGTGGCCAACGCCACGTTGCACAACATGGATGAAGTCGCGCGCCTGGGCTTGATGATTGGCGACACGGTGATCATTCGCCGCGCCGGTGATGTGATCCCGCAAGTGGTGCAAGTGGTCCTTGAGCGTCGTCCGGAAAATGCGCGGCCGGTGCAGATTCCCGAGCAGTGCCCGGTGTGCGGTTCCCACGTGGAGCGCACGCAACTGGTCAAGCGCAGCAAAGGTCGCGAGACCGTCAGCGAGGGCGCGGTGTATCGCTGCGTCGGTCGCCTGGCCTGTGGCGCGCAGTTGAAGCAGGCGATCATTCACTTCGTCTCCCGCCGCGCCATGGACATCGAAGGCCTGGGCGACAAGAGCGTCGAGCAATTGGTGGATGAAGGCTTGGTGAGTTCGCCGGCCGATCTCTACGCCCTGAAGTTCGAAGACATTGTCGACCTGGAAGGTTTTGCCGAGCTGTCGAGCAAAAAACTGCTCAGCGCCATCGACGACAGCAAAAAACCGAGCCTGGCTCGCTTTATCTACGCCCTCGGGATTCCCGACGTCGGCGAAGAGACGGCCAAGGTGCTGGCGCGCTCCCTGGGTTCGCTGGAGCGGGTTCAGCAGGCGCTGCCGCAAGTGTTGACGTACTTGCCGGATGTCGGCCTGGAAGTGGCTTACGAGATCCACAGCTTCTTTGGCGATGGGCACAGCCAGCAAGTGATTGCCCAGTTGCTCAAGCACGGTTTACAGATCCAGGATCAGGGCGAATTGGGCGCGGAGTTTTCCGCCAGCACCACCCTCGGCGGCTTCCTCGACAAGTTGCACATCCCGTCGGTAGGGCCGGGCGGGGCGCAGAAACTCGCGGACAAGTTCGGCTCGCTGCAAGGCGTGTTCGACGCCGACTGGCTGGACATGCGTCAGGCATTGCCGGAGAAGCAGGCGAATTCGGTTCGCGAGTTTTTCGCCGTCGAAGAAAATCGCCGGATTGCTGAAGCGGCGGAAAAGCAGTTGCGTGATTTCGGCATGCACTGGCAGAGCGAGAAGAAAGTCGTCGAAGGCTTGCCGCTGGCCGGGCAGACCTGGGTGCTGACCGGTTCGCTGGAGCTGATGAGCCGCGATGTGGCCAAGGATAAACTTGAGAGCCTTGGCGCCAAGGTGGCGGGTTCGGTGTCGGCCAAGACCCATTGCGTGGTCGCGGGGCCGGGGGCAGGCTCGAAACTGGCCAAGGCCAGCGAGCTGGGTTTGAAGGTGCTGGATGAAGAGGCGTTTGTGGTGTTCCTGAAGAAGTACGGCATCGACGTTTAAGATCGCCAAGATCGCAGCCTTCGGCAGCCGTACAACCCCGTAGGAGCTGCCGAGTGAAACGAGGCTGCGATCTTTTGATTTTATAAAAATGCGGGAACGATCCTGAGGCGCAAATGATCTAGTCTTGGCACCCCTCAGGGAGAGTCCGCCATGTACCGCTTCTTCGAACAGCTCAGTTCCCGCATCGCCGCGCCTTTCATCGGCGAGAGCTCGCGCAACAGCAAGGTCTGGCAGTGTCGCTGCGGGCAATCGTTGTTCTTTCGCAACAGCCAGTGCCTGGCCTGCTCGGCGGCGTTGGGCTATCAGCCGGAACAGAGCCGTTTGTCTTCGCTGCAACCCGGCGCGCAAGCGGACACCTGGCTGCTCGACGCCGATCCCGAGGCTGGTGTGTTCCGCCGTTGTGCCAATCTCGATTCCCCGGCCGCGTGCAACTGGCTGCTTCCCGCCAACGACCACGATGCGCTGTGCATCGCCTGCAGCCTGAATCACACCATCCCGGATCTATCGATACCGGAAAACCCTGAGCGCTGGCGCAAGGTCGAGACGGCCAAGCGGCGTCTGATCGCGCAACTGGTCAGCCTCGGTTTGCAGGTCATCCCTAAGACAGTGGACGAAGAAACCGGCCTGGCTTTCGATTTTGTCGGTGTCGACCTCGAAGGCAAGCCGCCCACCACCGGTCACGCCAACGGTCTGATTACCCTCGATATCAAGGAAGCGGACGACGCCCATCGCGAACAGGTCCGGGTGCAGATGCACGAGCCTTATCGCACATTGCTCGGGCACTTTCGTCACGAAGTTGGCCACTACTACTGGGATCGACTGATCGCCAACAGTCAGTGGCTTGAGCCGGTTCGTGGCCTGTTCGGCGACGAGCGTGCGAGCTATGCCGAGTCCCTGGAGCGGCACTACCAGGACGGTGCGCCGCTGGACTGGCAACAACAGTTCGTCAGTGCCTACGCGACGATGCATCCGTGGGAAGACTGGGCCGAAACCTGGGCTCACTACCTGCACATGATGGACGCCGTGGACACCGCCCTGGGCTTTGGCATGAGCGCCCGGGAAATGGACTTCGATTACCAGCCATTCCCGCTCAGCACGCTCTACGACCCCCAGCATCCTGGCGGCGCGGCGTTCCTGTCGTTCGTCAATGCGTGGATCGAGCTGGCGGGCATGCTCAATGAGTTGTCGCGGAGCATGGGGCAGCCGGATTTCTATCCGTTCGTGCTGCCGTCGGCGGTGATTGCCAAGCTGCACTTTATCCATCTGGTGATCCAGCAGGAGGGCGGCAGGGCGGATGAGGTGTTGGCGCAATAGGGTCAAAAGATCGCAGCCTTCGGCAGCTCCTACAGGTGTACGCCTATTCACGTAGGAGCTGCCGAAGGCTGCGATCTTTTTGGGTCGCCGCATGTCCTTGACGCCGCTCATATTTTTTAATCCGCGCGAACGGTTGTAACTTCGTCTCAGATAGGTACAATGGCGCCGTTCGCCGTCAGGTGAATGTCGTTATGGTGACTCCATCGGTCCCCCCGCAACGATTACCCGTGAACCTGGTCAGAGCCGGAAGGCAGCAGCCACAGCGGGAACATTGTGTGCCGGGGTGTGGCTGGTGGGGTTGCCTCCATCTCCTAAGTCTTTGTTCTAAAAGACTTTTCTTCACCAAAAAACTCAATGTGTGACACCTGTGTAGAACACCTATGTGTTCCATTCGTGAGCGTACATCATCGTGCCCGATAATTCCTGTCCAAGATGCGAGCTAGGCTGTGCGTGGCTGTTTGTCCATGCGGTCTGTGAGGCTCTATGCGTGACACTAGCAATCTCTTTGAGGGGCTGCCGGTGCATAGAGTTGGGGTGGAGTCGGGGTGTCGTTCATCTGGAGCGGCCAGCTATTGAGGGCTGGCCGCTCTGTCAGCGATGAATCAGAAGTCTAAAAGCAGTTGTCGTGGGAGGCTGCGATAGTGCTGGCACACGTTTTCCCAGTGTCCGAACCTGAAACGGCTGTAACGATGGACATAAACGCTCTTGGTGCGGGGTGCTGGTGAACGGCGATTATTACGACGCTGCATGGTGAAATTCCTATACGTGTTGCAAGTGGTGCAATCGTCAGGAAGCGACACCACTCAGCAGCAAGTCGTTGACGTGACCGTCACAACTTAGGCTAAATGCATGCCTTCTCCAGATTCATGCGTATCAGAATGCGTGCTTCGGAATAGTGCGGGTCATGGCGTTACGTTTGGCGACTGAGCGTCATGATCCGTAGAACATCCCTTCTGCTACACCACTACATCTAGTAGTGTTTGCAATCTGTGCACACAAGATAAGGCGTGGTTTTGCTGATTGCAAGGCAACGGTTTGTGGCTGCCTGTGGATAAAGCTGTGGGTTAATCGTGGGTAACTCCCGCTAAGCCCCGTAGATGCGCCGCGTGCTGCTTTTCAACCACTCGTCGCCACCAGCAAGGCTTTTTGAATAAAAGCTCTACAGCGCGCTTTTAGAGCCCTATATGGCATGTTTGAAAACTCTTTTGCTCTCATGTTGAGTTCGATTGGTGATCGCGCGTTGGCGTCTACACTCAAGCTCTCAACCAAGACAGGGAGTAGTCGAACATGGGCAAATTAGTTCTTTCACGTCGTCCTGACGAAAGCCTCAAAATATCCATTAATCCAAATACCGTTGATGTTGACGCGCTTGTTGCTGCTCTCACTAAAGGTATCACCGTAACCTTGGCTGAGATTGAGCATGGGCAGGTGCGCTTAGCTGTTGATGCTCCGAGCTGCATTAGGGTCGACAGGGCAGAGTGGGAAGATGCTGATGCGTTCCATGCGGTGCGTGCTGACTAGCGCTATGCGTTAGAGGCGGCGAAGTGTAGTTAAGCCGTGGTCGGTCGAGTGAGCGCAGCGAACGACTTTAGCCGCCGTTAGAATGCAAATCGTACATCAACATCAGGCGGAGTGCTGACCTTGTTGATCTCGGGCTTGGTGGATATTTGCGGTTTGTTTTTATATTTAAATTTTAGATATTTGGCTGTCGTATCAAGCTCTGGATAAACCTTGTCGTAAGTTATGCCAAGCAACGTTAATGATTCGCGGATGGATGGTTTATTTTTTACTTTGATACGAATTGGTTTGAATCCTGTATCGTCGTAAGTTGCAAGGGTCTCCTTGGATTTGCAAATTCCAAAAAGTAAAAAGGCACCATCTTGATTTATTAGTCTCCTGTTATTTAGTAGTGGCCTGACGCAGATGATAGACTCTAAGTGCTTCCTCTTTATTAAATTTTGGAAATGGGGTTTTTCATGCTTTATTTCATGAAGCAGATATTTTATGTCTGTTTCGTTGTTAAACTGTTTAATGCCGCTCGCTATCTCTGCATCATAATCAAGTTTAGATAAATCCAGTCCGTTACATGGTCGTTTTGCTATATTTGAAATTACACTAACGGTGTCAGAGTCATAATGCTTTATTTTGCTATTGGGGATTTCGAAAATAATAAGTTCGCCGTCATCGCCTTCATATTCGGCATTCTCTTCAGTTGCAAAAAATAAAGCTATGAGTGGGTTGGATGTTATGTCTAGCAATCTAGTTGGTAAGTTGTAGTGTTGCATCTTTACTAGTTTGTCAAAGGTTGACTTTTCAGAGCTAAATTCATTTGGATTTTTTGTTATGTATTCTCTAAAAAGTGTGTCTTCGTTTTGGATGTAATTGTCGCGATCAATAGACGGTGTAATTTTTTCAAAATGTTTTTGTTGGCCTCTAAAGAATAACTCCTTGTCCTGTGCATGTGTTTTAATTTCATTTATAAGATCAAGTAGAGATTGGATGTCTACAATTTCATGTGTGTTCATCGACATTCCTTGAAGAATTTAACGCTAAGCTTGACGATAGTATGTAATTCGCACCTTGGAGATTTTGCTGTGCAAAAGCAGTCCGTAAATTCACGACTTACCAGCTGTCCAGCGCAACAGGCGCGAATTGCAATACCTCGTTAGATTACAGACCAAGAAGGTCACGTATTCCAGCAGCTTGATGCCTTGCTAGTTGGAATAATTCTTTTAGTGAAGGTGAATATTCTTCTATTTGCCAGATAACATAATTATCATCTTGAACAATACAAATACCTAATGAGTCTGTCCAAAAATATGATTCTTCATCGGTAAAATACTTTTGCCTAAGTTCATAGATGCCGATAGTGCGATTTTTATATTGGCATTGAAGATAAAGGGGTATGAAGTTTTCAGTTGCCGTTCTTAGCGAGTATGGAGGCTGCTGAGCGCTCCAGGTAACAGACCTTGCTAAAGTTTCTCGTATAAGTTGGGTGATCAGCTGCTCTTTTTCATTTGTAATATTCATGTTAGTTCCACCGCACATCTTTGGCTAATTGCTGTAGGTAAGTAGTTATTGCGCTAAGATATTGAATATATATCCCAATAACCATCTTCATCAATGCTTTCGCTAATTGCCTGTCTTGTATTTGTGATAAAAGTCTTAATTTTTATTTTGTCAGTTTCGGATAGCTTAGATTCTATGCTTTCAAGTAATCCAATAGCTCTATGAATATTTTCATGAGCTGCCCTAACGCCATCTTGGCTGCTTTGCAAGTTCCTTATTAGCTCTTTAGAAATTCTTTCTAGGTCGGTAACGATTTCAGGAATTCTTGCTTTTCTAATAAAAGACTTACGGATTTCCTTTGCCTCTTGAAGAAGAAGTAAAGTAATTATAAAGCCAAATATTGTAAGAATTGAGGCTAAATCTGTGATCCATTGTGGCAAGTAACTGGTCAATGCTGCTCCGCTCCTCTTTTAATCTAGTGTTGAAATTAAGGGTGCGCCGCTGTGCAGCGTCGCCTCTTGAATAATTTGTTAGCTGCTGACCTTGAGGCGGTTCAAGAGGAATTCAGCGATAACACCAACGGATTCAATGATGCTGTGAGATTCTTCTTGGCTCAATGCTGAGATACATAATCTGCCGTGCCCTGTGCCTTCTTTGTTTCTTACTTTGTTTATTGAGGTGGCCATATTAAATGCTGCTCGCTCGTATTCTTTTATGGCAGCCTCATTCGCCTCTCTAGGGGTTTCAGGAGTCGCCATTTGCAATGCTGCATATGCCTGCCCCATAAGCACTGGAAAGTTTGCATTTGTTGGATGATATCCAAATTTTGTATGAATTATATGCTTTGCTGTCGCTTCAAGTAGGTCTTTGCCTGTGCCAGAAAGTAGGGCTGCATCTTCAGAGCCTCGCTTGGCTCTCTGAGCATAAGTTTGAAGGGCTTCTGTTAGGTGGCGACCATTAAGGTTGTCTAGTATTTTTGGGCGAATATCACCGTGCTCAGATAAGGAGTAACTCTCAGAATCAAAGGCGCTTATTGCATTTAATATCTGCTCTTTGCCAACAAAATTTGGGGATGTTTCTCGAAAACCACCAACAGCCTTGACCTGCGACAGAATTAAGGCAATTAGCTTACTCCCACCTTGTGGATTATTTTCTATTGCCCAATTAAGCACTGCACGAATTCTTTTAGCTTTGCCTACAGTCTGGCCTTGGGCTTTCGGGTCAGCCGATGTTAGCCCAGCCTTGCCGATTTGTACTTCAAGGTCATAGTGGGTTGGTTCTCTTGATTCAACTTGAGCATCATCAATGAGCTTGGATATTGAAACTATGATCAAGTCAGATATTGGCAATTCCATATTCTTGTTAATTCTCTGATGTATTGCGGCTAA
>NZ_JBAGKV010000024.1:0-99572 GCF_037049705.1 Janthinobacterium sp. LPB2021202312-11-4 | reverse complement strand
CCTATCAACTCTTTCTGGGCTTCGATGATCTGAAGCAACTCGCTGTCGAAACCTGCATAACTCTATGTTTACCAAGGAGTTTTCCGTTTCGACTGCGCCGGAAGTGGGGCGAATTATAGACTTCCAGAATCTGCCGTCAACACCTAATTTCACAATTCTGTCATATAGGTCAAAAAAGCCCAGAAACGCAGAGGCCGACTCCAAGGAGCCGGCCTCTGCGCCTTCTACTTACAAGCTAGGAAAAGCGAATTGCGACGCTTCATGGCTCGCCCGTTGCGGCCAGCGCTGTGTAATCGCCTTGCGGCGGGTGTAAAACCGCACGCCATCAGGGCCATACGCATGCAGGTCGCCGAACAACGAACGCTTCCAGCCGCCAAAACTGTGATAAGCCACTGGCACCGGCAACGGCACGTTAACGCCAACCATACCGACTTCAATCTCATCGCAGAACAACCGCGCCGCTTCCCCGTCACGGGTAAAGATGCAGGTACCGTTGCCATACTCATGATCGTTGATCAGTTGCATCGCCTCTTCCAGGCTGTTCACCCGAACGACACACAGCACCGGCCCGAAGATCTCTTCTTTATAGATGCGCATCTCAGGCGTGACGTTATCGAACAGGCAGCCCCCCAGGAAGAATCCTTCCTCATGCCCGGCCACACTCAGACCACGACCATCCACCACGAGGCTCGCCCCCGAAGAAACGCCGTCTTCTATATAGCCACTGACTTTGTCGCGAGCCTGACCGGAAACCAGCGGCCCCATGTCCAATCCACACGAAGTGCCCGCACCAATCTTCAGTGCCTTGATTTGCGGCACCAACTTGGCCACCAGCGCATCCGCCACCTGGTCACCGACGCACACGGCCACCGAAATCGCCATGCAACGCTCGCCGCAAGAACCGTACGCCGCGCCCATCAGTGCGCTAACGGCATTGTCCAGATCCGCATCCGGCATCAGTACCGCATGGTTCTTCGCGCCGCCCAGTGCCTGGACGCGCTTGCCGCGCTTGGTGCCTTCGGCGTAGATGTACTCGGCAATCGGCGTCGAACCGACAAAGCTCAGCGCTTTGACTTCCGGCGCTTCGATCAGCGCGTCCACCGCAGCCTTGTCACCGTGCACCACACTCAACACGCCTTTAGGCAGACCGGCTTCGATCAACAACTGAGCGATCAGCAGCGTCGAGCTCGGATCACGCTCGGACGGCTTGAGGATGAAGCAGTTGCCGCAGACGATCGCCAGCGGATACATCCAAAGCGGCACCATCGCCGGGAAGTTGAACGGGGTGATACCCGCCACCACGCCCAACGGCTGGAAGTCCGACCACGCATCGATGTTCGGCCCAACGTTGCGGCTGTACTCGCCCTTGAGGATTTCCGGCGCGGCACAGGCGAACTCGACGTTCTCAATCCCGCGCTTCAGCTCACCAGCAGCATCTTCCAGCGTCTTGCCGTGCTCTTCGCTGATCAACTGAGCGATGCGCGCTTCGTTCTGTTCCAGCAATTGCTTGAAACGAAACATCACCTGGGCCCGTTTGGCCGGCGGCGTGTTGCGCCAGGCCGGGAACGCAGCCTTGGCCGCATCGATGGCTTTCTGAATGGTTTCGCGGCTGGCCAATGGCAGCTTGTGGATGGCTTTGCCGGTCGAGGGGTTGAACACGTCAGCCGTGCGACCTTCTTCGGTCACCAGTTCGCCATTGATCAAATGCGGGATGAGGCTCATGCGGTACTCCTGAATTTTTGTTCACCGGCGCCCATCAAGGGACGCCCGCTTAGCTTTTGTAGGAGCAGAGCTTGCTCGCGAAGGCGGCCTCAAGGACCCCATCGCAGGCAAGCCTTGCTCCTACAGGTCATGTCGAATCAGTCGATCTTGTTCAGCACTTCGCCGACCGCGTCGAACAGACGATCCAGGTCCTGCGGCTTGCTGTTGAAGGTTGGGCCGAACTGCAGGGTGTCGCCGCCGAAGCGCACGTAGAACCCGGCTTTCCACAGCGCCATCCCCGCTTCGAACGGACGCACAATCGCGTCGCCGTCACGCGGGGCAATCTGGATCGCACCGGCCAAGCCGTAGTTACGAATATCGATAACGTTCTTCGAACCTTTCAGACCGTGCAGCGCATTTTCGAAATGCGGCGCGATTTCGGCCACGCTCTGCACCAGGTTTTCCTTTTGCAGCAGGTCGAGTGCCGCCAAGCCAGCGGCACAGGCCACCGGGTGTGCCGAATAGGTGTAGCCGTGGGGAAATTCCACCGCGTATTCCGGCGTCGCCTGGTTCATGAACGTGTGATAGATCTCGGAGCTGGCAATCACCGCGCCCATCGGGATCGCGCCGTTGGTGACTTGCTTGGCGATGCACATCAAGTCCGGGGTCACGCCGAAGCTGTCGGCGCCGAACATCGAGCCGGTACGGCCGAAACCGGTGATCACTTCATCGAACACCAGCAGGATGTTGTGCTGATCGCAGATGTCGCGCAGACGCTTGAGGTAACCCTCAGGCGGAACCAGCACGCCAGCGGAACCGGCCATTGGCTCGACAAACACAGCGGCGATGTTCGACGCGTCGTGCAGTTCGATCAACTTCAGCAGTTCGTCCGCCAGGGCGATACCGCCCTCTTTCGGCATGCCACGGGAGTAAGCATTGCTGGCCAGCAAGGTGTGCGGCAGGTGATCGACGTCCATCAGGCCTTGGCCGAACAGTTTACGGTTGCCGTTCACGCCGCCAAGGCTGGTGCCGGCGATGTTCACACCGTGATAACCACGGGCACGGCCAATCATTTTGGTCTTGGTCGCCTGGCCTTTCAGGCGCCAGTAAGCACGGACCATCTTCACTGCGGTGTCCGCACACTCGGAACCCGAGTCGGTGAAAAACACATGGTTCAGATTGCCCGGCGTCAGGTCAGTGATTTTCTCGGCCAACTGGAACGACAACGGATGGCCGTACTGGAAACCTGGCGAGTAATCGAGAGTGCCCAATTGCTTGGCCACCGCTTCCTGAATTTCCTTGCGAGTGTGCCCGGCACCACAGGTCCACAGGCCCGAGAGCGAGTCGTAAACCTTGCGGCCCTTGTCGTCTGTCAGCCAACTGCCTTCGGCGGCAACGATCAGTCGCGGATCGCGCTGGAAATTGCGGTTGGCGGTGTAGGGCATCCAGTGCGCATCCAGTTTGAGCTGGCTGGCCAGGGAAGACGGGGCGTTTTCGGGCAAGTTCATGACTAAAACCTCGCAGGGCAATAAGCAACGTAGAGATCAAAAGCGTTCTTGCAGCTAAATTGCCACGGAGATAGAGTCGGTGAAACCCAACTCTTCTAACGTTCAGTCAGGCCAGCACTAAACTTATGAGTACTCGACGCCCCGACCCTCTGGCCCAAGTCAGCGACTTTGATATTCGTTTATTGCGGATCTTCCGCAGCGTGGTGGAGTGCGGCGGCTTCTCTGCGGCGGAATCGGTGCTGGGCATCGGCCGCTCGGCCATCAGCCAGCAAATGAGCGACCTGGAACAACGCCTCGGCCTGCGTCTGTGCCAACGGGGGCGCGCCGGGTTTTCCCTGACCGAAGAGGGCCGCGAGGTTTACCAATCGGCCTTGCAGCTATTAAGTGCGCTGGAAAGTTTCCGCACCGAGGTCAACGGCCTGCACCAACACTTGCGCGGCGAGCTGACCATCGGTCTGACCGACAACCTGGTCACCCTGCCCCACATGCGCATCACCCACGCGTTGGCGCAGTTGAAGGAACGCGGGCCGGACGTGCAGATCCAGATTCGCATGATCGCCCCCAACGAAGTCGAACAAGGCGTGCTCGACGGACGCCTGCATGTGGGCGTGGTGCCGCAAGCCAGCGCGCTATCGGGCCTGGAATATCAACCGCTCTACAGCGAACGTTCGCTGCTGTATTGCGCAGTCGGGCATCCGTTGTTTTACGTCGACGACAAGCAACTGGACGACGGGCGACTCAATAGTCAGGACGCCATCGCCCCGACCTTCCGCCTGCCCGCCGACATCCAGGCGCATTACCAGGCGCTCAATTGCACCGCCAGCGCTTCGGACCGCGAAGGCATGGCGTTCCTGATTCTGACCGGACGCTACATCGGTTACCTGCCCGATCACTACGCCAACCTCTGGGTTCAGCAGGGCCGGTTGCGCGCACTCAAACCGACCGTGAGGTTTTATGACCTGAGCCTCGCATCGGTCACGCGCAAGGGCCGCCGCCCCCATTTGGTGCTGGAAAGCTTTCTGGAGAGCCTGGCGGCGACACGCTGAAAAAACGTTGAAGCCCGGCCACGTTGGACCAAACATCAAAAACAGAGCAATAACCTGAGCACTTGGACAGCTTTTTGCAATGATCAGAAACCTCGATCCGTCAGCAATGAGTTCCTACGCCCATGCAGCCAGAATCCTCAACCCCAAGCGATCTGATCTACGGCCTCAACGATCGCCCAAAACCCCTCGCCGCGATCCTCGCCGCCCTGCAACACGTGCTCGCCAGTTTCGTCGGCATCATCACCCCGCCGCTGGTGATCGGCTCGGCCTTGGGGCTGACCGCGCATTTGCCGTACCTGATCAGCATGGCGCTGATGGTTTCCGGTGTAGGAACGTTCATTCAGGCCCGTAAGCCATTTGGCATTGGCGCCGGGATGATTTGCCTGCAAGGCACCAGTTTTGCGTTTTTGGGCGCGGTGCTGTCGGCGGGGTTTCTGGTCAAGCAACGGGGCGGCAGCCCGGAAGACATTCTGGCGATGATCTTCGGCGTGTGTTTTTTCGGCGCCGTGGTGCAGATCGTCTTGAGCCGTTTCATCGGCCAGTTGCGCCGGGTGATCACGCCGCTGGTGACCGGGATTGTCATTACGCTGATCGGCATCAGCCTGATCAAGGTCGGTATCACTGACCTGGGCGGGGGATTCAACGCGGCGGATTTCGGCGCGCCGGGGAATCTGGCGCTGGGTCTGTTTGTGCTGGTGACAATTGTTTTGCTCAATCGCTCGAATACCCCGTGGGTTCGTCTTTCGGCGATCATCATCGGCCTGGTGCTCGGCAGCCTCGCCGCCTGGTTCAGCGGCAAACTCGTCCCGCAGCCATTGCCTGACGTGCCCCTGATCAGTCTTCCGATCCCGTTCCGGTTCGGTTTCAGCTTCGACTGGGCAGCTTTCCTACCGGTCGCGCTGATTTATCTGATCAGCACCCTCGAAACCGTCGGCGATCTCACGGCCAATTGCATGCTCGCCCGACAGCCCATCAGCGGCCCTTCTTATATAAGCCGACTCAAGGGCGGCGTGCTCGGTGACGGTTTCAGTTGCCTGATTGCCGCGACGTTCAGCGCCTTCCCCAACACCACGTTTGCGCAGAACAACGGGGTGATCCAGTTGACCGGTGTCGCCAGCCGTTACGTTGGGTTGTACATCGGTGCCGTGCTGTTTTGCCTCGGGATGTTTCCGCTGATTGGCGCTGTGTTGCAGCAGATTCCCAAACCGGTTTTGGGCGGTGCAACCCTGGTGATGTTCGGCAGTGTCGCGGCCGCCGGTGTACGCATCCTCGCCCAGGCGCCGCTGGACCGGCGCAGCATGTTGATCATCGCCACATCATTCGGCGTCGGCCTGGGGATTGCCGCACAACCGAGCCTGTTGCACCTGCTGCCGAAACTGGTGCAAAACCTGTTCGACTCGGCGATCACCAGCGGCGGTATCACCGCGATTTTGATGTGCCTATTGCTGCCCGAATCGAAAACCCAAATGCTTGACGCCAATACCCCGTTAAAAAACGCGCCGATCGAGCAGCCATAGGGGTTTTATTGCCTCAGGACTTGTCTGAAACCTGTGGGTGCGCTATCAACGCACTGGTTGCACCCACAGACTATTTCGGAAGTGCCTATGACCTTTGAAGTCCCCGCCCACGGCGGCAAACCTGCCAGCCGCATTCGTCAGAAGAACGAAGAGACGATCCTCAAAGCCGCCGAAGATGAATTCGCCCGACACGGGTTCAAAGGCACCAGCATGAACACCATCGCCCAGAATGCCGGGTTGCCCAAAGCGAACCTGCATTACTACTTCACCAACAAGCTTGGGTTGTACGTGGCGGTACTGAGCAACATCATCGAGTTGTGGGACAGCACCTTCAACACACTGACCGCCGAGGACGATCCGGCCGAAGCACTGACCCGTTACATCCGCGCCAAAATGGAATTCTCCCGACGCCAACCTCAAGCCTCGCGGATTTTCGCGATGGAAGTGATCAGCGGCGGCGAATGCCTGACCGAATATTTCAATCAGGACTATCGCGCCTGGTTCCAGGGCCGGGCCGCCGTATTCCAGGCGTGGATCGACGCCGGAAAAATGGACCCGGTCGACCCGGTGAACCTGATTTTCCTGTTGTGGGGCAGCACTCAGCACTATGCCGATTTCGCCACGCAAATCTGCCGTGTCAGCGGTCGCACCAAGCTGACCAAGCAAGACATGGAAGACGCCGGCGACAACCTGATCCGCATCATCCTCAAGGGCTGCGGCCTGACACCGACGCTCTAAGTTCTTTATGCCTTTTACCCTCAGCGGTTTTTGCGAATACCGCGAAGAGATTCGCAAAAGCCGCTTCATCACCTTCGCCGGGCCAATCAGCAGCCCGGCCGAAGCCCAGGCGTTCATCGAGCAGCACAGCGACTTGAACGCCTCGCACAATTGCTGGGCCTGGAAGCTTGGCGACCAGTACCGCAGCAATGACGATGGCGAACCTGGCGGCACGGCGGGCCGGCCGATTCTGGCGGCGATTGAAGCCCAGGATTGTGATCAGGTCGCGGTGCTGGTGATTCGTTGGTACGGCGGCATTCAACTCGGCACCGGTGGTTTGGCCCGTGCCTATGGCGGCGGCGCGAACAAATGCCTGCAAGGGGCGCCGAAGGTTGAGCTGATCAGCCGCGTGCCGGTGAGTTGTGCCTGTGGGTTTGGGGAGTTGGCGCTGGTGAAGTTGCGGGTGGCGGAGTTGGGTGGGTTGGTGGTGGACGAAGCGTTTACCGCTAACGGCGTAGATCTGAAATTGGCGATTGGCGAAGCACAGATCGAAACCCTGCAATTGCACCTGGCGGACTTGAGTCGCGGGCGGATTTTGTTGGAGCGTTAAAAACAAGATCAAAAGATCGCAGCCTTCGGCAGCTCCTACAGGAGTTGCCGAAGGCTGCGATCTTTTAGGGCATCCACCATTTCCCGTGCATTCCACACTTGCCCACATCTGCTGTGCACCCGGCTGTGGATAACCTGAGTACATTCCGCTGTAACCCTTCTGTCATGCGGCTTTGCGGGCTTTGTTCACTTTTCGTCCAAAGTGCTATCAAAAAACCTAAATCCACGAAAAAACAATCAGTTAGCTCGGTTTATCACCTTTAGAAGATAGCCACACAGTGCTTATGCCCGAGCGTTGAGCTTGCGCACAAATACTGTGGAGCAATCTGTGGATAACCCGTTCATGGCTGGCGCTGCCCCATGTCCGGCATAGCTTGCAGCCCACTGCTCGTTTTTTGATCAAATTGAGGTGGGCAAAACCGGAGCCTGATCAACAACCTTGCCCTCTCGTGGTGCCTGATTCATCAGCGAAACAGTTCCGGCCGCCCCCGCGAAACCCTTGCCGGCAAGGCTTTGCGAAAATTCCTGACTCAATGGCCAGAAAATTGCTTTATCCACAGGCATAACTCCAATCGACCCGAGTCAGTCATGCCCAACCCCGTGCCGATCCCCAATAAAGCCCCACGCCTGCAATTGCGCAACATCACCAAGCGCTACCCCGGTTGCCTGGCCAATGACGCCATCGACCTGAGCATTGCTCCCGGCGAAATCCATGCGCTGCTGGGCGAAAACGGTGCGGGCAAAAGCACGCTGATGAAGATCATCTACGGCGTCGCCCACGCCGATGCCGGGGAGATGATCTGGCAAGGGCAGCGCATCAGCATGCGCAACCCGGCCCAGGCACGGGGCCTGGGGATCGGCATGGTGTTCCAGCACTTCTCGCTGTTCGAAACCTTGAGCGTGGCGCAGAACATTGCGCTGGCCATGGGCGCGGCGGCCGGGACGCCGAAACAACTCGAACCGAAAATTCGCGAGGTGTCCCAGCGCTACGGCATGGCGCTGGAACCGGAGCGACTTGTCCACAGCCTGTCGATCGGCGAACGCCAGCGGGTGGAAATCATTCGCTGCCTGATGCAGGACATTCGCTTGCTGATTCTCGATGAGCCAACTTCGGTGCTGACCCCGCAAGAGGCCGACGAGTTGTTCATCACCCTGCGTCGATTGGCCGCCGAGGGCTGCAGCATTTTGTTTATCAGCCACAAACTCGGCGAAGTCCGCGCGTTGTGCCATAGCGCCACGGTGCTGCGCGGCGGACGTGTGGCCGGGCATTGCGTGCCGGCCGAGTGCACGGATCAGCAACTGGCGCGATTGATGGTCGGGGAAGCCGCCGAGTTGATCACCGACTATCCGAAGGTCATCGGCGGCAATACATTTTTAAACGTAAGTGGATTGTCCTGGCACAACCCGGACCCGTTCGGGTGCTCGCTCAAAGACATCAACCTGCAAGTGCGCAGCGGTGAAATCGTCGGCATCGCCGGGGTCGCGGGCAACGGTCAGGATGAGTTGCTGGCGTTGCTCAGCGGTGAAGAGCGATTGAGCCGCAACGACGATTCAATCATCAAATTCGGTGAAACAGCCGTCGCTCATTTGCGCCCCGATGCCCGGCGCAAACTGGGCCTGGCGTTCGTCCCCGCCGAACGCCTGGGCCACGGCGCAGTGCCGGAGCTGAGCCTGGCAGACAACGCCTTGCTCACGGCGTTTCAACAAGGGCTGGTAAGTAACGGCTTGATTCAACGCAGCAACGTCGAGGCGCTGGCCGAAGCGATTATCCACCGCTTCGGCGTGAAGACACCCGACAGCAAAACCCCGGCCCGCAGCCTGTCCGGCGGCAACCTGCAGAAATTCATCCTTGGCCGGGAAATCCTTCAGCGCCCGAAACTGCTGGTGGCCGCGCACCCGACCTGGGGCGTGGACGTCGGCGCCGCCGCGACCATTCACCGCGCACTGATCGCCCTGCGCGACGCCGGCGCGGCGATCCTGGTGATCTCTGAAGACCTCGACGAACTGTTCCAGATTGGCGATCGCCTCGGCGCGTTGTGCAGCGGTCGATTGTCTCCGCTCCAGGCCACCGTCGACACCCGGCTGATCGACGTCGGCGGCTGGATGGCCGGCCAGTTCGACGTCCCTCATTCACCTGTATCCGCAACGGTTTAACGGAGTTTCACATGCTGCTTTCTCTCGAACCCCGTGGCCAGCAATCACGCCTGATGTTGTGGTGCTCGCCGTTGCTGGCGGCGGCGCTGACCCTGGGCTGCGGCTCATTGCTGTTTATCGCGCTGGGACATGATCCGTTGCTGACCTTGCATACGTTGCTGATTGCACCGATCAGCGACTTGTATGGCATCTCCGAGTTGCTGGTCAAAGCCTTGCCGATTTTGCTCTGCGCCTTGGGCCTGGCGGTGGCGTATCAGGCGCGGATCTGGAACATCGGCGCCGAAGGTCAGTTGCTGCTCGGCGCCCTGGCCGGCAGTGCGTTGGCCGTGAACATCATCGACATGCAAAGTCGCTGGGCGCTGGTGTTCATTCTGCTCACCGGCACGCTGGCCGGTGCCGCGTGGGCCGGGCTGACCGCGTGGTTGCGCACGCGCTTCAACGCCAACGAAATTCTCACCAGCATCATGCTCAATTACATCGCCCTGAACCTGCTGCTGTTTTGCGTGCACGGGCCGCTGAAAGATCCGGCCGGGTTCAACTTCCCGGAGTCGGCGATGTTTGGCGATGCCAGCCGTTTGCCGCTGCTGATAGAGGATGGCCGGGTTCACGAAGGGGTGTATTTCGCACTGCTGGCACTGGTTGCGGTGTGGGTGCTGTTGCAGAAAAGCTTTGTCGGCTTCCAGATCAAAGTGCTTGGGCTGGACAAGCGCGCCGCCGGTTTTGTCGGTTTTCGCGAGAAGCGGCTGATCTGGCTGGCGCTGTTGATCAGCGGCGGTTTGGCGGGACTGGCCGGGGTTTGCGAAGTCACCGGGCCGATCGGCCAATTGGTGCCGCAGGTCTCACCGGGTTACGGCTACGCGGCGATCACCGTGGCGTTTCTCGGGCGGCTCAATCCCATCGGCATTCTGTTTTCCAGCCTGTTGATGGCGCTGCTGTACATCGGCGGCGAAAGCGCGCAGATGAGCATGAACCTGCCGCAAGCGATCACTCAATTGTTCCAGGGGATGATGCTGTTTTTCCTGTTGGCCAGTGATGTGCTGATTCTGTATCGACCGCGTTTGAACCTGCGCTGGGCTCGCCGCGCACCCGCCGCCGTAACCGCAGGAGCGCTGTGATGGATATCGATCTGCTGAGCAATATTTTCTACGCCATGGTCCGTTGCGGGACGCCGTTGTTGCTGGTGGCCCTGGGCGAACTGATCTGCGAGAAGAGTGGCGTCCTCAACCTGGGCCAGGAAGGCATGATGCTGTTTGGCGCGGTGATCGGTTTTATCGTCGCGCTCAACAGCGGCAACCTGTGGCTCGGCGTGTTGCTGGCGATGTTGGCCGGGATGCTGCTGTCGTCGTTGTTTGCCTTGGTGGCGCTGGTGTTCAACGCCAATCAGGTGGCCACCGGGTTGGCGCTGACGATCTTCGGTGTGGGGCTGTCGACCTTTGTCGGCGCGGCGTGGGTCGGTAAACCGCTGGCGGGTTTTGAGCCAGTGGCGATTCCGTATTTGAGTGAGATTCCGCTGATCGGACGGATGCTGTTTGCCCAGGATCTGCTGGTGTATTTGTCGTTCGCGCTGTTTGCGCTGGTGGCGTGGGTGATTCTGAAAAGTCGCGTGGGTTTGATCATTCAAGCGGTCGGGGAAAACCCGGACGCGGCCAGTGCCATGGGCTTGCCGGTGTTGGGCGTGCGCACGCTGGCGGTGTTGTTTGGCGGGGCGATGGCTGGGTTGGCCGGGGCTTATTTGTCCCTGGCTTATACGCCGATGTGGGCCGAAAACATGAGCGCCGGACGCGGCTGGATCGCGCTGGCGCTGGTGGTGTTTGCCAGTTGGCGGGTGTGGCGATTGTTGCTGGGGGCGTACCTGTTCGGGCTCGCCAGCATCCTGCATTTGGTGGCGCAGGGGTTGGGGCTGGCGATTCCGTCGAGTCTGCTGGCGATGCTGCCGTATGTTGCGACGATTGTGGTGTTGGTGTTGTTGTCACGGGATGCGGTGCGCACGCGGTTGTATGCGCCGGTGTCGTTGGGGCAGCCGTGGCAGGCGGGACATTAGCGGTTTGCAGGTCCGGCCTCTTCGCGAGCAAGCCCGCTCCCACCATGGATCGGGTTTACACCCCCCCCTGTGGGAGCGGGCTTGCCCGCGAAAGCGTCCGCACCGGCAACACCTGAACCACGCCCCACGCCAATTCAAAGACCAGGAAAACCACCAACAACGAACTGGCCCCGTGGGCCAGGGCATACGCCTGCCAAGCCGCAAACAGGAACCGCCCCACCGCGTCATACCGACCGTAAACCGGCTGCGGATCACGAATCCGCAACACCGCCCACACGCACACAATCGAGCCCAAAAGATTCGCCATCAGCATGTGCATCGGCTCGAATGCCGGCAGCGCCCCGGGCAGATTCAACGCCTGACTCAATCCCGACAACGCGCCATGTAACAAAGCAAAACTCCACGGCGTGGCAAACGCCGCGGTGACGATCAAGTCATACCAGGCACTGCCGCGCACCACCCGGCGATATTGCGTTGAAGTCCACATTGGCGTTGCTCCATAAATTGAAGGAGCAACAAGGCTAAAGCCTGGAGTATGCTCCAGGGTCAAGCCCCTTTGAGACTCCATGATGCGCATCGGTGAATTAGCCCAGGCCAGCGCCGTCAGCCGCGACACGCTGCGCTTCTACGAGCAGCGCGGGTTGATCGCCGCGCAACGCAGCGCCAACGGTTATCGCGATTACCCGGCCGACATGGTGCAACTGGTGCTGTACATCAAGACCGCTCAACGGCTGGGGTTTACCCTCGGCGAGATCGGCAACAGCGTCGCCGCGTTGTGGCACTCGCCCGACCCGGACAGCGCCGTCACGCAATTGCTGCACGACAAACTCAAACTGATCGAAACCCGCATGGCCGAACTCGGCGCCCTGCGCAGTGAGTTGCAGCAACGGCTCGGTCAACGCTGTCCATTGAATCCATGATCCTCACTTATCAAGGAAACCACTCATGTCCACGGCAAAAACCGCACTCATCATCGGCGCCTCCCGGGGCCTGGGCCTCGGGCTGGTGAAAACCCTGCTGGCCGACGGCTGGCAAGTCACCGCCACCGTGCGCAATCCGCAAAACGCCGAGGCGCTGCAAGCGCTGGGCAAGGTGCGGATCGAAAAACTCGACATGGATGATCAGCAGGCCGTCATTGCCCTGAGCCAGCAGCTCAAGGGCGAAGTGTTTGACCTGTTGTTCGTGAATGCCGGGGTCAAGGGCCCGGCCGTTCAAACGCCCGGTGGCGGTGCGACACTGGCCGAAGTCGGACAATTGTTTTTCACCAACGCCGTGGCGCCGATCAACCTGGCCCAGCGTTTCGTCGGGCAGATTCGCGACGGCAGCGGCGTACTGGCGTTCATGAGTTCGGGGCTGGGTAGCGTCACCGTGCCGGACGCCCCGGAACTGGCGTTGTACAAGGCGAGCAAAGCGGCGCTGAACTCGATGACCAACAGCTTCGTGACGCAATTGGGCGAGCAGAAACTCACCGTGCTGTCGCTGCATCCGGGCTGGGTGAAAACCGACATGGGCGGCGAAGGCGCGGACCTGGATGTGCAAACCAGTACCCGTGGCTTGGTGGATCAAGTGAACGCGTACACCGGCAGGGGCGGGCATCACTTCTTGAACTACAAAGGTGAAACCATTCCCTGGTAACCCCGCAATCCCCCGTAGGAGCTGCCGCAGGCTGCGATCTTTTGATCTTGATCTTTCCTCTGGATCGCTGAAAAACAAGATCAAAAGATCGCAGCCTGCGGCAGCTCCTACGGGGTTATGCGTCGTCTGGTCGGGCCGGGCTTGCCCGCAACGCGGTTTTGTTTGAAACTCCGCACCTCGTCCCCGCGACGACCCTGGATCAGCAGACAGGGTAATTACTGAGCTGGCTAACCTGAACCCCACTTTCAGAGGAGCCGGCCACCATGCCTGCGACCCGTACCTGGTTAAAAAATCCCCTTGCGATCTTCACTGCCAATGGCCTCGATGCCCGTGGCGGCCTGGTGTTGCAAGACGGTTTGATCGTCGAACTGCTCGCCGCCGGCCAGCAACCGTCCGCGCCCTGTGGACAAGTCTTTGATGCCCGCGAGCATGTGATCCTGCCCGGCCTGATCAACACCCATCACCATTTCTACCAAACCCTGACCCGCGCCTGGGCGCCGGTGGTCAATCAGCCGTTGTTCCCGTGGCTGAAAACCCTGTACCCGGTCTGGGCCCGCCTCACCCCGGAAAAACTCGCCCTCGCCACCAAAGTCGCGCTGGCCGAATTGCTGCTGTCGGGCTGCACCACCGCCGCCGATCACCACTATCTGTTCCCGGAAGGCCTGGAAAACGCGATCGACGTGCAAGTCGAAAGCGTTCGCGAACTGGGCATGCGCGCCATGCTGACGCGTGGTTCCATGAGCCTCGGGGAAAAGGACGGTGGCCTGCCGCCGCAGCAAACCGTGCAGGAAGGCGAAGTGATTCTCGCCGACAGCCAGCGTTTGATCGCCGAGTACCACGAACGTGGCGATGGCGCGCAAATCCAGATCGCCCTGGCGCCATGCTCGCCGTTCTCGGTGACTCCGCAAATCATGTCCGCCAGCGCCGAACTGGCGAATAAACTCGACGTGCGCCTGCACACGCATCTGGCGGAAACCCTCGACGAGGAAGATTTCTGCCTGCAACGCTTCGGCCTGCGCACCGTGGATTACCTGGACAGCGTCGGCTGGCTCGGCCCGCGCACCTGGCTGGCCCACGGCATCCACTTCAACCCGGACGAAATCGCCCGCCTCGGCGCCGCCGGCACCGGCATTTGCCACTGCCCGAGCTCGAACATGCGCCTGGCGTCCGGCATCTGTCCGACCCTGGACCTGACTGCCGCCGGTGCGTTGCTGGGCCTGGGTGTGGACGGTTCGGCGTCCAACGATGCGTCGAACATGATGCTCGAAACGCGCCAAGCGCTGTACATCCAGCGCCTGCGTTACGGTGCGGAGAAGATCACCCCGGAACTGGTTTTGGGCTGGGCGACCAAAGGTTCGGCAAGTTTGCTCGGGCGCACCGATATCGGTGAACTGGCGGTGGGCAAGCAAGCGGACCTGGCGTTGTTCAAACTCGATGAACTGCGTTTTTCCGGCAGCCATGACCCGGTGTCGGCGTTGCTGCTGTGCGGCGCGGATCGTGCGGACCGGGTGATGATTGGCGGCAAGTGGCGGGTGATTGATGGGCAGGTCGAAGGGCTGGACCTGAAAGGCTTGATTGCTGATCACAGCCAGGCGGCTCGGCAGTTGATTGCTGGCGTCTGATAGGACGCCTTCGCGGGCAAGCCTCGCTCCTACAGGGTTTTCGCCAGACATGGGAACGGCGCTATACCTGTAGGAGCGAGGCTTGCCCGCGAAGCTCTTAAAGACCGAGCAACGACAACATGATGAACGTCGCAAACAACACAAAGTGCGTCATGCCTTCGATGGCATTGGTTTCTCCGTCGTTGAGGTTGATCGCACTGACAATCAACGTCAGGAAAATCATCACCGTCTGCACTGGGGTCATCGCCATCTGAAACGGCTGGCCGGTGTACAGCGCCATCGCCTCCATCACCGGCACCGTCAGGATCACCGTCGACAGCGACGCGCCCATGGCGATGTTCACCACCGATTGCATGCGGTTGGCCAATGCCGCGCGCAACGCGGTCAAAATCTCCGGCGCGGCGGAAATCGCCGCCACCAGGATCGCCGTGATCACTGGCGGTGCGCCCGTGCCTTCCAGGCCCAGATCGAGGGTCTTGGACATCACCTCGGCCAGTGCGCCGATCACCACCACACCGAAAACCAGCGTCGCGATACTGAGCGTTACGTTGACTGGCTCAGGCTCTTCATCGGGGACTTTCTTGCGGCGTTTTTCCGGGTAGCTGTAGCTGAAGAAATAACTGTGCGGCCCGACCTGCATCCGCAGGAACAAGGTGTAGAGCACGACCATCGCACCGATGGTGAACGCCGAATAAACCTTCCAGTTCGCTTCGGGGATGAATTCCGGCACCACCATGGAAACGCCCATGGCGGTGAGGATCATCACGCTGTAGCTACGCGCCGAATCATCGTTGTAGGACTGTTCGCCATGCTTGATCCCGCCCATCAACGCGGCGAGCCCGAGGATGCCGTTGATGTCGAGCATCACCGCCGAGTAAATCGTGTCGCGCACCAGGGTTGGCGAAGCTTCGTTGCTCATCATGATCGCCAGGATCACCACTTCCACCAGCACCGCCGCCAGGGTCAGGATCATCGTCCCGTAGGGGTCACCGACTTTTTCCGCCAGCAGTTCGGCGTGATGGGCCACGCGCATCGAGGCGGCGACGATAAAGGCAATCAGCACCAGCCCGGCGCCCAGTGCGACGGGCTGGCCGCTGTGCAGCATCCAGTGCTCCAGCGGATACGCAACGACGGCGGCGAGCACGGCCAGCAACAGAAAGCTTTCTTGCTTGAGGAGTGTGAGCATTGCGGGCCTTTTGCACAGGGGAGCGAAATCGGATTGATGAGCTACTGACTGCGGGGCGGCGCTAACGTTTCGTTACACCTTAGCGCACCAGTGGATGGCGTGAGTCCGGTCAGTTGCACTGGGTTGGTTCTGATATTGAAAAGATCGCAGCCTTCGGCAGCTCCTACAGGGGCACGCGAACTCATTTAGGAGCTGCCGAAGGCTGCGATCTTTTGATTTTGTTGTCCTGTTGGTCAGCAATTTGCATTGAGCTCGCCATCCTCAAAACAAAATGGAGTTCGAGTTCATGCACAAACGTCCGTTGAAGAAGCTGCTGTGCGCCGTTGCTGCGGCCATCGGTCTGAGCGCCAGCCTGAGCGCCAGTGCCGCCGACCCGCTGAAAGTCGGCTTCGTCTATATCGGCCCGATCGGTGACCACGGCTGGACGTATCAGCATGAACAGGGGCGCAAGGCGCTGGCCGAGAAATTCGGTTCGCAGATCACCACCAACTACGTGGAGAACGTCGCCGAAGGCGCTGACGCCGAGCGGGTGATCCGCAACATGGCCAAGGACAATTACGACCTGATTTTCACCACGTCTTTTGGCTACATGAACCCGACGCTGAAAGTCGCCAAGCAATTCCCGAAAGTGACGTTCGAACACGCCACCGGCTACAAACAGGACAAGAACCTCGGCACCTACCTGGCGCGGACTTATGAAGGTCGCTACGTCGGCGGTTTCCTCGCGGCGAAGATGACCAAGACCAAGAAGATCGGCTACGTCGCCTCGTTCCCGATCCCGGAAGTGATCCGCGACATCAACGCCATTCAACTGGCCCTGAACAAATACAACCCGGGCACCGAGATCAAAGTGGTGTGGGTCAACTCGTGGTTCGATCCGGGTAAAGAGGCGGACGCCGCCAACGCGCTGATCGACCAGGGCGTGGACGTGGTGTTCCAGCACACCGACAGCCCGGCGCCGATCCAGGCCGCCGAACGTCGCGGTGTGTATGCCGTGGGCTACGCTTCGGACATGGCGCACTTCGGGCCGAAAGCGGTGCTGACCTCGATCGTCAACGACTGGGGCCCGCACTACATTCAAGCGACCCAGAGCGTGCTAGACCACACCTGGAAATCCCAGGATTACTGGGGCGGCTTGAAGGAAGGCACGGTTGAACTGCCGATCAGCGATCTGGTACCGGCACCGGTGAAAGCCGAAGCCGAGCAGATCATCGCCGACATCAAAAGCGGTGCGCTGCATCCGTTTACCGGGCCGATCAAGGATCAGGCCGGCAGCGTGAAAATCCCGGCGGGCGCGACGGCGAGCAATGCGGAACTGGCGTCGATGAATTACTACGTTGAAGGCATGAAGGCCGACATACCGAAGTAATTTCAGCTCAATACACAATCCCCCCCTGTGGGAGCGGGCTTGCTCGCGAAGGCGTCGTACCAGTCGACATTGATGTTGCTGACACACCGCTTTCGCGAGCAAGCCCGCTCCCACAATTGGATCTTCAGCGTTTATAGGGACTGCGCATGAACCGACTCCCGATCATCGACATCGCCCCGCTCTACACCGACGACGCCCACGCCTGGCAAACCATCGCCAGCCAAATCGACCGCGCCTGCCGCGACTGGGGCTTTTTCTACATCAAGGGTCACCCGATCAGCGCCGCACGCATCGACGCCGTGCTCGATCACGCCCAACGCTTCTTCGCCCTGCCGGCCGCCGAAAAACTCAAGATCGACATCACCCAGACCCGCCACCATCGCGGCTACGGTGCCATCGCCACCGAACAACTGGACCCGAGCAAACCCTGCGACTTGAAAGAAACCTTCGACATGGGCCTGCACCTGCCAGCCGATCACCCCGAGGTGCTGGCGGAAAAGCCCTTGCGCGGCCCCAACCGCCATCCGTCGATGCCTGGCTGGGAAGCGCTGATGGAACAGCATTACCTCGACATGCAGGCCCTCGCCCAAACCCTGCTGCGGGCGATGACGATGGCGCTGGGCATCGACCGCGACTTCTTCGACAGTCGCTTCAATGAACCCGTCAGCGTGTTGCGGATGATCCACTACCCGCCACGCCACACCGCCAGTTCCGAAGAGCAACAAGGCGCCGGGGCCCACACGGATTACGGTTGCATCACCCTGCTCTACCAGGACGCCGCCGGTGGCCTGCAAGTGCGCAATGTCAAAGGTGAATGGATCGACGCGCCGCCCATCGACGGCACATTTGTGGTCAACCTCGGCGACATGATGGCGCGCTGGAGCAACGACCGTTACCTGTCGACGCCGCACCGGGTCATCAGCCCATTGGGCGTGGACCGCTACTCGATGCCGTTCTTCGCCGAACCCCATCCGGACACGATCATCGAATGCCTGCCCGGTTGCCAGGACGAAAGGCACCCGGCGAAATATCCGACGACCACGTGCGCCGAATTCCTGCTGTCACGCTTCGCCGATACCTACGCCTATCGACGGGAACCGGAAGCGGTTTGATCAACCGTCTGGTCAGGTTTTACCAATTGTTGCAGCGAGCATCTGTAGAATGCCGTCATTGCACCTGATGAGAATTCGAACATGTACGACTGGCTGAACGCCCTGCCCAAGGCAGAACTGCACTTGCACCTGGAAGGCTCGCTGGAGCCCGAGTTGCTGTTCGCCCTGGCCGACCGCAACAAAATCGCCCTGCCGTGGGACGACGTCGAAACCCTGCGCAAGGCGTACGCCTTCAACAACTTGCAGGAGTTTCTCGATCTCTACTACAAGGGCGCCGACGTGTTGCGCACCTCCCAGGATTTCTACGACCTGACCTGGGCCTACCTGTTGCGTTGCAAGGCGCAGAACGTGATTCACACCGAACCGTTCTTCGACCCGCAAACCCACACCGACCGTGGCGTGCCGTTCGAAGTGGTACTCAACGGCATCGCCGCCGCACTGAAGGATGGCGAGCAGCAACTGGGCATCACCAGCGGTTTGATCCTGAGCTTCCTGCGCCACTTGAGCGAAGACGAGGCGCAGAAAACCCTCGATCAGGCGCTACCGTTCCGCGATACGTTTGTGGCTGTCGGCCTGGACAGTTCGGAAATGGGTCACCCGCCGAGCAAGTTCCAGCGCGTGTTTGATCGTGCCCGTCACGAAGGCTTCCTGACCGTCGCCCACGCCGGTGAAGAAGGCCCGCCGGAATACATCTGGGAAGCCCTCGACCTGCTGAAAATCCAGCGCATCGACCATGGCGTGCGTGCCATCGAAGACGAGCGTTTGATGCAGCGGATCATCGACGAACAAATCCCGTTGACCGTGTGCCCGTTGTCCAACACCAAGCTTTGCGTGTTCGATCACATGTCCCAGCACAACATCCTCGACATGCTGGAGCGTGGGGTGAAAGTCACGGTGAACTCCGATGACCCGGCGTACTTCGGCGGTTATGTCACCGAGAACTTCCATGCGCTGTACACCGACCTGGGCATGACCCAGGATCAGGCCAAGCGTCTGGCGCAGAACAGCCTGGATGCGCGGTTGGTGAAACCTTAAAAGCAAAAGATCGCAGCCTGCGGCAGCTCCTACAGGTGTACACATAACCTTGTAGGAGCTGCCGCAGGCTGCGATCTTTTCAGGCCTATCCCGCCACTGGCTCAGTCAGCTCTTCAAGCGTCTTGCCCCGCGTCTCCATCCCGAACACCCACACCACCGCCGCCGCAATCGCAAAGCACATCGCCCCCAAGGCGAACAC
This sequence comes from Janthinobacterium sp. LPB2021202312-11-4, assembly GCF_037049705.1. NCBI lineage: Bacteria > Pseudomonadati > Pseudomonadota > Betaproteobacteria > Burkholderiales > Oxalobacteraceae > Janthinobacterium > Janthinobacterium sp. LPB2021202312-11-4. The sequence continues at coordinate 80,121 of NZ_JBAGKV010000024.1, read as the reverse complement.
TCCGCCCTGCCCGGTTATCGGGAACACCAGCCCGGTCACCAATGGCCCGAGCAGCGAACCGACGCGCCCGATCGCCGAGGCAAACCCCGAGCCCGTGGCCCGCGCCGAGGTCGGGTACAACTCCGGGGTATAGGTGTAGAGCACCGCCCACATGCCAAACAGAAAGAATTGCATCAGCAGGCCCGAGCTGATCAATAACCCGACGTTGCCGCCAAACACCGCGCTCTGGCCGTAAAGAAACGCCATCACCCCGCCGCCCAGCAACGTCACGATGCACACCGGTTTACGGCCCCAACGCTCCACCAGCCACGCGGCCATGAGGAAACCGGGAATCCCGCCGAGGGAAATCAGCACCGTGTAATACACCGATTGCGTCACGGCAAAACCCGATTGCTGCAGCAAGGCGCTGAGCCACGAGGTCAAGCCATAGAAGCCGAGCAAGGCGAAGAACCAGACGCTCCAGATCATCATCGTGCGCTGGCGGTACAGCGGCGACCAGATCTGCCGCAGCGCCGAAAAGAAGGTGCCCGGCGTACTCGCCACACGCGGCAAGCGAATCGGCTGCGGCAGTTCCGAACGGCCCAGGGATTTACGCACCCGGTCTTCGATCCCCAGCAACACCGTGTCCGCCGCATCATGCCGCCCGGCCTGTTCCAGCCAGCGCGGCGACTCAGGAATGAAAAAACGAATCGCCAGGACAAACACTGCCGGCACCGCCAACACCAGGAAGATGTCGCGCCAGCCAATCACCGGCAGCAAGAAATACGACAGCACCCCGGCCGCGACAAAGCCCAGGGGCCAGAAGCCGTCCATCAACGCGATGTAACGTCCACGTTTCCTGGCCGGAATCAGTTCCGAGAGCATCGATTGAGCGATGGGAAACTCCATGCCCATGCCGATCCCCAGCAGGATGCGGAACAAGGTCAGGGTTTCGACGTTCTGCGCCGTCGAGCACAAGTAACTGGCGATGCCCCACAACACGATGCTCCACTGGAACACCGGTTTGCGCCCGAAGCGATCGGCCAGCATCCCGGACAACGACGCCCCCAGCACCATGCCGAAGAAACTCGAACTGGCCAGCAACCCGGCCTGGGCGCTGCTCAGGCCGAACTCGGCTTTGATCGAACCGAGCAGGAAGGTCATCATCGCCAGGTCCATGGAGTCGAAGAAAAACGCCAGGGCGATGATGATGAAAATGATGCGGTGATAGCCGCTGATGGGCAGCCGTTCCAAGCGTTCTGCCGCGCTGAAGCCTATTGATTCCATGCCGCATTCCCCCAATCCCGAAGTCCCGGGATCGAGTGTGCGCGATAGCGGCGTGGGGTTATTGCTGGATGCGACCTGCCCGCAACCCTGAACGACGCCCGAGGCCTCAGACGTCGGTCTCGAAGCGTCTACAACGCCATTTCCAGCTCGGTTTCCTTGGCGAATCGATGAACCTCACGCTGCCCGGTCGCGGTGATCTGCAAGGCGCGGGAGTCGTTGGGCAAGGTCAACCAGCCCGACTGCATGAACAACTGCAACAACGCCGCCCCCAACGAGCCCCCCAGGTGCGGACGGCGTTCACTCCAGTCGGGGCAGGCGCAGGCGATTTGTGCGTTGCGATGGGCCAGGGCCTGGATGAACACCCCGCGCTTGGCCAGTTGCTGGGCGCCCTTATGGGTGACGACGACTCGATGGTCGAACTGTTCGATCCAGCGGGCATCCAGCAAACGCTGGAACAGGTCGGCCGCCAGCGTGCCGCCCAGGTGATCGTCACAGAGCCGCGCCTGTAACAGCGACGAGGGGGCGTGCTGGCGTTTGCCCATGGGCGAGCCGCGCTTGATCGTCTCCGGAATCTCCCGGGGGGTGCTGGCCAGGGTGGCACTGGCCAGCGCTTCCACGGCAGCGCCAACTTCGGGCGCGGCCAGGCGGAAGAAGCGTTTGCGCCCGCGCTCTTCGACTTTCAACAGACCTCCGGCGGACAGGCGCCCCAGGTGTGCACTGGCCGACGACGGCGACAGGCCGGCCAGCAAGGCCAACTCTTCGGCTTGCCGCGCCGTGCCATCCATCAAGGCCCACATCATTGCGCTGCGCTTGGGGTCAGCCAGCAACGTGGCGATCTGGCTGATGCAAGGTGCATGTTCCATGTATTCACTCCCTGTTGAATCGTTTCGTCTACTGCTCAGAGACATCTTGACCAGTAATGTGTCGTCGGCCAAGACGCGAAAACCGTCATAAGCCGGGTCAGCCATGCCGCCCACTTAACGCGTTCCGTCCAACAATCCAGACCGCCCTGGTGCCTGGACGATGACAGCGTGAACGCGTCCGGGCCGGTTCGACGGTGCAGGCATGAGGCGGGCGCTAGTATAAGCGGGTTGAACGTCCGTTCCTGCCCTTGGGAGGCCGCGGGTGGTGATAGTTCCTGACAGAAATTTCGCTATTTGCCTGCGACTATTGATCAACTCCCGGTAACGCAGGAAATTGACTACTCAATTTCGCGCATCGGCTGGCGAGCATTTCCCGCAAAAGGTTCACCGGCTTACTCAATTGTGCGCGATGGGCGCACAGCAAATTCAGCGGTGCGCGCTCACACAGCAGCTCCGGCATCAGCACTTTCAAGCGACCGGCCAGCACGTCGGCGGCTACATCGAGCCAGGATTTGTAGGCGATCCCGGCCCCCGCCAGCGCCCACAGGCGCACCACGTCGGCGTCATCGCTGAAACGGTCGCCACTGACCGTCAGCCCGACTTCGCGTTTGCCATCGTGAAAACTCCAATGGTCGTGAACCCGGCTGCCGAGCATGAACAGCAGGCAATTGTGTTGCGCCAGTTGCTCCAGTTGTCGGGGTTCGCCGTGACGAGCCAGATAATCGGGCGATGCGCAGAGTACGCGACGGTTCTGCGGGGCGATGGGCAATGCCACCAAACTGGAATCTTCCGGCTCGCCGTAACGCAGGGCGATGTCCACCGGTTGGCGGAACAGATCGGCGATGCGATCCCCCAACAATAAACGCACAGTCAATTTCGGGTGCTCGCGCTGGAATTCATCCAGCCATGGCAGCAGCAGGTTGCGACCAAAATCCGACGGCGCCGACAGTTGCAACACACCGCTGACCTGATCCTGACCGCTGGCCAGCAAGCGCCGGCCCTCGTCCAGATTGCTCAGGGCCGCCCGGGCGTATTCCAGAAAGCCTTCACCTTCGGCGGTCAGGCGCAAACTACGGGTGGAGCGCGCCAACAATCGCGCACCGAGTTGCTGTTCGATGCGTTTCAACGCCGCGCTGGCCACGGCCGCCGACATGTCCATGACCCGCGCCGCCGCCGACAAACTGCCCAAGTCCGCAGCCCGGACAAACAACTGCAAGTCATCGAAACGCAGCATCTTCAGCCCCGATTATCAAAAAAATATTGAAAGAGACTGCTCTTTTAGCGGGTTTTATCTTGCCGGGAAATAGCCAATCATCTGCTCCATCGAAATCACTCAGTGTCAGGAGTCGAACATGTCCCAGCCGTTTACCGCCATTGCCACCCTCATCGCCAAACCTGGCCAGCAGGATGCCCTCGAACAACACCTGCGGGCCCTGCTGGAGCCGACCCGCGCCGAGGCCGGTTGTGGCCAATACGACCTGCACCAGGACCTCGCCAACCCATTGGCGTTCTACATGATCGAACAGTGGAGCAGCGACGAAGCCCTGCAAGCCCACGACGACAGCGCTCACATCCAGCACTTTCGCGCCAGGGCCGGCGACTTTCTCGAACACTTCGAGCTCAAGCGCCTGCGCACCCTGGCCTGATTTCTTCCTTTATTCCTTTTTCGGAGCCCGCCATGAAAGCCATTGCCTACTACAACGCCCTGCCGATCAGCGACGCCAACGCCCTGCAAGACATCGAACTGCCAGAACCGGCGGCCGGCCCGCGTGACCTGCTGGTGGAAGTCAAAGCCATTTCGGTCAACCCGGTGGACACCAAGGTCCGGCAGAACGTCCAGCCTGAGGGCGGCGCGGCGAAAGTGCTGGGCTGGGACGTGGCCGGTGTGGTCAAGGCCGTTGGCAGCGACGTGACGCTGTTCAAGGCGGGCGACAAGGTGTTTTACGCCGGCTCCATCGCCCGTGCCGGCGGCAACAGCGAACTGCATGTGGTGGACGAGCGCATCGTCGGCCATATGCCGAAAACCCTCGGCTTTGCCGAAGCCGCCGCGCTGCCGCTGACCGCAATCACGGCGTGGGAATTGTTGTTCGAACGCCTGCAAGTGCGTGAAGGCAAAACCGATGAAGGTCAGAGTTTGCTGATCGTCGGGGCGGCGGGTGGGGTGGGTTCGATCCTGACTCAACTGGCCAGCCAGCTTACCGGGCTGAAGGTGATCGGCACCGCATCTCGTCCGCAAACCCAGAGTTGGGTGCGGGAGTTGGGCGCTGATCTGGTGATCGATCACAGCCAACCGCTGAGCGAAGCACTCAAGCGGGCGGGCGTTGAGCAAGTGACTCACGTCGCCAGCCTGACCCAGACCGACGGGCATCTGGATCAACTGGTCGAAGCCTTGGCGCCTCAGGGCAAACTGGCGTTGATCGATGATCCGAAAGCGCTGGACGTGACCAAGCTCAAGCGCAAGAGCATTTCGCTGCACTGGGAATTCATGTACACCCGCTCGCTGTTCGAGACCGCCGACATGATTGAGCAGCACAACCTGCTTAACCGTGTGGCCGGGTTGATCGATGCCGGGACGCTGAAAACCACGGTGGGCGAACACTTCGGCACCATCAACGCCACCAACCTGCGCCGCGCCCATGAGTTGCTGGAAAGCGGCAAGGCCAAGGGCAAGATTGTGCTCGAAGGGTTCTAAGCGCTCAGATGCAAAACCTGTAGGCGTAACCGCAGGCTGCGAGCTTTTCAGGAGACAAAAGCAAGATCAAAAGATCGCAGGCTTCGCCAGCTCCTACGGGGTATGGCGTACGTAGCGGATTTCAGGTCTTGCACAAAACCTGTAGGAGCTGCCGCAGGCTGCGATCTTTTCGGCAGGCAAAAGCAAGATCAAAAGATCGCAGGCTTCGCCAGCGCCTACGAGGTATGGCGTACGTGCCGGATTTCCAGTCTTGCACAAAACCTGTAGGAGCTGCCGCAGGCTGCGATCTTTTCGGCAGACAAAAGCAAGATCAAAAGATCGCAGGCTTCGCCAGCTCCTACGCGCCTGTGGGCGCTGGCGCTGGCTGCGAGCTTGTGCCGTTACACCGTCAGTCAGAAGGTTGACCGTTGTCACAATTGCGATCGTATTCGGGTCTACAATCGGAACCTCTGCGACACAATCTTTTACTGAAGGAGGTCAGCAATGAAGATCCTGATAAAAGAAGTGGCAACATCCCTGTGGCAGGTCCGCCTGGACCAACACGCCGTCACGTTCCGCAGCGAAGCGGAAGCCCGAGCCTTCACCCGCACCCTGGAAGCGCGGCTCCATGCCCCTCATCAAATCCCCGACCGCCAGCAACGTGCCGCTGGCTAAGTCCGTCTTCAAGCTTCGGCTTGGGCCAGTGCCCGAGCATTTTGTAAACGTCGGGTGAGCATCGCCACGCTCACCACCAGAATTCCGCACAGGCTGATGACCATGGCCATCGGCATGGCGCTGCCATCGTGTAAAACCCCCACCAGCGCTGACGCCCCGGCGGCGATGCTGAATTGCAGGCACCCGAGCAGCGCCGACGCGCTACCGGCACGAGCGCCCTGCCCGTTCATGGCACACGCCGAAGCGTTGGGGAGGATGCAACCGAGACTGGCGATGCAGACAAACAGTGGAATCAGCAGCGGCCATAGCTGTTCGGTGTGCAGCGAGCTGACCGCCAGCAACGTCAGGCCCGCGCCCAGGTAAATCCAGACCGTGCGGGCCAGCAGGAACGCCGGGCCACGCTTGGCCAGCAGTCGTGCGTTGACCTGCGCCACCAGAATGAAACCCGCCGCGTTCGTACCGAACAGCCAGCCGAAATGCTCGGCAGGCACGCCATAAAGCTTGATGAAAACAAACGGTGAACCGGAGATGTAGGCGAACATCCCTGCGACAGCGAGACCGCCGGTCAGGGCGTGGCCGAGGTAGACCGGATCGGCCAGCAACCGGCCGTACTGACGCAATGCCCCCTTCAACGGTTGACGCGGCACGTAATCCGGCAGGCTTTCCGGCAACCCGAGGGCCACGGCCAGTGCAGCAAGGGCGCTAAACCCGGTCAGCACCAGGAAGATCGACTGCCAGCCACTGGTGTTGACCAACAGCCCGCCAAGCATCGGTGCCAGGATCGGCGCCAGTCCCATCACCAGCATCAGCTGTGAAAAGACCTTGGCCGAACCCACCGCGTCGCATTTATCACTGACCACCGCCCGGGCGATCACCATCCCCGCGCAACCGCCCAGGGCCTGGATGAATCGCGCGCCCATCAACCATTCCAGGTTCGGCGCGAAGGCGCAGGCCAGGGACGCCACCGTGAACAAGCCGACGCCGGTGAGCAACGGAATACGCCGCCCGAACCGATCCGCCACCGGACCGTAGAGCAACTGACCAATGGACAAGCCGAGGAAATAAGCGGCAAGGGTCATTTGCACGTGTTTTTCGTCGGTGCCGAACGCCAGCGCCATGGCCGGGAACGCGGGGAGGTAGAAATCGATCGCCAGCGGACCGAAGGCGGTCAAGGCGCCAAGAATCAGAATGGTACGGAAGTTCATCAGGCATCCAGTTGGGCGTGGGTCGGCAGCTCGACAGTCTAGCCGCGCGAGGACGCCTTGAACATTCCGATAGGTCGCTAACTATTAAAAACATTGGATAAATGTGCTTCCGCCTCTGTAGGAGCGAAGCTTGCTCGCGAAGAGGCCGGCACCTCCAACATCGATGTCGCCTGGCAAAGCGCTATCGCGAGCAAGCTCTGCTCCTACAGAAGCAAAAGCAGGTGTGTCAGGCGACTTTGGCTTCGTAGCCTTCTTCGGTGATCGCCGCGATCACCTGCTCGGCGGTCAGTGCGCTTTCGACGCCGACTTCTTTCGTCGCCAGATCCACCCGTACGCTGGCCGCCGGGTCCTTGGCTTGCAGGGCTTGAGTAATGGCCTTGACGCAGTGACCGCAGGACATGCCTTGAACGTTGAACACTTGCATGGTGAGACTCCTTTAGTGAGGTTGCCGGCAGTCTCGACCTTGCCATCATGGCAAGGTCAAGTTCTGAAACAATCTGCCGGGCTGGCAATCGGCGTCGCGCTCGGCCAAGCTGCGTTCATCAATGACTTCACCTCAGGAGATTCAGCCATGCGCTGGTCAGCTCTCAGCCTGTTTGGCTTCCTCAGCCTTTTCGCCGCCCTGCCTTCGGCCAACGCCGCCGGGGAGGATTACGGTGTATTGATCATTTCCCGCGAACGGCTGGAAGTATCGACCAACTGCGAGATCGGCGTGTACATCCAGGATCAACTGTCCGCGCGGCTGTTCCAGGAGCAAAGCACCTCATTCAACCTGCCGCCGGGCAATGTCTCCCTGCGCCTGAAGTTATTGCCGGGCGGGACGTCGGGCTGCAACCCGGGGATGCTGGCGCCGGGTTCGCAGATCATCACGCTCAAGGCCGGGGATGTGCTGAAGTTCCGGATTGCGATGACGCAGGAAGGGATGTACCTCAAGCCTGCGGCTCTGGAATATTGAGTCGCCTGTAAAAAAGATCGCAGCCTTCGGCAGCTCCTACGGGATCGGGTTAACACGCGCTCAATGTAGGAGCTGCCGAAGGCTGCGATCTTTTGATCTGCGACATGGCGCTTGACCTTGCCCGCATGGCAAGGTTGATCCTGTAGGCACTTTCTACAGGGAGCGTGACCGATGTCCGAATCCACCACTTTCGATCTGCCGATTGCCGGCATGACCTGCGCCAGTTGCGCCGGGCGTGTCGAGCGTGCCTTGAGCAAAGTCATCGGCGCCACGGCAGTCAGCGTCAACCTGGCCACCGAGCAGGCGCGCATTCAAGCCCCCCGCGACAGCCTGCCCGCCTTGATGGACGCCGTGCGGCAGGCGGGCTACAGCGTGCCGCAACAAAGTCTGGAGTTGAGCATCGACGGCATGACCTGCGCGTCCTGCGTCGGTCGGGTCGAAAGGGCCTTGAGCAAGGTGCCGGGAGTGAAAAGCGTCAGCGTCAACCTGGCCAATGAACGCGCCCATCTCGAATTGCTCGGCCACATCGATCCGCAAACCCTGATCGCCGCCGTAACCAAGGCTGGCTACAGCGCCAGCGTCTGGGAAGTCGAACACCCGACCGACAATCAACAATCCCGTCTGCAGCGTGAGCGCTGGATCTTGCTCGCGGCCATCGCCCTCGCCTTGCCGCTGGTGTTGCCGATGCTGCTGCAACCGTTCGGCGTGCACTGGATGCTCCCGGCCTGGGTGCAGTTCGCCTTGGCCACGCCAGTGCAATTCATCTTCGGCGCACGGTTTTACGTGGCCGCGTGGAAAGCCGTGCGCGCCGGGGCCGGCAATATGGATTTGCTCGTCGCGCTAGGCACCAGCGCCGGTTATGGCTTGAGCCTGTACGAATGGGCGACTGCCGCCGGGCGCATGCCGCACCTGTATTTCGAAGCCTCGGCCGTGGTGATCGCGCTGGTGCTGCTGGGCAAATACCTGGAAAGCCGCGCCAAACGCCAGACCGCCAGCGCCATTCGCGCACTGGAAGCCTTGCGTCCGGAACGGGCGATTCAAGTGATCGATGGCCGTGAGCAAGACGTCGCCATCAGCGCGCTGCGCCTCAATGACCTGGTCATGGTCAAACCCGGCGAACGTTTCCCGGTGGATGGCGAAGTGGTGGAAGGCCAAAGCCATGCCGACGAAGCACTGATCAGCGGCGAAAGCCTGCCGGTGCCGAAACAACCCGGCGACAAGGTCACCGGCGGCGCAATCAATGGCGAAGGCCGGTTGCTGGTGCGCACCTTGGCCCTTGGCGCGGAAACCGTGTTGGCGCGGATCATTCGCTTGGTCGAAGACGCTCAAGCGGCGAAAGCGCCGATCCAGAAACTGGTGGATAAAGTCAGCCAGGTGTTCGTGCCGACGGTTTTGGTTTTGGCCCTGGCGACGCTGATCGGTTGGTGGCTGTACGGCGCGCCGATTGAAACCGCGCTGATCAACGCCGTCGCCGTGCTGGTGATCGCCTGCCCTTGCGCCTTGGGCCTGGCCACGCCGACCGCGATCATGGCCGGCACGGGCGTGGCGGCGCGCTACGGGATTCTGATCAAAGACGCCGAAGCACTGGAGCGCGCCCACGAAGTCAGCGCCGTGGTCTTCGACAAGACCGGCACCCTGACCTCCGGCGCACCGCGTATCGCACATTTGAGTGCGCTCGACGGTGACGAAGCCGCCCTGCTGCAAATGGCCGGTGCGCTGCAACGGGGCAGCGAACACCCACTGGCCAAGGCTGTGCTGGACGCCTGCGCCGAGCGCGGATTGGCGGCGGCCGATGTCACCGACAGCCAGTCGCTGACCGGGCGCGGCATTGCCGGCACCCTCGACGGACGCCGGTTGGCGCTGGGCAATCGGCGCCTGCTGGAAGAAAGCGCGTTGAGCGCGGGGTCCCTGGCCGATTCCGCGACAGCCTGGGAAACCGAAGGCCGGACCTTGTCCTGGCTGATCGAGCAAAGCCCCGAACCCCGGGTCCTCGGCCTGTTCGCGTTTGGCGACACCCTCAAACCCGGCGCCCTGCAAGCAGTCCAGCAACTCAACGCGCGCAACATCAGCAGCCACCTGCTGACCGGCGATAACCGGGGCAGTGCCAAAGTCGTTGCTGAAGCCTTGGGCATCACCGATGTTCACGCCGAAGTGCTGCCAGCGGACAAAGCCGCCACCGTCGCCGAGCTGAAGAAAACCGGTGTGGTGGCGATGGTCGGCGACGGCATCAACGACGCCCCGGCGTTGGCGGCGGCGGACATCGGCATCGCCATGGGCGGCGGCACCGACGTGGCGATGCATGCCGCCGGAATCACCCTGATGCGCGGCGATCCACGGCTGGTGCCGGCGGCGCTGGAGATCAGTCGCAAGACCTACGCGAAGATTCGCCAGAACCTGTTCTGGGCCTTCGTCTATAACCTGATCGGCATTCCGCTGGCGGCGTTCGGCTTCCTCAACCCGGTGCTGGCCGGCGCGGCGATGGCGCTGTCGAGCGTCAGCGTGGTGAGCAATGCGTTACTGTTGAAAACCTGGAAACCCAAGGACCTGGAGGACAACCGATGAACATCGGCCAAGCGGCCCGCCATAGCGGCCTGAGCGCGAAGATGATCCGTTATTACGAGTCCATCGGTTTGCTCAAGGCTGCCCATCGCACCGACAGCGGCTACCGGGTGTATGGCGATGACGACCTGCACACCCTGGCCTTTATCAAGCGTTCCCGGGACTTGGGGTTTTCCCTGGAAGAGGTCGGCAAACTGCTGACCCTCTGGCAGGACCGCCAGCGGGCCAGCGCCGATGTGAAGGCCCTGGCCCGTCAGCATATCGACGAGTTAAACCAGAAGATCCGCGAACTCGGCCAGTTGCGCGACACCTTGCAAGACCTGGTCGAGCATTGCCAGGGCGACCACCGCCCGGACTGCCCGATCCTCAAGGAGCTGGCGTCGGGCTGCTGCGCCGAACCGGCCCGCGCCTGAGGGACAACAACTTCACCACCAGCAACGTGCTGAGGGGAATGCCGTGGAACAACAGCACCACCATGCCCGGCGTCCACCAGGCATAGAACGGCGCGGCGAGCAGCATGCCGACGCCGAACCCGGTCATTTGCAGCAAGGTCAGGAAACTGAAGATCGGCAGGCGCAGGTGATCCGGTTCCCGTTGCAGGCGCGACATCAGGCCGACTTCGGAAAAACCGTCGCCCAGCCCGGCGGGCAATGAAAACAGCAGCAAACCGTACAGCGTCTGCTGCTGGAACATCAGGATGAAACCGCAGGACATCAGCAGCACGCCGTAGAAAAATCGCCGTTCCAGGTTGATGTTGTCCGAGCCCTTGAGGCGACTGGCGATCCGCGCGCCGATGAGTTTTCCGCTGGCCCAGACCGCCAGCATCAGGCCCAACGTGGTGCTGGCCGATTCCGGGGTCAGCAGCCGCGAGATGATCGGGAACCCGACGTTGTGGGCGGCACTGCCCAAGGTGTCCGCCATGGCCACGGCAAGCATCGCCGCCAACACCGGAGCGCTGCGCAAACCCTGGAGCAATGCCGACCACTGCCCTCGCTCAGAATCGGGTTCAGCACCGGTTGTTGCCGCGCTGAAACGCAACGGCACAATCAACAGTGCCGCCAGCAGGTAAGTGACCACGTTCAGCGCAAACACCGCTTCAAAGCCAAACGCCGCCACCACCAACCCCGCCACCAGACTGCCGCCGACCATCGCAATCGACGCCGCCGAGGTGATCCAGGCATTGGTCTTGAGCAGGTGCTCGCGTTCGATCAGGTTCGGCAACTGGCTGTTGAGGCCGATGGCGAACATCGAATTGCCGAACCCCAGGCCAAAGGCAATCACCGGCAGCAGCAATACTTGTTGGGTCACTGGCAGAATCAGCAGCAAGCCAAGCACCCCGGCGCGCAACAGATCGAAGGCCATCAGCGGCAGGCGCCCGGCAAAGCGGCGATAGAACGTGGTGCCGATCAGGCTGGCAAAGATTCCACCGGCCACGCGGCTGGCGAGGAAAATCGCCACGCTCATGGCGCTGTTGCTCAGCACATAAACGTAAGTGGCCAGGGCGACCATGTTGAGGAACGCGCCGAAATCGGAGATCATGCGGGCAGTGATGATCAACTGAGCATTGCGGGTGGAGTTCACATTCAATCCTTGAGTGTGCAGGTATTCGTAGGAGCTGCCGAAGGCTGCGATCTTTTGATCTTGATCTTAAAAAACAAGATCAAAAGATCGCAGCCTTCGGCAGCTCCTACGGGGTATGCGTGTTCTGTAAAAAACCCGGCCGAAGCCGGGTTTTTTTAACCGATCACTGCATCCACGGTGGAGGCGGCTCTTCGGTTTTGTTCGGCGGCGCATCATCGGCCGCGCGCACCGCTTGTTTACGCTCTTCATCCAGGCGTGCCGCCTCGATTTCGCGAATGACACCACCCACATCCGCCAACTCTTCCGGCTCATCGAACTCGCCGGTCAGGATGCTCGCCGGGTGCAAGGTGCCGGCTTCGTACAAGGCCCACATTTCCTTGGCGTACTTGGTCTTTTTCAACTCCGGCGCAAACCGCCCGAAGTACGACGCCATGTTGCCCACGTCCCGCTCCAGCATGTTGAACGCGTGGTTGTTACCCGCCGCATCCACAGCCTGAGGCAAGTCGATGATGACCGGGCCGGTCGGGGTCAACAGTACGTTGAACTCAGACAGGTCACCGTGCACCAGACCGGTACACAACATCAGCACGATCTGGGAAATCAGGAACGCGTGGTATTCGCGGGCCTGGTCCGGTTCCAGCGTCACGTCATTCAGACGCGGCGCGGCATCGCCGTATTCATCGGCCACCAGTTCCATTAGCAGTACGCCTTCAAGGAAGTCATACGGCTTGGGCACGCGCACACCGGCGCCGGCCAGACGGAACAGGGCCGCCACTTCGGCGTTCTGCCAGGCGTCCTCGGTTTCTTTCTTGCCGAACTTGGAGCCCTTGGCCATCGCCCGAGCCTGTCGGCTATTGCGTACCTTGCGGCCTTCCTGATACTCGGACGCCTGGCGGAAACTGCGTTTATTCGCCTCCTTGTAGACCTTCGCGCAACGTAGCTCATTACCGCAGCGCACCACATAAACAGCTGCTTCTTTACCACTCATGAGTGGGCGCAGCACCTCGTCGACCAGACCGTCCTCGATCAGGGGTTCAATGCGTTTTGGAGTCTTCATCAGCTTTTATTGTGGGTCCTTTATTACCAAACACGCGAAAGTCATTCGTTATACGGCAATCCTCGCACCTCGGGGAGGGGTTACCGACCTATGAACATTGCGGATGCACACAATGTGCCGAATTTAGCCGGCAAATTCCGCACCGCCCATCGACCGATGCAGATCATAGCCGAGCCGCCGACACTTGATGGCGCAGGGATGTGAGGGCATTTACGACAGAAGCTGACATCCAACCGCCTCCTATTTGTAGGTTTTTTCTCGTTAGGCCTCAATTTCCCGTTTTTTCAGCCGAAGTCCTCAGAGAGAAAAGGATTTGTCCGACAATCGTCCCCGACTAAAACGACGATGCCGTACTCAAGGAATCGAGTCGATCACGATCGTTTTCGGCTGCCAATAATCCCCGAGTCATCTGCACTGCGTGGGCCTACAAGAAAAATCTGGAGCGCGGATGAACATTAAACAGAAGTTGACCTGGGCGTTTGCAATCATCGCCTGCTTGCCGGTGGTGCTGGTCGCCACGCTCGTGGTGCTGAACTTGCGCAGTGATGCCAAGGAAGGTTTTGTCGACAGCAGTGGCCGCGAGATCCGTCAGGTCAGCAACGCCATGCAGCTGTTTTTCGACGGCATCAGCCAGAACGTCGATTACCTCGCGTCCCAGCCGTTGATCAAAAACACGGACGACAGCCTCAAGACTTACATGGCCGCCAACGCCGAGAGCATTCCTCAGGGCGAGATGGACAAAAAAGTCTTCGCGCTGCTCCAGGACCTGGGCAACACTCATCCGTCCTACGCCTACGCGATCGTCGGCACGGCAGCGGGCGGTTATGTGTCCTGGCCGGACGACGCCAAACTGAACAACTACGACCCGCGCCAGCGTCCCTGGTACAAGGCCGCCCAGGCCAAACCGGGCAAGCCGTTCCGTACCGAGGCGTATTACTGGGCCCAGGACGATGCGTCCTACGTCAGCACCGTGCGCACCATCGACAACAAGTTGGGCAGCAACGGCGGCGTGGTCAGCATCGATGTGACGCTCAAGCAGCTCACCGAAATCGTCAAACAGATCAAGCTCGGTGAAACCGGCTACCTGATGCTGCTGGAAAACACCGGCACCGTGCTGGTCGATCCGAAGCAGCCGGAACACAACTTCAAGGCCCTGAGCAGCCTCGGCGAGGGCTACGCGCAACTGGCCAAGGCTGGCAAAGGCCTGGTGGAAGTCGAGCTCAATGGCGAGCGCTACATGGCCAACGTCTGGCCGTCGGAGCAACTGGGCTGGACCTTTATCGGCCTGATCAAGCAAACCGACGTGATGAGTTCGGCGACCCAACTGACCTGGTTGATCGCAGTCATCGCCGCCGTGCTGGCCGTGTTCTTCGCCATTGTCGGCGCCAGTTTCGCCAGCGTCATCGTGCGTCCGATCCGCAGCGTGGCCAGCGGCCTGGAGGGCATCGCCCAAGGTGAAGGTGACCTGACCAAGAGCCTGGAAATCCGTGGCAGCGACGAAACCGCGCAACTGGCCAACTGGTTCAACCAGTTCCTGGCGGCGATCCGCAACCTGATTCAAAGCATCGGCGGCGCCGCGAATAAAATCCTCGCCACCTCCCAGAGCTCGACCCGGGTCTCCAGTGACATGGCCGAAGCCGCCGGGCGTCAGCGTGAAGCGGTGGACATGGTGTCCACGGCGTTCCACGAAATGGTTGCCACCGCCAACGAAGTTGCGCGTTCGTGCAGCCAGGCCGCTGAATCGGCCGACAGTGGCCAGCGTCAGGCCCGGGAAGGTCAGCAGCAGATCGATGCCGCCGTGACCAGCGTGGATCGCTTGAGCCAGGAAATCGAATCGTCGGCCCAGTCGATGCAGCAACTGGAGCGGGACAGCAATGACATTCAGTCGATTCTGGGGACGATTCGCTCGATTGCCGAACAGACCAACCTGCTGGCGCTGAACGCCGCGATTGAAGCGGCGCGGGCCGGTGAACAAGGGCGTGGCTTTGCGGTGGTGGCGGATGAAGTTCGCGCGCTGGCCAAACGCACGGCCGACTCGACGGCAGAAATCGACGGCTTGCTCGGCAACCTCGCCAAGCGCACCAGCCAGGTGACGCAGCAGATGCACGCGAGCCTGGAAGTGTCGCAGCAGTCGGTGACCCGCATCGGTGAAGCGCGCAATAGCTTTGGGCAGATTCGTGAGTCGGTGGACGTGATTCGCGACATGAACACGCAGATCGCGACCGCCGCTGAAGAGCAGCATCAGGTGGCCGAAGACATTAATCGGCACATCAGCCAGATTCATGGCGATGCGCAGTTGGTGGCGGAACTGGCGAACTCGGCGCGGATTGACTCCCAGAGTTTGGCCGGGTTGTCGAATGAATTGGATGGGTTGGTTCGACGCTTTAGAACCTGAAGATCAAAAGATCGCAGCCTTCGGCAGCTCCTACAGGGATCGGCGCACATCCTGTAGGAGCTGCCGCAGGCTGCGATCTTTTGAGTCCATCACTGCCGAAACAACTCCCCCGGGGTAAACCCGAACAACCCCTTGAACGCCGCGATAAACGCCGACGTCGAGTCATACCCGCAGGCCAGCGCGGCATTAGTCACGCTGTCGCCCTTCTCCAGCAACCCCAACGACGACAACAGCCGCATCCGCTGGCGCCATCCGCGAAAACTCAAACCCGTTTCGCGCTGAAACAGCCGCATCAGGGTCTTCTCCGACGTGCCCAAGCGCTGCGCCCATTGCTGCAAGGTCACGTTCAGCTCGGGGTTTTCGATCAGCTCATTGCACAACCCGAGCAAGCGTTCATGCCGGGGCAACGGCAGGGAAAACTCTACCTGCGGCAAACTCGCCAACTGATCCAGTAACACGTTCACCAGCCGTGCTTCCTGGGTATCGCCCTCGGGATACTCCACCGGCAGCAGGCAAAAACTTTTGATCAGCTCCCGAGCCAGGGGCGTCACTTCCAGCACCCGGCAACGCCCGTCCGCCCACTCGCAATCCTCGCGGCGCACGTACAGGCTGCGCATCTCGGCGCGCATCGAGGTCACTACCTGGTGTTCGAGGTCGGCGGGAATCCAGATCCCCCACTGCGGCGGCGCAAAGAAACTGCCCTCGGCGGTGTGCACGCCGAGCACGCCGCTGATGGCGTAGGAAAACTGCACCCAGTCGTGGCGATGGGGCGGCGTCCAGGAACCGGCGTTGAGGCTTTCGGCGCGGGCGAATAACGGGCGCGGCAGGGCCGTGATTGCCGGGATAGACCGTTCGAGGGAGATTTGTCCGTTGGACGTCATTGATGGGCCTTGTGTCGCAGGACGGCAGATATCGCCGACGTTAGATCAAGTCATCAAATCTTACAAACATCCCTGTGGGAGCGGGCTTGCTCGCGAAAGCGGTGGTTCAGTCAACATCAACGTTGAATGACACACCGCTTTCGCGAGCAAGCCCGCTCTCACATTAGATTTCGGTCGGTCTTAGCGTTCGATGATGGCCGTTACGCCTTGGCCACCGGCCGCGCAAATCGAGATCAACCCACGCCCCTTGCCCGCCGCATCCAGCAGCTTCGCCAGGTTGGCGACGATGCGCCCGCCCGTCGCGGCAAACGGATGCCCGGCGGCCAATGAACTGCCCTTGACGTTAAGTCGGCTGCGGTCGATGGACCCCAGCGGCGCATCGAGGCCCAGGCGGGTTTTGCAGTACTCGGGATCTTCCCAGGCCTTCAACGTGCACAGCACTTGCGCGGCGAAAGCTTCGTGGATTTCGTAGTAGTCGAAGTCCTGCAAGGTCAGGCCATTGCGCGCCAGCAAGCGTGGCACCGCATACACCGGAGCCATCAGCAGCCCTTCGGCGCCGTTGACGAAATCCACCGCTGCCGCTTCGCCGTCGCGCAGGTACGCGAGGACCGGCAAGCCGCGTTCCCTGGCCCACTCTTCACTGCCCAGCAACACCAGGGACGCGCCGTCAGTGAGCGGCGTGGAGTTGCCGGCGGTCAGGGTGCCCTTGGCGCTTTTCTCGAACGCAGGTTTCAGCGAGGCGAGTTTTTCCAGGGTCAGGTCCGGGCGCAGGTTGTTGTCCCGGGTCAGGCCGAGGAACGGCGTGATCAGGTCGTTGTGCCAGCCTTCGGTGTAGGACGCCGCCAGTTTCTGATGGCTTTCGAGGGCCAGTTGATCCTGTTCGGCGCGGGGGATGTTCCAGGTCTGGGCCATCAACTCGCAATGCTCGCCCATGGACAGGCCGGTGCGCGGCTCGCCGTTACGCGGAAACTCGGGGATCAGATGGCCCGGACGCAGTTGCAGGAAGGTTTTCAGTTTGTCGGCGGTGGTCTTGGCGCGGTTGGCTTGCAGGAGGATTCTGCGCAGGCCTTCGTTGATGCCGATCGGCGCGTCGGACGTGGTATCGACGCCGCCGGCAATGCCGCACTCGATCTGGCCGAGGGCGATTTTATTGGCCACCAGCAGCGCCGCTTCCAGGCCGGTGCCGCAGGCTTGCTGGATGTCATAGGCAGGGGTGGTCGGCGACAGCCGCGAGCCGAGCACACATTCGCGGGTCAGGTTGAAATCCCGGGAATGCTTGAGCACCGCCCCCGCCGCCACTTCCCCCATGCGCAAACCGTGCAGGTTGAAGCGTTCGATCAAGCCTTCGAGGGCGGCGGTGAGCATCGCCTGGCTACTGGCGGTGGCGTACGGCCCGTTGGAGCGGGCGAAAGGGATACGGTTACCGCCAATGATCGCGACGCGGCGCAACTGAGTCATGAAAAGCTCCTTCTAAACTATCCGAAAATTTAAACCGCTCCCCTGCAGGAGCAAAGCTTGCTCGCGATAACGGTCAGACAGCCAGAAATTATGTGACTGACACACCGCTATCGCGAGCAAGCTCAGCTCCTACAATTCAAGCGTAGGCCTTATCTCGTGGATCGAACGACTGATCGCCATTCATGGTCCACACTTTGAACCCCAGCTGCCGGAGAGCGTTCCATGTCAGACCGTTATATCGACTTCGCCAATTCGTCCATCGGCCACCGCTTGGTCGGGGCCCTGGGCCTGCCGTCGCCGGTGCGTCTGGAACGCTGGCAGGCCGGACGCCTGCGACCTGTTGAAGGGCCGTTGCTGATCGGCGGCGGGCCGCTGACAGAAAATGTCGGCGTCTTTGCCAATCGCCTGACCGACGCAATTTACGGCTACGGCACCGAGCCGTCCCTGGCCACTGCGTGGATTCCCGGCCATGGCCCGAAACTCAAAGCCGTGGTGTTCGACGCCAGTCATTTGCTGCACACCGATCAGCTCAAACAGCTGCGCGAATTCTTTCAGCCGCTGATGAAAAACCTCGATTCCAGCGCACACCTGGTGATTCTGGGCCGTGCGCCGGAAACCCTGAGCGACCCGTTCGCCGCCAGCGCCCAGCGTGCCCTGGAAGGTTTCAGCCGTTCGCTGGCCAAGGAACTGCGCAGCGGCGGCACGTTGCAATTGATCTATGTCGGCGACGGGGCCGAGGATCAACTGGAAGGTCCGCTGCGGTTTTTCCTCTCGCCCAAAAGCGCTTTTGTGTCGGGGCAGGTCATTCGTTTGCAGGCCTGCGATACGCCGGTTCAGGACTGGACGCGTCCGTTATCCGGGCGCAAGGCGCTGGTGACTGGCGCCGCACGGGGCATCGGTGCCTCCATCGCCGAAACCCTGGCCCGGGATGGCGCCGAGGTCATCCTGCTAGACGTGCCACCGGCCAAGACCGACCTCGAAGCCCTCGCCGCACGCCTGGGCGGGCGCGCTATCACTCTGGATATTTGTGCCGAAGACGCCGCCGCGCAGTTGATTGAACATCTGCCCGACGGCATCGACATCGTGGTCCACAACGCCGGCATTACCCGGGATAAAACCCTGGCCAACATGACCCCGGAATTCTGGGACGCGGTGCTGGCGGTCAACCTCAATGCCCCGCAAGTGCTGACCAAGGCTCTGCTCGACGCCGGCACCTTGCGCGATAACGGCCGGGTGATTCTGCTCGCCTCGATCAGCGGCATCGCCGGCAATCGCGGGCAAACCAACTACGCCGCGAGCAAGGCCGGGTTGATCGGCCTGGCCCAGGCCTGGGCGCCGCTGTTGCATGAGCGCGGCATCAGCATCAACGCGGTGGCGCCGGGGTTTATTGAAACCCAGATGACCGCGCACATTCCGTTTGCCCTGCGTGAGGCCGGGCGACGCATGAGCTCCCTGGGCCAGGGCGGCTTGCCGCAGGACGTCGCCGAAGCCGTGGCCTGGCTGGCGCAACCGGGCACCGGCGCGTTCACCGGGCAAGCGTTGCGGGTGTGTGGGCAAAGTATTTTGGGGGCGTAGACATGATCACCAATTGGCACACGCTTAACCGTGAACCGAGCTTGCCGGGGTTGTATCTGCGGGCGGCGATGCGGCGCAAAATTACCGGCAGCGCCCTGCCCGATACCGGTTTGCATTGCTGGGTGAATGTCGATCCGCAACGTCTGGCGGCGTATCGCAAGGTCTGTGGTTTTGCCGATAACGGTCTGCTGCCACCGACTTATCCCCATGTCCTGGCGTTTGCCTTGCAGATGCAATTGCTGACGTCCAAAGAGTTTCCCTTCCCGTTGCTGGGGCTGATTCACCTGGGCAATCGCATTCGCGTATTGCGGCCCATGGGTGGCGTCAGTCACGTGCGGGTCAGCGTGCAAGTGCAGAACCTGCAACCCCACGCCAAGGGTGCGACGTTCGATCTGGTCACGACCCTGAATGATCAGTTGGGCACACTGTGGGAAGCGCAAAGCCAGATGCTGTGTCGCGGGGTAAAGCTTGAAGGTGAACCGGTCGAGGATGAGTTGACCGTGAGCCTGCCGCTGACCGAAGTGGCGCGCTGGAAAGCACCGGCGGATATTGGCCGGCAATACGCCAAAGTGTCCGGGGATTACAACCCGATTCACCTGAGTGCGGCCAGCGCCAAGTTGTTCGGTTTCCCTGCCGCCATCGCCCATGGGTTGTGGAACAAGGCGCGGACATTGGCGGCGCTGGCCGATCATCTGCCGACGGCGAATATCGAGATCGCCGTGCAGTTTCGCAAACCGGTGCGATTGCCCAGCGAGGTGACGTTGCTGGCCAGTGCGGCGGCGTCCAGTGGGGATTTGCTCTTGGTGGGCGCCGGGGACCTGGAGCATATGGTCGGGCATTGGCGGCCGGTGGCCTGAACGGCAAAAGATCGCAGCCTTCGGCAGCTCCTACGGATCACCGCGTCCCCGTAGGAGCTGCCGCAGGCTGCGATCTTTTAAAGCCTGAAAACATGTTTAATTGTGAATATATAACTTAAGTTTTCTTCCCTGCGCCAAGCCCCCGCCTGAAAACACCCTCCGTTGATTTAAAACGAATTCCCCCCAAGCCAGCCACCCGACTTAAACCCAAGGTATTAGTCCTTAGGCCGTACCCGCACGCCCTTATATAAAGGGGTTAATACCAACTTGAGAATGGTGCGAAAGCGCTCCTGAGATTGTGATGTGCACAACGGACGAAGGCATTGCGACGACAGATCGACAGGCCATCGAAGACAACGAACGTTGTAACAGGTGCAAGGAATCTCGCTCATGAAAACTCAAGTGTGGTGCAAATCGGCAACAGCATTGGCATTGATCCTCTCCCTCGGCCTGGCGGGTTGCAGCAGTGGCGGTGGCGGTCATCACAGCACATCCGGCAGCTCATCCGACGATGCCGCCGCTGGCGCAGCGGGTGCCGGCAGCGGCGCTTCGGGCAGCGGCGGTACTGCCGGAGCAGGTGGCACGGGTGGAGACACAACCGGGACTGGCGGCACGGCGGGAACCGGTGGCACGGATGGCACTGGCGGCACCACTGGCGGCACTGGCGGCACTGCCGGAACCGGTGGAACCGGTGGAACCGGGGGCACTGGCGGTACCACTGGCGGCACCGCAGGAACAGGTGGGACGGGTGGCACTGGCGGCACCACCGGTGGGACTGGCGGGACTGGCGGGACTGGCGGCACCACAGGAGGAACCGGTGGAACCGGCGGCACAACCGTCCCCCCTCTGGTCACCAGCACCGTCGTTTCCGACCTGGGTAAAACCGTCACTGGCGTCGGCGATGGTCTGACGGGTATCGGCAACACCGCATCGACCGTACCGGTCGTGGGTGGCGTCGTGCAAAGTGCCGTCACCACCACCGGCAACGTGGTGGACAGCATTGGCGGCGGGCTGACCGGTGGCGTGGGTCAACTCGGCACCAACCCGCAAGCCGTCACCAAAACCACGGCTATCGTTGGCAACGTGGTGTCGGATGTGGGCACTGGCGTCACCGACATCAGCGGCAAACTGGCCACGGCCACCAGCAGCATTCCACTGGTCGGCGGCGTGGTCAGCAAAGTCACCCCGGTACTGGGCGGTGTCGGCGAAAAAGTCACCATGCTCGGCGATACCTTGAACGTTGCCACCAGCACCGGGCCTTTGGGTTCTCTGAGCAATGGCGTTGGCAACAAGGTGCTGGTGCCGGTGGTGACGCTGGCGGAAGGCCTGACGGGTAAAGTCGGCAGTGCTACCGGCCTGGGTAATCCAGTCGATGGTTTGGTCAATAACGTCGCCAGTGCCGTCGGCGGCCTGGGCACTAAAGTGACGGCGGCGGGCGGCGACAATCCAGTGACGGGCCTGGTCGGTACCGCGCTGACAAACGTTGCGACCACCGCCGGAACTGCCGGCGGCCTGGTGGCAAACTCGGGGACCGGCACCGGTACCGGTGGACTCGGCGGCCTGGGCAACTCCGGTTTACTGCAAACAGTGGGCGGCGCCGTGGCCAATGTCGGCGGCGGGTTGAATGCCGGCAACACCAATCCAGTGGTGAGTAACGCCGGGGTGAACCTGGGCGCAGCAGGCGGCACTGTGGCTTCGGTTGGCGGCGCGCTGGGCGGTTCCAGCACACCGAACCTCGCCCCGACCACGGCCCTGGCTAGCGTCGGTGGCACCGTCGGAGCAGCATTGAATCCGGTGACCAGCAGCGTCACCAGCCTCACTCAACAAGTCGGCGGCACCACCGGTCTTGGTGCACCGGTCAACGGCCTGGTGACACAAGTGGGCGGCGCGGTCAGCGGCGTTGGCGGCAACATCGCCGCAGCCGCACCCAACCCGGTCGTCGCGGCGGTTGGCAATACGGTCACCACGGTCGGCGCCACCGTCGGCTCTGTGGGCGGACTGGTCACCAGCGCAACGGGCGGCAGCACCAGCGGCACCGGCACAAGCGGTGGTCTCGGTGGCCTGCTGGGCGGCCTGACCGGCAACAAACGCTGAATTGCACCTGGCCGATTCGACGGCCTGACCTACAGCGCCTACGCTTGGTTGGAGGCGGAAGATTCAAGTGAGTCTTCCGCTTTTTCTTTTGGAGCATGACACCTCGCGGTTACGGTTCAGTCAGTTGACGAGCCACGGGATGTTGCGATTCGACCATGGAGTGTCCTATGCGCGTTATGGCTTCCCTGCTGTTCATGACCGTCAGTTCCTTCGCACTCGCCGACACCCTTCCCAGCTTCCTCAACAGTAACGACACCATCCGCAACCTCCCCGTACCGAACCTGCCCGCCGACGCCTATCGCCCGAAAACGGCACCGCTGCAAGTGCCGGAACCCGGCGCAGCCCAGGCCCAGCCGTTGACCATGGGCACCCAGGTGACCATCAAAACCGTGCAGATCCAGGGCGGGACGATCTATCCGCTCAACGAACTGGCCGCGCTCTATCAACCGCTGCTGGGCCATGAAACCAGCCTCGCCGATTTGATCGAAGCCACTCGCGGCATCACCCGCCGTTATCAACAGGACGGCTACTTGCTGTCCTACGCCTTCCTGCCGCAACAGGATTTCAGCCAGGGCGTGGCCCGGGTCGTTTTAGTGGAGGGCTACATCAAGGATTACCAGTTGCAGGGCGACCTCGGACGGGTCAAGGGTCTGCTGGATAAACTGGTGGCCAAACTCCAGGCCGAACGACCGCTGACCCGCAAGACGTTTGAGCGCTACACCACGCTGATGAGCCGCATTCCCGGCGTGACCTTGCAAGCGCAAGTGCCACCGCCGGGCACCACCGATGGCGCGGCGTACCTGGCGGTGCAGGCCAGCCGCAAACCGTTCACCAGCAGCCTCAGTACCACCGAGGACAATCGCAACGGCACCCAGGCGTTGCTCGGGGTCAGCAGCAATTCGCAAACGGCCATGGGCGAACAATTGAGCCTCAGCGGGTTGTTCCCGCCGGGGGACGACAAAGAACATTACTACCGTTTGGACTACAGCCAGTTCCTCAACGCCGAAGGCACACAACTGAGCCTGTCTGCCTCGCGCTACCGCGCCGATCCCGGCACTAATGTGCTGTTGGACAACGGTCTGCAACTCAAGCCACACAGGGAAAACGATCGCTACTCCATCGGCTTCAGCCACCCGCTGATTGCCTCGCCGAACGAACAACTGAGTGCCGGGGCGCGGCTGTATGCGGTCAACGACAAAACCCGCTACGACGTGATCGACGACCCGCGCAGCGTCGAGGTTCGCACCGACATCCGTGCCCTCGCCTTCGAGAGCGACTGGCGCAAGGCCGACGCCCGGCAACTGCGGATTATCAGCGGCGGGTTGTACCAGGGCATCGATGGCATGGGGGCAAAAACCAACGCCGACCTGGATCTGAATTTCCTGCGCTTGCGGCTATCGGGGGTGCAGAGCGACAAGTTCTTCGACAACTGGCAAGGCGTGCTCTCGGGCGCGTTGTACTGGAGCGACGACACCCTGCCCGACAGTGAGCGCGCTGTATTCGGCGGGCAAAATTTCGGCCGTGGCTACCCCGACGATCAGGCGTCCGGCGACAAGGGTTGGGGTGTGGCGTATGAGGTCAACTACAGCTTCAACCGCGACGGCAACTGGGTGCGAATCCTGCAACCGTATGCCGTGCTGGACCACTCGAAAACCTGGTTCAACCAATTGCCGGTGCAAGGCAGTAACTTATCCTCGGCAGCGCTGGGGTTGAGGTTTGGCGATGCGAAGTACTACAACGTCGCGCTGGAAGCGGCCAAACCGATGTCGGATGAAGCACTGGACACGTTCAACCGCCGGCCGCGATACAGCATCAGCTTCAGTTATCAGTTGTAGGTTCAGTACAGTCCTTGTGGGAGCGGGCTTGCTCGCGAAAGCGGTGGATCAATCAACAAAAATGTTGAGGGTGCCGACCTCTTCGCGAGCAAGCCCGCTCCAACAGGTTCAGTGGGGGCTTCGGGGAATTTACTCCCCAAGCACCGCCGGCTGCGGAAACAGATTGTTCAGCGTCTCCAGCAACCGCACGTGGTAGATGGGCTTGCGAAACAGGTCCAGCACCTGCAAGCGCAGCATGTCGCTGACGTCTTCCATGTCCGCGTGCCCGGACGTGACGATCACCGGCAAATGCTGACGCGAGGTGTGTTCGCGCAGGCGCTTTATCAGCGACATGCCGCTCTCCTCGGGCATGCGCAGGTCGGTGATCACCAGGGCGATATCGGGATGGCGCGTCAGATGATGCAGGGCAAGTTTGACCGACGTCGCGGTAAAGCAACTGAAGCCCTCACCCTCCAGCAATTCCGCGAGCTCCAGCAACGCGTCCTCTTCGTCGTCAACCAGAAGCAACTGTTGGCGTGGCGGCGAAGAGGCATTCATGGGCGGTACCTGAAGACGGGAAGTAGAACCGAGTGTAGCGGGTCATGGGCCGAGCGCGATGTTCGCGGGGCTTAAGGTGTTTGTGTCGGCAAGGTCTGTGAGCTCCCGCCCAAAGCCACGATCAAACTGTTGAAAATGGCGAAAACCTTGCCACCGATGGGCGTTATAAACACCACCACAACCACCGCCACCATGGCGACAACGATTGCGTATTCGATGGCCGAAGCCGCCTCGGTGTCATCCAGAAACAGACGCGCCCGCAACATCAGGTATTCAAAGAGCATCGAAGTTCTCCTTCACCTGAATCAAGGCGTTGGCTTGGTAGGGGCGGTGCCGCCGAGCGCTGTGATCACCGAGCTGAAAATGCTGTAGACCTTGGCGCTGATCGGCGTCACAAACACCACGACCACCACCGCCACCATCGCCACCACAATCGCGTACTCGATGGCCGAAGCGCCTTCGGTGCTTTTGAAGAACAACCGGGCTCTGAGTAACAGATATTCGAGAATCATACGTCTCTACTCCTTCGCGCCTCTGGCGCCGACGAAACGGTACTGCGACAGGCTTTCACTGTGCCATCAGAGCATTGTCAACAAACCCCCGGCCAACAACTGTAAGAACGGATTAATCACAAAGGACTAGTTGAATCCTGGCGTCAAAAAACAGCTGTCAATTGGCCAATTTCGCGGCTTAAACCAGTTATTTTCGGGCCCCTAATGGCGTTTTGATTTAGATCGACTAGCGTGGAAATAGCGAAATAGTTGAATGTTCATAGCTGCCTGATTGCGAAATTGTCTCGTTAGGAAATGCGGGCTGTGAGTGCAGCAGGAAAGGGAGAGCCGTCATGAACAGTCGCGTCACCATGGGCCTTGCCGGCTTGCTTTTACTCGGGGCGATTTTTGTCGGTTATTGGGGGTTGGTGCTCAGTCGCCAGCCTGCACCGGCCGCCGCCCCCGTCGCCCCGCCGACCGCCGTGGTAAGCGTGGAAAAAACCGTCGCCATCGCCGAAGACCAGACCCGCCAACCCGTGGTCGTACTGACCCACGACGTCCCACCGTTCACCCCGCTGACCGCCGCCGACCTGACCCTGGAAAAACTGCGCAGTGCCCCCGCCGGCAGCCTCGACCAGGCCATCGGCCGCACACCGTGGCGCCACTTGAGCGCCGGCACCTGGCTCAGCGATGAAAGCTTTGAAGCGGGCGGCACGCTGTCGCGGATGATTCGCAGCAACGAACGCGCACTCGCCGTGGCGGTGGACGAAGTGATCGGCGCCGCCGGCCAACTCACGCCAGGCGATTACGTGGACGTGCTGTTGTTTCTGCGTCAGGACGCCAGCAACTTGCAGCAATCGGCGCAGATCGTCGTCCCGGCCATGCGCGTACTCGGCGTGGGTGATCAGTACGGCCTGACCAACGACGGTCAACCGGCCACCCCGGCCCTGAGCGCCGACGACAAACTCAAACAGGACCAACGTCGCATCGCCGCGCGCACAGTGGTGCTGGCCGTGCCCGAACAACTGTTGAGTCGGCTGATGCTGGCGACCCAGGTCGGCACCTTGCGCCTGGCCGTGCGCAGCAGTGAAGAGCAGCGCCTGGCCAAATACTGGGCCGGTGAAAACGAGGCACCGGGCAAACTCGACAGCGCCAACAGCCAGCTCTTCCAGTTCACCCAACTGGCCCTCGGCGGCGCGCCCAAAGGGCCGGCCAGTGGCAGTCACGCAGGGGCCGCACGGCCCGCCATCGAAGTGATTCGCGGCAATCAGCTCACCCAACAAACCCCATGACTGATCAAGGATGCTGCTGCATGCAGAGTCGTACCATGCCGACGTTCAAACCCCTGGTCTGGGCTTTGATATTGGGGGCGCTCCCCATGGAATCCGCTTTCGCGGTGACCGGTAATTGCGCCGCGCTGGGGCGTTTGCCGCCGGTGATCGAGATCGGCGAAGGCTTGCAACAGGACTTGCAGTCGCCAGTGGCGATCACACGCCTGGCCATCGGCGATCCGAAAATTGCCGACGTGCATCCCAATGGCAGCAGCTCATTTCTGTTGACCGGCATGGCGCCCGGCGCCACCAGCCTGATGGTCTGGACCGCCTGCGCCAGCGAGCCACGGCAAAGCATGGTGTTCGTCCAGGGCCGCGCCACCGCCGCCCTGACCAGCGCCAGCGTGCTGCCGTCCGACGACGCGGCGCTGCCGTCACAGGTGCAGACCGATATCCGCTTCGTTGAAGTCAGCCGCACCAAACTCAAGGAAGCCACCGCCTCGTTGATCGGTACGCGCGGCAATTTCCTGTTCGGCGCCCCCGGCACCTTGCCGGCCATCGACGGCGTGGTGACACCGAAACTGCCGGTGGATAACAGCCTGTTCAACTTCTCCTGGATCGGCGGCAAAACCATGATGATCATCAACGCGCTGGAGGGCAGCGGTTTTGCCTACACCCTGGCACGACCAAGCCTGGTGGCGCTCAGCGGGCAAAGCGCAAGCTTCCTCGCCGGGGGTGAAATCCCGATCCCGGTGCCCAGCGCCGGCAGCGATAACGTGTCCATCGAATACAAGGAATTCGGCATTCGCCTGACCCTGACGCCGACCATCATCGGCCGCAACCGCATCGCCCTGAAAGTCGCGCCGGAAGTCAGCGAGCTGGATTTCAGCAACGCCGTGAACATTGCCGGCACCACCGTGCCGGCCCTGACCATCCGTCGCACCGACACCAGTATTTCCCTGGCCGACGGCGAAAGTTTTGTCATCAGCGGCTTGATCAGCACCACCAACAGCTCCCAGGTGAACAAGTTTCCGGGGCTGGGTGACATCCCGGTTTTAGGTGCCTTTTTCCGCAGCTCGCAGATCAATCGCGAA
Organism: Janthinobacterium sp. LPB2021202312-11-4; assembly: GCF_037049705.1. Taxonomy (NCBI): domain Bacteria; kingdom Pseudomonadati; phylum Pseudomonadota; class Betaproteobacteria; order Burkholderiales; family Oxalobacteraceae; genus Janthinobacterium; species Janthinobacterium sp. LPB2021202312-11-4. Next base: position 52,801 of record NZ_JBAGKV010000024.1, on the reverse strand, counting down.
GAGCGCGAACTGCTGATGATCGTCACTCCGCACCTGGTTCAACCCTTGGCCGCCGACGCACAACTGCCGTCACTGCCGGGAGAAAAACTGCGCAACTACGACCCAAATTTCTATCGCATGTTCTTCCTCGAAAACGGCAACTTCGACAAACGCAGCGGACTGTCGCAATGAGCCAGAGCCAAAACCTGAGCCAGACCTTCCTCGCCATCACGCGCAACGGCACCGACCTTGAGTGGCTGCAAGGCGCGCTGGCGCCGCTGGGCCAAGTGGTCAGCGCTGGTGGCGGCAGCCTCGACGAATTGCTCGCGCTGGTGGACGTGACCTTTGCCAGCCTGGTGTTCGTCGGCCTCGACCGCGAACATGTGGTGGCCCAAAGCGCGCTGATCGAAGGCGCGCTGGAGGCCAAACCGATGCTGGCCATCGTTGCCCTCGGCGACGGCATGGACAACCAACTCGTCCTCAATGCCATGCGCGCCGGGGCGCGGGATTTCGTCGCCTACGGTTCGCGTTCCAGTGAAGTCGCCGGGCTGGTGCGGCGCCTGAGCAAACGCCTGCCGCCGGTGGCCACGAACACTCAATTGGGCGGCCTCACCGTGATGTACGGCACCCAGAGCCATGGCGACGGCGCATTGCTGGCCAATCACCTGGCGCTGGTGGTGCAAAAGAGCGGGCAACAAACCTTGCTGCTCGACCTCGGTCTGCCCCGTGGCGACAGCCTGGCGTTGCTGGGGCTGGAGAGTTCGTTTCACTTCGGCGATGCCTTGCGCCACTTGCGAAGGCTCGACGCCACGTTGATCGACAGCGCCTTCACCAGTGCCGAAGCCGGGCTGCGGATTCTCGCCTACGCCAGCAACGATGAGCCGCTGGAAAGCACCAGCGCCGCCGAGCTGTACATGCTGCTCAGCGCCTTGCGCCAACACTTCCAGCACATCGTGGTGAACCTCACCGGCCAGCCGGACAGCGAAGCGTTGCGCACCTTTGTCAGCCACTGCGACAAGCTGCTGTGGTACAGCGACCAGAACGTCCTCGACTGCCGGCGCAACCTGGCGGTACTCAATCAGTGGCGCGAAAAGGGCATGAAACTCGACCACGGGCGCCTGTTGATCGACCGCTATTTGAGCCACGTCGCACCGGACTCGGAAACCCTCGGCAAAACCTTCAACCTGGAAGTGATCGCTGTGTTGGCCTACAGCCCGGAAGTACGGCTGAACGCGAAGAACCAAGGCGTGACCCTGTTCGAATTGGCCCCTCGGGAAAAACTCACCCATAGCCTGCGCGTCCTCGGCGAACGACTGGCCAAGCGCTCCGAAAGCCTGGCCAAGCCCAAGTCCCATTGGTACGACCGCTTGAGGGGCACACCATGATCGGGGAGAAATTATTTGGTGCGCCCCAGCGCGGCCCGGTCGGCAACACCGACCATGAAGGCCTGAAACTGGTGCTGCATCGTTACATCATCGACGCCATCGAAGAGTCCGGAAAAAAACTTGCTGGAGGGTTCGCGGCCCCTGTTGTCGCAGTTCGTCATCGACAAAGTCGCCGAATACATCGCCCGCCTGCACCTGGCGATTTCCCGTTATGAAATGGAGCGGCTGGCCGAGGAAATCGTTGATGAGCTCACCGGTTTCGGGCCGCTGGAGGTGTTGCTGCGCGATCCGGCGGTCACCGAAATTCTGGTCAACGGCCCGCACCGGGTGTTCATCGAACGGGACGGTGTGCTGCACTTGAGCGACCTGCGGTTCATCGATGCCCACCATGTGGAGCGCGTCATGCAGCGGATTCTTGCGCCACTGGGCCGGCGGCTTGATGAGTCCTCGCCGATGGTCGATGCGCGCATGCCGGACGGCAGTCGGGTCAACGCGATCATCCCGCCGATTGCGCTGGATGGGCCGTGCCTGTCGATTCGAAAGTTTCGCAAGGACATGCTCAAAAGCAGCGATCTGGTGGCCATGCAAACCATCGACCAGGGGATTTTCGAGTTCTTTCAAAACGCCGTCGGCAAGCGCTGCAACATCCTCATCAGCGGCGGCACCGGCACCGGTAAAACCACATTGCTGAACATCCTCAGCCAACTGATCAACCCCCACGAACGGTTGGTGACCATCGAAGACGTGGCCGAATTGCAACTCGGCCATCCCCACGTGGTGCGCCTGGAAACCCGCCCGCCGAATGCCGAGGGCCATGGCGAAGTGAAGGCCAGCGACCTGATCCGCAACGCCCTGCGCATGCGTCCGGACCGGATCATCCTCGGCGAAATTCGCGGCGTCGAAGTGCTCGATGTGCTCACCGCCATGAACACCGGCCACGACGGTTCGATGAGCACCGTGCACGCCAACAACGCCCAGGATGCGCTGCTGCGCCTGGAAACGTTAGTCGGACTCACCGGGCGCACGGTGGCCGAACGCACTCTGCGGCAGATGATCTGCGCCGCGCTGGACGTGATCATTCAACTGACGCGCATGCCCGATGGCCGCCGCTGTGTCAGCGAAGTGGTGGAAGTGGTCGGCGTGCGCGAAGACGTCTACGTCACCAACACCCTGTTCCGGCTCGACCGGCGCAGCGGTTTCGGCTTCCTGCGCGAGGCGATCAACCCGGCGGGTGACAAGCTGCGGCACGAGTCGAGCCTGGGCTGACGGCATGGAGCATTGGGCATGATCGTACCGATGATTCTCAGCCTGATTTGCGTGGTGCTGCTCGGGCTCTCGGTGTGGCTGTTCTTGCACGGCATTCGCAAGACCGGCAACGAACGGGTGCTCAGCCGATTGGCCCAGGGGCAGCCGCAGCGAATCGCGGAAAACACCCGGTGGGTCGGTCTGGAACGGATGTTTTTACGCGCAGGTCTGGGCCGCCCCACAGAACGTCTCGGGCTGTGGCTGACGCTTTGGGGCACGGCGTTACTGCTCGGTTATCTGGTCGCCGACTGGGTCGGTTTGCTGACGCTGTTGCTCGCGCCGCCATTGGTTTTGAGGCTGTACATCTCGTGGCTGTACCACCGCCGCCTCAAACGCATGATCGAACAATTGCCGCAGTTGCTGGACCACACCGTGCGCAGCCTCAAATCCGGACGCACCTTGAGCGACGCGGTGATGGGCGGGATCGAGGCCAGTGACGATCCACTGAAAAAAGCCATGGGCCGGGTGCAGCGCAACGTGCAGCTTGGGGTCAATTTGCCGGATGCCGTCAGCGATTTCGCCGAGCTGTATGAACAGGATGAATTACGCATGTTTGCCTTGGGCCTGAAGGTCAATCATCGCTACGGCGGCAACGCCAGCGAGCTGCTGGAGAACCTGATCAAACTGATTCGCGAACGCGACCAGGGCGCACGCCAACTGCGGGCGATGACCGGTGAAACCCGCATGACCGCGTGGGTGCTGGGCTCGCTGCCGATGATTCTGGTGAGTTACTTCATGCTGACCAACCCCGGTTACATGCTCGGCATGTGGCATGACTCGGGCGGCCAGGTGATGTTGATTGTCGCGGTGGTCCTGCAAGTGCTGGGTTGCCTGGCGCTGTGGCGCATGTTGCGGAGTGTTTAAAATGGTCCTGCTGGCCAGTCTCATGTTGTTTCTCGGAGCCTTGCTGCTGGTGGCCAACCACTTGCTGCAAGAGCGACGTCGCGTGCGCCAGGTGAACCAGCGCCTGCAGGGACAACTGGTGCGCGAAAGCCGTTTCGGCAGTTGGCTGCGGGTGCTCGGCAACAGTAAATTCGGCCAGCGTTCGGTCAGCATCGACAGCGAAACCCAGACCCTGCTCAGCCGCTTGGGCTGGCGCCGCGCCAATGAGCGCGCGGTGTATGCGGCCAGCCAGATCGGCACGCCGTTGTTGGCCCTGGGCCTGGGGCTGTTTCTGCAAGAGGTGTTTTTCCCCCACGCCGCCAACGGCTGGCTGCTGCCACTGTTCGGCACCGGCCTCGGCTATTTGCTGCCCAAACGCCTGCTGGCCTACGCCGCCGCACGCCGGCAGAAAACCATCGCCGTGGAAATATCGACCTTCATTCCGCTGCTGCGCATCCTCTTCGAATCGGGCATGGCGGTCGAACAAGCGTTGCGGGTCCTCAGCACCGAAGGGCAAAAATTGTTGCCCGAGTTAACCAGCGAGTTGCGCCTGATCCTGACCCGCGTCGACTCCGGTCTGGAGCTCGGCCAGGAACTGCAAAAAGCCGCGTTGATATTGGCGGTGGACGAGTTCAGCGACACCTGCGTGATCTTGCAGCAGTTGATTCATCAGGGCGGCGGCGCGATGAAGTCGCTGCTGGCGCTCAAGCAATTGCTCGACGACCGGCGCCTGACGCGGCAGCAAGAATACATTTCGAAAATGTCGGCCAAGATGTCCGTGGTGATGATGCTGTTCCTGTTTCCGGCGCTGTTGATCGTCCTCGCCGGCCCCGGGTTTACCGCCATCACCCGGGCGTTTGCCAATTGAGTGGCACACCTTTTGAGGGATCGTGATGAAAGCATTGATTGCTGCAATAAGCCTGCTGATGCTCGCCGGCTGCGCCACCGACGGCCAGGCGCCCTGGTCGGCGATGATGTCGCCGGCCAGTTGCAGCAAGCTCAGCTCCGACCAGGAACTGGCCTTGAACCTGGCCGATGACTTGGTCAGTGACGGCAAACTCCACGCCAGCCTGGCCAACTTGCAGAGCCTGCCCGATAACCTCAGCGAAGTGCGGCTGCGCAAGGCCAAGGTCTATCGCCTGTTGGGCCGCAGCGAAGCCGAACCGCTGTACCGCAGCCTGCTCGGCACGTGCCTGTCGGCCGACGCCGAACAAGGCCTGGGCCAGTTGTTCGCCGCCCGTGGCGACTACGGCCAGGCCCAGGCGCACCTGCAACGCGCCGCGCGTCTGGCGCCGACCGACGAAAAAATCCGCAACGATTTGGGCGTCGTCTACCTCAATCAGTTGCGCCTCGAAGACGCGCGTTTTGAATTCCTCACGGCCATCGAACTCAAGCAACACGACAACCTCGCGGCGGCGAATCTGGTGACGCTGTTGCTGTATCAGGACAACTGGCAGCAAGCCGCCGAAGTGGTCAGCCGCTCGCACCTGACGCCGGAACAATTCACCGACGCCCAGGGCCGCGCGGAAAAACTCAAGCATCCGGTCAAGGGTAAAACGGCGGCTGGCGATCAAGTGGCCACGGTGACGGACGCGCAACCAACCGCGCTCAAATAGGAGTTGGCCATGAAGAAGTTTTGCTGCCTGAGCCTGTTGATCGTTCCGCTGAGCGCGATGGCCCTCGACGCCGGGCCGTCATCGCCGCAACAACAGGAAACCGAAAACTGGCTGGTGCTGCAAAGCCGCAACAAAGTCGCGTCCAGAACACCGCAAACCGCCAGCGCGGCGGAGCGGGAAGAGGCGATGCAGCGTTGGCTGAAGAAGTACCGGTATGAGATTCCGGATTTGTACGATCCGGATGCGGGCGGGAAGATTGAGGTGAACAAGTGAACAGCGATTGCAAGCAAACCTCGCCCCTCTAGGAGCAAGGCTTGCCCACGAAGAACGATAACGCGGTTCGGTGGTAATGACGCCGGCCGCCAGGATCAAAAGATCGCAGCCTTCGGCAGCTCCTACGGTGGGCCTGGGTGCCAATCAGTGAGCGGTGACTCTCTGGCGCATCCCCGAATTGCTCGGCGACAACGCCAACGCCAATTGCGTGCGGTTATGCATGTGGGTCAAGCGCAACACCTGCGACACGTCCAGCTTCACCGTGTTCTCGGTGATCCCCAATTCACAGGCAATCTGGTAATTGGTCTGGCCCTTGCCGACCAACCGCGCCACGTCCAGTTGCCGGGGTGACAGCTGATTGAAAATCGCCGGGATCTCTTCCTGATCCGCCTCACTGACCGCGCCATCCACGGTGCCCAGCAACGCAGACGAACGCGGGGAGCGCCGAACCTTGTCCAGGTCCTGATAAAGGTCATCGATCGACTCGGACAGGTATTGCAGCTTCTGATTCAAATGCCCCAGTTGCACATCCTTCTGCCGCTCTTGCAACGCCGCTTCCTGACGCTGCAAACCCTCCAGCAGTTCATCCAGATCGATCGGCTTTTGGTAGTAATCGGCGATCCCGGCGCGCAGGGCCTTGATCACGTCCTGCTTGTCGGCGCGACCGGTGAGCATGATCGCCTCGAACGCCCGCTGCTTGCCGGACAGTCGCTGCAACTCTTGTACAAGCTGGATGCCATCCATGTCCGGCATGTGCAGGTCACAGAGCACCAGACCGATTTCGATGTCCTCGATGAAACGCACGACCGCTTGGGTGCCCGAGTCGCAAGGCACACAGCGATAACCGTTGCTTTCAAGGAATTCACACAGTTCTTCGACAATCAGCGGCTGATCGTCGACCACCAGGACTTTTACCGCAGACGTTCGCTTGTTCACATGCCACTCCATGCCCAGGTCAAAAGCTGACCGTTCCTGTACTTGCAGCCGCGGCTGTACAACTACTGTTTTGAAAGTAGACGCACTTTCCGACTATGTACATAGGACTAGTGGCGCTTGGCGACTAATGGGTCCAAAGGAGCGTGCACACCAAGCCGATCAACACGAACGGCGCATATGGCTGCTTTTTTGACACTTGAGGGCCTAAAAATCGCAGACGATCCCTAAGCCCTTGACTCATATGGAGCCAGACTCTTGGCGCTAGCAATAACCAGAACACACTCGCCAGACCGGCGCCAATAAACGCACCGAGCAGGTGGATACCGTCCGTCGCAAGCCCCAAAGCTGTCATTAATTTCACATCGCCGGCGCCCATGCGCTTCATCGCGTAGCCCGGCAAGGTGAAGGCCAGCGCCAGCAAAAACGCCCAACCGCCCTGCACCGCGTCGGCGCCCAGCCAGGTGTTGCCGGTCCACAGCAAATAGGCCAGTGCCGCAACGGCTGCGCCAAGGGTCAGCCCGTTGGCGATGTGCCGGTGGCGCGCATCCTGGGCCGCGCACAGCGTCAGCCAGATAATCAAGACAAGGCTCTGCATCCGGTAAAAATCGTCCGTTTTGGCTGAATGATTCTATGCTGACATTACGCAGTGACTGTCAGGGTAGACGCACTCATGAAAGCAGGCCTCCCCAGCAAGCAAAAAGGTGCCGTGGCGATTGAATTCGCCTTGGTGTTCGTGATCTTTTTCGCGGTGTTTTACGGGTTGGTCAGTTACAGCCTGCCGTTTGTGTTGATGCAATCGTTCAACCAGGCCACCGCCGAAGCGGTGCGCCGCAGCGTGGCGGTGGACCCCAATACGCCCGGCTATCAAACGGTGGTCCAAAACACCGCGACCGCCACCCTGCAGCAACAATTGTCCTGGGTGCCCCCCGCCCTGAACCTGGTGATCGGCGTGGACACCAGTGCCGTGTACGACACCAGCAAAGGCATCCTCACGGTCACCGTGACTTACCCGGTGAGCAAACTGAATCAGGTCATGCCGTTTCTGGTGCTGCCGGGCGTGGGCACAGTGCCCAGCCTGCCGACCAACCTGAGTGCCACGTCGAGCCTGCAATTTTGACGTCCGGTGAGAAACTCTTCGCCCGCTTGCTCAAGCGCCCGACCCTCCCCGCCGGTGAGTCGCCCGAGCCTTTGGCCGCACAAACACCGGGCCTGCATCTGTACCTGGATCGCCACGGCCACGTGCTGCAAATGGCTGGCCCGCTGCGCCACGTACTGGCCCCACAACCGCCCCACGACCAGCCTTTGCCGCTGCACCGCTACGTGCTGACCCATAGCAGCCTGGTGATCGAAGGTCAGCCCGGCGACTGGCAGGGGCAAAGCCTGGATCTGGACTTCTTCGGTGTGGCCGAGCAGACCCTGCACCTGCGTGGCTGGGCGCAACCCTGGGCCGGCGGCTGGTTATTGCAGTTGATGGACATCGGCGACCTGTTGCTCGAGCGCCACCAGGCCCACAGCCGGGAAGAATGCCAAGCCGTGGCCGGACAGATCAGCGAACACCTGCGCGCGTGCAGCCTGGCGCGGTTGCCGGTGATCGTCAGCGAACAGCTGCAAACCATCGCCCAGCGCTGGCACGTGCCGTGTGTGGCGCTGGCGTTGCTCGATGAACAGGAAGAAGGCTGGCAGATTCATCGCCACTACCGCGCCCATGACGCGCCGGATCTGTGGCAAAACGATCAGCGCCTGGGCACCGTACTCGACAGCTTGAACGGCTCGGCGCCCCAGCGCTTGGGCCTCAGCCACGGGATCAGTGAACACCCGCGCTTGCAGGCGCTGTTCGGCAATGCCGAGGGCTTCGCCGTGCCGTACAGCGATGACCGGGGAGTTGCCGCGTGGTTGCTGTGCGGCTTTTACCCGGCGCACGAGCGCGCGCCAGACCTGGGTGATCGCGACTGGCTGCTCTTGCTCAGCGCACTGGCCGGCCCCTTGCTCAGCCGCTTGCGCGAGCAGCAGCACCACTTGCAACTGGAGCGACTGGAGTCGTTGCAAGCCTTGCTCGGCACCGGTTGGTGGGAAGCCTTGGGCGTCAACAATGACATCCTGCTGGCGCCGACCCTGGCCGACACCCTGCACCTGGATAACGCCCGGCTGACGCTTGAAGACTGGCTGTTGCAAATCCATCCAGCCGATCGCGAGGAACTGCGCAGTCGGCTAAACGCCTTGCAGCAACACGACGAGCCGCTGACCCTGTGCGTGCGCCTGCATCGCGGCGACGCGGAGCATCATCCGCTGTGGTACCGGCTCCAGGGCCAAGCCATCGGCACTGGCGAGGGGCGTCGGCTGGTGGGCTTCATGCTCGACATCAGCGACATCAAGAACCAGCAACAACACACCGCCGCCGCCCATGCGCGGCTGGACAACCTGATCGCCAGTTCGCCGGCGGTGATCTACGTGCAGCGCTATGTCGAAGGCGCGCTGCACCCGACGTTTTTCAGCGCCAGCCTTCAGCCGCTGCTGGGCTGGAGCCTTGAAGACTGCGACGCTGCCGCGCTGATCGAACGGGTTCACCCCGACGACCGCGACCGCTATTTCGAACGCACCCGACACCTGTTGCGTGAAGGTTCGGTGCGTGCCCGTTATCGACTGCGCGACAGTCGCGGCGATTACCACTGGTTGCTCGACGAAGCCAAACTGCTGCGTGACGACCTCGGGTTACCGGTGGAAGCCGTGGGCCTGTGGCTGGACGTCACCGAAGCGACTTTGGCCGCCGAGCAGGTGAAACAGAGCGAAGAGCGTTATCGGATGCTGGTGGAGGATTCCCCGGCGATGATCTGCCGTTATCGCCCGGACCTGAGCCTCAGTTTCGGCAATCGTCCGTTGGCGAACTACCTGGAATGTGAGCCCGAGCAATTGCCGGGGGTGAACCTGGGCAGTTGGATGTCGGACGAACAGCGCGAAGCCTTTGTGCTGCGGCTCAGCTTGCTCACCCCGGAAAACCCGGTCAGCAGCGCCGAAATCAGCCTGCAATTGCCCGGGCGAGAACATGCCTGGTGGGTCTGGTCGGATCGCGGCGTGTTCGACGATCAGGGCCGGTTGCTGGAAGTCCAGGCCGTGGGCCGCGACAACACCGAAGTGCGACGCTCCCAACAGCAACTGACCCAGAGCGCGAAAATGGCCACCCTCGGCGAAATGGCCACCGGGCTGGCCCATGAAATCAATCAGCCGCTGAACGTGATGCGCATGGCCATCGTCAACGTGCTCAAGCGCCTGGGCAACGGCGATGTGCAAATCGACTACCTCACCGACAAACTCAACCGCATCGACGCACAGGTCCAGCGGGCCGCACGGGTGGTCGACCACATGCGGGTATTTGGCCGTCGCTCAGAGATCGAGCAGCACCCGTTCAATCCCGCCGACGCCATCGAAGGCACACTGTCGCTGCTGGCCGAAGGCATGCGCGGAAAAGGCGTGGAGCTGCGCATCAGCGAGACCGGTTTTGTCGTGCAAGTGCGCGGCTATGTCGATCAACTGGAACAAGTGCTGATCAACCTGATCGTCAACGCCAGGGACGCGCTGTTGAGCAAGCGCGAGGCCGACCGTGAGTTCAAACCATGGATCTCGGTCTATGCCGAACGCGATGCACAGTCGGTGCGGCTGTGGGTCGAGGACAACGGCGGCGGTATCGACCCACGGTTGCTGGAACGGATTTTCGAGCCCTTCTTCACCACCAAACCGGTGGGCGTCGGCACTGGGCTCGGATTGTCGGTGAGTTATGGGATTGTCGAGAACATGGGCGGACGGTTGAGTGTGAGCAACTCGGTTGAGGGGGCCCGGTTTTGTATTGAGCTCCCGATTTATACGGATGACGGTCAGATCACCAGGTAGGCCTTGCCGGGTTGGCCGCAGGTGAGGTTGGCGCCGACCTGGATTTTCCCGACTTCGATCCCCAGGGTTTTCAGGACATTGTTGAGCAAGTTGTCCAGCAGCGGACTGAGGATCGAATTGAGGGTCGTCGTTAACAGCGACAGCACGCCCGTCAGCAATGTATTCAACGTACCGAAAGCGATCGCCAACAAGGGATTGGGCGTGAACGCGGGTGTGTGGACGATCAATTGCACGCCGCTGACGGCTTGCGACATACCCGCGATCGCGTTGGAAGCGGTCAGTGTATAAGGCGGGTTGGAGGGATCTAATCCGACTTTTGGCGGGTTGATAAACGTTGAAGTGGCACTGGTTTGCAACGCGGGGCTGTCGATCTTGATTTCTGCGCCGCCACCCGAAAACGGAACGTTTGCGTTCCTGATGTCGAGCAACGTCACGGGGGTGACCGTCATCGGCGAAAGGGATGAAGCCCAGTCCGAATTGATCCGCCCAACTCGCAATTCGGCCACCGTGGTGGTCGTGTTCGCGGTCAGGCTTTTATTGGTATCGCTGACACAGGTGTAATCGGTGACGTAACTGTTGCCGCCACCCGCTTCAAGGCTGATGTCCAGATTGGGGTTGGGCAATACGTAGAGATTGAGCCCCAACAGCCCCGTGACAACCGACAAGGTGTTGGTGACGACACCGATCAGGTTGGTGACCAACGACAAGTCCAGGGTGACCAGTACCCGGACTTGGGCAGTGCGCACATAAATTTGATTGGCCCCCAATGGCGCTACTTTTGCCAGTGCCGGGTTGCCCACCACCGAAAACTGCGCGGGTTCGATAACTTTGATCTTCGCGGTAGCGCCGAGACCCAGCCCCAGCAAATTCACAGGAATGGTGCCCGCTACCGCACTTTTGCTGTTGCCCAGTTCAAGAAAGGCCTGGACGAGCTGAAGCGCATTCACGCTGGCGTTCAGAGCGGAAGACGTGGTGCCGCTCTGCAGGTTCAAGATATCGCCCAAGTGCACTTTGGTCGGGCTGACCACGGCGCTGATCAACCCATTGAAACCCGCTTGTACATCCGCCGTAGCGCCATTGAGTTGCGCCACGGTGGCGGCCGCCTGAAGCAATTGACCGACCGTCGCATCGGTAGTCAGCAGTTGGGTGTAATTGCCCGCCGTGACATGCAGATCAACGGCCAACTGATCCATGAAGTTGAGCAGGTTGATATTGGCACCGAGTAAACCGTTCCAACTGGCGACGGTTAAGTTGACTGGAACGCCCCCTATCGAGGAACTGATCCCGTTCAATAAATTGACGTCGAGTAGCGTACTGCGAATGGTCAATTGGGCCAGCGGCGGCAACGGGGCCGCCGCCACCGCCGACGCATTGAGCTGGGTATTCAGACTGACCGCCCCGCCGCTGACCAACGCCTGCAAGCCACCGGCAAAACTGGTGGTGACGGTGCGGCTGGCCACGACTTTGACCGCCGCTGCCTGGGTCGCATCCACCGTGAAGGTGCGCAACCCGTTGGCCCCGGTCAGTAATGAGCCGCAGGTGGTGGCGAGTGTGTTGTTAACGTCAACGGTGAAGCCGTTGCGCGTGGCGCTTTGGCCGGCGTAACTGGCGGCGGTGAGCCCGGGCAGGCAGGTCCCGCCGCGACTGACGGCTTCCAGCGCGGCGGTATCGACCACGCGCTGCAACTTGCGCTGCTCCATGTAGAGCCGGCCGGTGTCGACCACCAGCAGCATCAATATCAGCGCGAGGGCCAGGGTCGCCGCCGCCATCAGACCGATTGCCCCCCGTTGCCGGGTGGGGCCGCGAAACTGCGACATCGCGCACTCCTTCGCCGGCGCACTACCGAGTGCTGCCTCCTTTGGTGAAATGCAGTGTAGACAAGGGTTTGCCAGGCTGCTGGCACCACGCCAGCGCAGCCAGCAAAAAAACCTGTAAGAGCGAAGCTTGCTCGCGATGGCGGCTTAACAGTCGACATGGATATCGACTGACACGCCGCCATCGCGAGCAAGCTTCGCTCCTACAGGGGATTGTGGGATTTATCTGGGTGGGTAGTTGGCCAGGATTCGGCTCACGGTTTCACGCACCGCATTGCTGCGATCCGCCGGGTTCGGGGTGCTGCTGAGCATTTGCTCGTCACTGCCGCGCCACACCAGTTTGCCGTCCTTGCCATCGAGCAGGTCGATCTGGATGGTCGCCACTTTGTAGCTGACGTTGCGGGTTTCGTTGTACATCGGCGCGCCCCAGTAACCGTTCCACGGGCCACCCCAGCCGCCGCCGTAATTGGTGGTCACTTGTTGCTGACGGTCCTCGACGATCAGGTAGGCCTGCACATTCAAGTCACCTTTCTGGCCCCCGGCGGCAGGCCGCAAGCCCCGTTGATCAAGCTGATCGGCCACGGCCTGGCGAATGCGCTGTTCGGTCAGGTCGCTCTTGATGCGCGGGTCATCGGGACGGTATTGCAGGGCGGGTTCTTTCCAGCTCCAGTTGCGATACGCAGCAAAATCGCGGCTGGCGTCAAAGTCATGATTGACCTGGTGGGCCGCGCAGGCACTGAGCAGCACGGCCACGGCCAGTAAAGCGAGAGGGCGGAACATGATGGTTCTCCGGTTGAAGACATGAACCTGCGTAATGCTTCTTATCTACAAAGAAGCTAACTGGGAGGATACGCCGACATGGCCTTTTCCACAGCCTCCCGTATCGCATCCGCGCGCTGGCTCTGATTGCCTTGATTGCCGGTTTCAGCGCTGGCGCTCCACACCGGCTGACCGGTCACGGCGTCGAACAGATCGACGCGCACCACCACAACCTGTTCCTGATAGGTGCGAACCACCGGCACGGTCTCGTACATGCCGTAGCCACCGCCATAACGGTGGTAGCCGCCATAACCGCCGCCGTAATAACCGGCGTCGTCCTGAACCTGGCGCAGGCGGGTTTCCAGGTGCAGGTCCGCACTGACAAACAGGTCCGCCGGGCGATTGTCATGCAGTGGACGCAAGCCCCGTTGATCGAGGGCGTTGCTCACCGCCTCGGCCACTTGCGCCGAATCCGCCCAGGCCGAGCCCGGTGGCAGGCGCCCGTTAAGCCACGCCCAACTGCGATAACGCCCGTAATCCCGAGGCGGCGCCGGGTAGGCGCTGCGGTCGAAGGTGTTTGCCGCTTGCGGCGGCGCCGGCGGCAAGGGGTTGGACGTCGCCACATAAGGGTTGCTGCCCTGGCAGGCTGCCAACCCCAGACACATCAGCAATAACCCTGAACGCGCTTTCATTTCACTCTCCGCTCAGATCGGCCGGCAGATCCAGTGCAAGTAACGCCCAAGCCCGGCAAAGCTTGGGTGACGACGGTGGGCCAATTCCATTTCGAGCAAATCCACCAGTTCGGCGCGGGCCTGGAATTCCACCGGCATGTAATCGTGAAAAACCCGGACCCCACTCTGGGTTTCGACCTGCCACATCCCTTCAAGTTGCGCCGCCAGTTCTCTCGGATCAAGGGGCTGCTGCGGGGTCAGGCTCTGCTTCTCGCCGGCCATGTCGTTCTTGCGCATCTTGCGGAAGTGGCCCTTGAGCAGGTTGCGGTAGATCAAGGCGTCGCGGTTATAAAAGGCCAGGGACAACCAACCGTCCTTGGTGGTGAGTTGATGCAGCACCGGCAGGATGGCGTGGGGTTCGGCCAGCCATTCCAGCACGGCGTGGCACAGCACCAGGTCGTAGGGTTCGGTGAGCTGGCCGAGCAAGTCCTGCCACGGCGCTTGAATGAACGTCGCGCTCTGCCCGGCGTCGGCGAAGCGCTGCCGGGCGCCGTCGAGCATCGGCGCGGCCGGTTCGGCGAGGGTCACGTCATGCCCGCGCTGAGCGAGCCACAACGACATATGACCAAGACCGGCGCCGATATCGAGGACTCGCAGCGGTCGGTCCGGCAGGGTTTCAGCCAGGTCGGCTTGCAGTACCGCCAGACGGATCGCGCCTTTGGCCCCACCGTAGATTTTTTCGGCGAAACGGGTCGCCAACTGATCGAAATGACGGTCGCTCATCAGCTGAACCGCCGTTCGCTGTCCGCGAGTTTGCTGCGCACCACTTCGTTCATGTCCAACCCCAACTCGCTGCACAGCAGTAATAGATAGAGCACGATGTCACCGACTTCCTGCCCGGCGTGGGCCAGTTTGTCTGCGGGCAGTTGCCGCGACTGGTCTTCGGTCAGCCACTGGAAAATCTCCACCAGCTCGGACATTTCCACGCTCGCGGCCATGGCCAGGTTCTTCGGGCTGTGGAATTGCCGCCAGTCATTGCGGTCACGGATGGCGTGCAGGCGTTCGGTCAGTTCAACAAGGTTCATCGGGCTCTCCTGAAGGCGTATAGCTTCGGGGGGATGGGCAATGAAGGCAAGCGTCAGCGCTTTTCTGTAGGAGCGAAGCTTGCTCGCGATGGCGGCGATACATTCAATATTGATGTCGACTGACACGCCGTCTTCGCGAGCAAGCTTCGCTCCTACAGGGTTCATCAACAGACCGGATACTTTGCGCCATACTCACCCGATCCCGGCATCAGGGAACTCGGCACCGCGATCCATGGCCCAAGTCAGGCGCGGCAACCTTGCCACCACTTTCATCAGGACGCCCACATGCAGGTAGAAAGTTTTTTCGAATGGCTCGGCCAGGCACTCGGCTCGGTCATCCGCTTTATCGTTGATGGCCTCAGCGGCCTGTTTAATATCCTCAGCCACGCCGGCGGCAACTTTGTCGAAGGGCTGTCCCGGGCGTTGGGCATGGACACCTCGATCATCAGCATCGTCGCGTTGATTCTCGGGCTGATGCTGTTGTGGTCGGCGATCCGGGCGTTCATGAATGCGTCAATCATCATGGGGATCATCTGGTTGTTGCTGGGGCTATGGCTGCTGAGCTGGATCATCCACTGACACCAGCAATCATCCTGTGGAGCGGGCTTGCTCGCGAAAACGGTGTGTCAGGCGACATCAATGTTGAATGACACACCGCCTTCGCAAGCAAGCCCCCTCCCACATTGGATCGCTGCACATTCAGATGTATCGCTACAATGCCCGCTCCCCAAGGAGCCCGCATGTCCAACCTGATTGCCGACTGGCGCGACCGCCCGACCCACCGCAAGGTCTGGGCCCTCGCTGCGCCCATGATCCTCTCGAATATTTCCGTACCACTGGTGGCGCTGGTCGACAGCACCGTCATCGGTCACTTGCCCCACGCCCATCAGTTGGGCGCCGTCGCGGTCGGCGCCAGCCTGTACACCTTTCTGGCCTGGGGCATGGGTTTTCTGCGCATGGGCACCACCGGGTTCGCCGCCCAGGCCGCCGGGCGCGGGGATGGTGCGGCGTTGCGGCAGATTCTGTTGCAAGGGCTGTTGCTGGCGCTGGGGCTGGCCATTGTGTTGGGGGCGGCGGGGATTCCGTTGAGCGGCGTGGCGCTGCACTTCATGCAACCGTCGGCGGAACTGGACCAACTGACCCGGGAGTTTTTCCACACCCGATTGTTTGGCCTCCCCGCAGCGCTGGCCAGTTATGCGCTGGTGGGCTGGTTCCTCGGCACCCAGAACGCCCGGGCGCCGCTGGCGATTTTGCTGGGCACCAATCTGGTCAACATCGCGCTGAACCTGTGGTTCGTCCTCGGTCTGGACTGGGGCGTGGTCGGCGCGGCGCGGGCATCGGTGATCGCCGAGTGGACCGGTGCCCTGATCGGCCTGCTCATGACCCGCAAAGCCCTGCGCGCCTACCCCGGTCATATCGCCTGGGCGGCGTTGGCGTTGTGGCAGAGCTGGCGCCCGTTGCTGGCGGTCAACCGCGATATCTTCATTCGCAGCCTGGCGCTGCAATCGGTGTTTTTCCTAATCACCGTGCAAGGCGCGCGGCTGGGCGATGCCACGGTCGCGGCCAATGCGCTGCTGCTCAACGGCTTGCTGCTGACCGCCCACGCCCTCGATGGCCTGGCCCACGCCGTGGAAGCTTTGTGCGGCCATGCCATCGGCGCGCGGGATCGTGATGCGCTGCGCCGTTCATTGGTGGTGGCCGCCGGTTGGTCGTTGATGGCGAGCCTGGGCTTTGCCGCGCTGTTTCTGTTTGCCGGGCACTTGTTCATCGAGATGCAAACCAACATCCAGAGCGTACGCGACACTGCGTTCATCTACCTGCCCTACCTCGCCGCCCTACCGTTGATTGCGGTCGGCAGCTACTTGCTCGACGGTCTGTTCATCGGCGCCACCCGCGCCCGGGAAATGCGCAACGGCATGCTGCTGACGGTCGTGTTGTTACTGCCCCTGGCCTGGGCACTGCAAGGGCTGGGCAACCATGGGTTGTGGATAACGTTCCTGCTGTTCATGGCGCTGCGCAGCCTGACCCTCGGTGCGATTGCCTGGCACTTGCGCCAGAACGACGGCTGGTTTGCCGGCCGCGCTCACTGAGTCGGCGTGGCGTTGACGAACGACGTCACCTCATCCAGCACCGGCGCCAAACCACGCATCGGGCGGGACAACGTCGCCACCAGCGTGGCGTGACTGGTGCGCGCGTAATACAGATCCTGAACCGGCACCCCGGCGGCCCGCAGTTTGCTCGCCAGGCCGCCGGTGTTACGGGTCGGGTTGACCAGGTCATCGTCTTTTGAAGCCATCAACAACGCCGGGGGCGCGCCGCGACTGACGTGATTGATCGGCTGGGATTGCGGCGGCGAGTCCGGCCAGAAAAACACCGGGCGCACCTCGGGATTCTTGATCGGCAGGAAATCGTACGGCCCGGCGAGGCCGATCCAGCCGCTCAGGTCACTTGGCGACATCCCCACCGCCCCCAGCAACTGCGGCTCCAGCGCCAGCATCGCGACGTTGTAGGCACCGGAACTGTGGCCCATCAGGTACAGGCGTTTGGGGTCACCGGAAAACTGGCGAATGTGTTCATGGGTCCAGGCCACCGCTTTCGCCCCATCTTCCAGAAACAGCGGATAACGCACCTGCGGATACAGCCGATAGTCCGCCAGCACTGCGACAATCCCCCGCGACGCCAGCGCCTCGCCGACAAAGCTGTAATCGCTGCGTGAGCCACTGTTCCAACTACCGCCATAAAAAAACACCACCACCGGGGCGTTTTCCACCGCGTGCCGGGGCACGTACACATCGAGTTTTTGCCGAGGATCGTCGCCATAGGCAATGCCTTCGGTTTTGTCGAAAGTGCCGTCAGGGGTCAGGGCGTTGAGCATCTTCAGTGGTGAGCACGCGCTCATTGCGGCGAGTAAAAAACCGCCGATCAACACACTGAACAACCTGCGAATTGCGCTCGCCATCTCGGTGAAACCTCGTGTTCAGGGTGGGTCGCTCTGCCACAGGTTGCGCAGTCTATCGAGCCGTTCTTGTTGGGTCCGCCCGGCCAAAGGCTGGACAGGCAACGCGCCGGGGTATTGCAAGCGTAGCCACAACCAGCCATCCAGCACCGGGCGCTCGCTGAAGCCCAATGCCAGGCCTTCCTGCACATGGGACCACAGCCGGTTGTAATCAGTGCCAGTGGATCGGCTCCAATGCCAGATGTGTTGTTCCAGCAGGCAGGTTTGCAGTTTTTCCCGCTGCCTGGGGCTGAGGCTTTCTTCGAACGCCAACGGGGTGACCGCCAGTCCCGGGTTGAGCAGTTGCTGCCAGCCCTGACAGCCAATCGCCCGGTCGGCCCACGTCCCACCGAACCAGCGCAACTGGCTGATCGGTCCGAGCCAGCGGCTGAGTGCTTCGGCATCGCAGGCGTCGAAAAAATAGCTGGCGCAGTGCGGGTTGTAATAACTCAGCAGCGCCCGATGGTGCAGGCCGAGCGTGACCGTGAGCATGCGCCGCAAATGCGCCAGCAACCGATCCGGCGCGGCCTCGCTGAACAGCAGCAAACCTTGCCAGGCGTGCGGTTCGGCGTAGCAAAACTCGACCAGCGCCGGACTGTCGCTGAGTTCGACCAACGCCGGTCCCTGTTCGCGTAACCCGTGCCACTCGGTCCCTTCGAACAACCACCACCATCGAGCGTCGCTGAATCGCTGCTGCAACAAGGTCGCCGCCCGAGGCGCGCCGGGCACGTCCAGCAACAGCCATTGCGGGATCGGCTCAGGCGTCTGACCGGCAATCATGCCGCACCGCTCTGGCCAAACAGCGTCGCCGCCCGACAGGTGCAGACCGCTTGCCGGCAATGACTGAAACTCCCGCCCCCCGGCAGCAGGCACAACAACACCAACGGCTCGCTGGATTGCAGCAAGGCCAGCAAGCCGTCCGGCGCCGGGGTCGTGCTGGCGGGCTGCGCCTCACTGACGGACAACGGGGTCTGAAGCAGCCCGGTGATCAGCGGTTGATCCGGATCGCCCTCGATAAAGCTGACCACCACCTCGGTGCCCTCCCTCAGTTGCGCAACGGCGCTGTCCCTCAGCTCCGGCGCCCAAGGCAGCCAACAGTGGCCGGGCGTCGCGCCTTCGCCCTGATACAGCCAGTCGAACTGCACGGCAACCGGTCGGGAGGGATCGGGGTGAGCCGCCTCGACATCCACCACCCAGGCCCGTTGCAGGCTGGACATTCTCGGTTTCGCTACCTTTTGGCTGGCCATAAAGGGCACCTCCCATGGAATGGCGCGGATCGTGTTGGAGTAGGGGAAAACCGGGTGCTGGCCACCCTGGTGCTCGATATGAGTCAAGCGCCACAGTTGATTCCAGTCACTGATCGGGTGACCGGCCAGCGGCATCAATTGACCACTGCGCAAGGTCGTCAGGTCGGTGCGACCCTCGGCGACCGGCGTCGCCTGCGCCCGGCCCTGCACCTCAAACCGGCACACGGTCGCGGGCGGGTTGTCGCGCCGGAAAACCAGTGTCTCGGCACGGTCCGAGGGCCCCGGGCCGTCGCTGATGACCAGGCAATGCCCACGACTCTGGTGTTCGAAATGGTAGTGAAGACCCGCTTCGGCACACAGGCGCTGGAAAAACTGCAGGTCCGATTCACGGTACTGCGTACAGAATTCCCGGGGCGGGTAGTCGCCACCGAATTCGAAACGCCGGGCCTTGCCGGTAATGCCATGTTCCTTGAGCACCTGATCAAGGATCTGCGGCACCGAGCGCGCGCAGAACATACGCTGGCTGAAGCGTTGGGCCAGGCACGCCAGTTTCGGCCCCATGCGCACACGGCACAGCCTGGACAGGGCGCCATGCTCACGCTGGACCAATTCAAGCAGTTGCCCGTGGACACCGTTTCCCTCGGTTTCGAACTGCAAGAACGCCCCGCGATAGAGCAGGCTTGCAAGGTCCAGGGTGGGGTCATCGATCAACAAATCCACCTCGAACACAAACGGCTCGCTGATGGCTTCACGACCGGTAAAGGCCAGGACATCAAAGGCGTCGGGCAGGCCCGCTACATCCAGCCGAAAGGACGGCTCGTTGACTGGATCGAACATCGGCGATTCTCTACAGGAGGGGCGGCCGAGGATTCTCGCTGAGAGACATGGCCGAGTAGAGTGCCGAAGTACAACTTAGGAAATGACCTACGCGAAAAGAAGACCGGATCGCTTTAAAAGCGCTGGTTGTCAGTTTTTTCGCTGGAAAAAAGAGAAATTCCGCACCGGGTCATCTGAAATTTCCGCAGCGTGCGGAACATTTTCAGACAACCCGATGGGAACAGTGCCTTACCTCAAGAAGACAGGTAAGACGAACGGGTCAGGCCCAGGCGCAAAGCGTCGAGGAACTGGGTGCGCTCGGCGGCGGTGATGCGCGCACTGGCGCATTTGTCGCGGTAGTGAGTCATCAACTCCTCCGGCGACAAGTGCACGTAACGCAGCATGTCTTCGATGGTGTCGTGGGTTTCGATACCGGCGTGGTACACGCTGCCATCGGCGTTCTGGTAGATGTTCACCGAATCGGTGTCACCGAACAGGTTGTGCATGTCGCCGAGGATTTCCTGGTAGGCGCCCACCAGGAAGATGCCCAGCAGGTAGTCTTCGCCTTCGTTCAAACCATGGACCGGCAGGCTGGTCTCGATGCTCTGCTCGTCGACGTATTGCTTGATCTTGCCGTCGGAGTCGCAGGTCAGGTCTTGCAGTACCGCGCGGCGCATCGGCTCTTCGTCGAGACGGTGCAGCGGCAGGATCGGCAGGACCTGGCCGATGGCCCAGGTATCCGGCAGGCTCTGGAACACCGAGAAGTTGCAGATGTACTTGTCGGCGAGCTTGTCGTTGAGTTCGTCGAGCACCTGGCGGTGGGAACGCTGACGCGCCTTCAACGAGTTGTGCAGGCGACGGCAGACCGCGAAGTAGCATTGCTCGGCCAGGGCTTTCTCCGCCAGGGTCAGCTTGCCATCGGCGTACTGGGTGGCGATGTCGCTCATGTAGTGCGTGGCGCGCCAGTAGGTCTCGGTGACCATCTCGATGTCGGTCGGGCCCAGCAGGTCAACCAGCCATTGCACGGTTTCCGGCAGTTCTTCCTTGTTGTCGATCTTCGGCACGTCGTCGTTGTGTTTCTCGACGTCGGTCACCTGCACCACGAGCATGGCGTGGTGGGCGGTCAGGGAACGACCGCTCTCGGAGAAGATGTTCGGGTGCGGCAGGTTCTGCGCATCGCAGAATTCCTTGAGCATCCCGACCACGACACCGGCGTAATCGTCCATGTCGTAGTTGATCGAACTGGCGTTACGCGAGTGCGTACCGTCGTAGTCCACGCCCAAGCCGCCGCCGACGTCGATGTGGTCCACCGGCAGGCCGAGGTTACGCAGTTCGCCGTAGTAACGAATCGCTTCCTTGAAGCCGTGCTGGTAGTCCGCCAGGTTGGCGATCTGCGAGCCCATGTGGAAGTGCAGCAGGCGAATGCCTTGATCCAGGCCTGCCGCGCGGAAACGCTCGACCACCGACAGCAGTTGCGCCGCCGACAGACCGAACTTGGATTTCTCGCCACCGGTATCCGCCCACTTGGAGGAGGCCAGGGACGACAGACGCACACGCAAACCGACCTGAGGCTTGACCTTCAGCGCCGCCGCTTCTTCGATCACCAGGCCGACTTCGGATTCTTTCTCGATCACGATGAACACGTTGTGGCCGAGTTTTTGGCCCATCAGCGCCAGACGGATGAACTCGCGGTCCTTGTAGCCGTTGCAAACGATGGTGCCGCCCTTCGGCGCCAGGGCCAGCACGGCCAGCAGCTCAGGCTTGGAACCGGCTTCCAGGCCGATGGAGACGTCCTGGGTGGCGATGATGTTCTCGATCACCGCTTCTTGCTGGTTCACCTTGATCGGGTACAGCGCGGTGTACTTGCTCTGGTATTCCAGGCGTTCGATGTTGGCATCGAAAGCGCCCGTCAACTGACGCACGCGGTCTTGCAGGATATCGGGGAACCGCACCAGCAATGGCAAGGACAAACCGCTTTTGCGCAGTTGGTCGACTTGCTCGAACAGGTCGATAGGCGAACTGGTCGGACCGTTCGGACGAACTTCGACGCGACCGGCGTCATTGATCGCGAAATATCCGGCCCCCCAATGGCGAATCCCGTAAACACTGCGGCTGTCCGCAACTGTCCATTGGCTGCCATCGTCTTTGCGTGTGCGTCTTACGGACATTGAAGTCCCCTATAAAGAAGTCATAGAGCGTCGCCTGGGTTCAGGCCGGCGCAGTCTAAAGAATGAAAATGACGGTTCGTCAACGAGGGGATAAACCTCGCTGACCGCAGTGAGTTTAGAAACCAGTCAGAACAGGCTCTGTGAAAACCATGTAGGCGACGCCAGGCCTGTTGTCAGGACCGGGTCAAGCCGAGGGTGGTTTTCACAGAAGCTGCTAGCCGCCGGACTTCTTCGCCTTGAAACCCAGCTTGATCAGTTCGCCCAAGAGTAGCTCGACATGATCGCCCTGGATTTCGATGATGCCGTCTTTCAACGCCCCGCCGGTGCCGCAACGTTTCTTCAACGTGGTGGCCAGGTCCTTGAGCGCGTCTTCAGCCAGCGGCACGCCGGTGATGGTGGTCACCGTCTTGCCGCCACGGCCCTTGCTTTCGCGACGCACGCGAGCAATGCCGTCGCCGGCCGGGATCACGGTTTGTTTGCAGATACAGGCGTCCACCGGTTTGCTGCAATCCGGGCAATGACGACCTGCGTCGGTGGAAAATACCAGGCCACCAAGGGCGGCGAAGGATGCGGCTTTTTTGGCCACCGGCAATCCTCTTGGGAGGACAAAGACTGGTCGCGGCAACCTGGGGGGAAGCCATCGACCGCGAAGCCCCACTCAGGCAGGGGCAGCGCTACTGAACCGAAAAACAGCCTGTAGGAGCTGTCGAGAGCAACGAGGCTGCGATCTTTTGATTTCGACGCAAAAGCAAAGTCAAAAGATCGCAGCCTGCGGCAGCTCCTACAAAAAGCATTGCCGGTTCAGTTTGAAAAGGTCGCGCAGTGTAACGGCAAAAAGCCGACTTGCTAAGAGCCAATCGGCGCCAATTTATGCCTTCTTTGCGACGTTGCTTTGCTGAGCCTTCAGATAACGCTTCAACGCGGCCAAAGAGTCCGGGCAGTAAGGCTTTTGCTCGATTTCCAGCATCACCTGATCGATCGGAATAAAGCGCGCTTCCAGCACTTCTTCCGGCTGCAGGATCAACGGGCCGTCCCACACCGCCGAAAACGCCGAACACCACAGTCGATTGCCGGTGTCCTCGAAGAAAAAATGATCATGGGCGGTCAGTTCGACGCCGCTGACTCCCAGCTCTTCTTCCAGCTCCCGGGCGGCCGACTCGGCGTAGCTCTCGCTGGCCTGCACCATGCCCCCCGCCGCCACGTCCCAGTAACCGGGATAAATGGCCTTGCTCAGGGTACGGCGATGCACGCAGAGTTCGCCGGCGGAGTTGAACAACATAATGTAGGTGCCGCGCCCGATCAGCCCGCGCTCGCGAAGATCGCTGCGCACCAAGGCGCCGAGCAGGTTGTCCTGCTCGTCGACCCAGGCGATTTGCTCGGCATCCGAAGCCGCGCGGTGGGCGGCTTCTTTCGCGCTATCGACCATGACTCAGCCCTGATTGAGCAATTGACGCAAATCGATCACGGCCGCGTTGGCCCGGGAAATGTAGTTGGCCATGACCAGCGAATGGTTGGCCAAAACCCCGAAGCCGCTGCCGTTGAGGATCATCGGGCTCCAGACCGGCTCTTGCGAAGCCTCCAGCTCACGAATGATCTGACGCACGCTGACCGTGGCGTTTTTCTTCGCCAGTACGTCGGCAAAGTCGACTTCGATGGCGCGCAGCAGGTGGGACAAGGCCCAGGCCTGCCCGCGTGCCTCGTAGAACACGTTGTCGATCTGCATCCACGGGGTCTCGACGATTTCTTCGTCAACCTGCGGCACCTGGCCCGGCACCACGACTTCGGTTTTCAGCGAGGTGTTGAGCTTGACCCGGCCAACGCTGGCCGACAGCCGTTGCGACAACGAGCCCAGACGGGTCCCGACATCGCCGAGCCAGTTGTTCAGGTTGTCGGCGCGGGCATAGAACAGTGCGTTTTTCTGCGAAGGATCGGACAGGCGTGCTTGGTAGCGGCTCAGGGAATTGATGCCTTCCTGATATTCCGACTCACTGGACGGCAAGATCCAGCTCTTGTTGTCGAAGTTGAAACGCGGCTCGGCCTTGGCCAGGTCCGAGTCTTCGGCCGATTGCGACTGCGAGCGGGCAAAGTCTTTACGCAGGGCGCGGGTCAGGTCGCGGACCTGGACCAGCACGCCATATTCCCAGCTCGGCATGTTGTCCATCCACAGGCCAGGCGGGAAACGGTCGTTGGAAATGTAGCCGCCCGGTTTGGTCAGCAGGGTACCGGCGACGGTCTTGAGGGTTTCCACCGTGGTGTAGCCGACGACCATTTGCTTGCCTTGTTGCTCAGCAGCCACCTGGGCATTTTGCTGAACCGGAAACAGCGCGGGTTCTTCACTCCAGTACCAGCCCAGGCCGATGGTCACCAGCAGGTAAATGGCAACCAGAGTGGCCAGCGCCCGGCTGAACAACAGGCCGCTGATATAGCTGCGGGTGGCCGATTTCGGTTCAGCGGCACGTTCAGGTGCGCTGCCCGCGCGGTTCTTCCAGTCCAGCATGGCGATATCCTTTCAATCACTTGAGTTCATCGGTTCGACCACAACCCTACGCCATCGTGCCTCATTTGCCGCGCATTAAATCCTGCGGGAAACAACGAGCCATACAATTGCATCCGTCGAGGCGCCACTATAAATGAAGCACAGTCTTGAGCCTATGCGACCAGTCGGTCAGAAACTGAATGAGGTCGCTTTGCAGATTATTGACGTACGACACTCATGTGACGGAAAAGAGGTGCTAGCATAGAGCCACCAGTCGATCTCAGCATGCACCCTAACTAGTAGTCAGGATATGACCGAGCCAGAAGACCCCAGCCGTGAGCGCCTCAAGCACCACTTTGCCCAGCGGGTAATTCATCAGGCACGTCAGATTCTTGAGATATGGCAGCGCCTGCAACGCAGCGAGTGGTCTACCACCGATTTGTCCGAACTCAGCGAGGCCAACCTGCGCCTGCTGCGCTTTGCCGAGCGTTTCGAACAACCGGAGCACTCGCAACTGGCGCGCCACATCGGTCAATCGCTGGAAGCCGTGGACGCCAATCGCGGACGCCTGAGCAGCGGCCTGATCACTGACCTCAACCGTTTGATGCAGCGTCTGTCCCGCACCGGCCTGCGTCACGGCGATCAACTGGACCAAACGTTCCTGCCGCCACTGCGCAAGCCGATCTACGTGATGTTGCAAGATCACGATCGCGCCGAGCGGCTGGCCAAACAACTGGAATTCTTCGGGCTCAGCGCCCAGTCCCTGGACAGCGTGTCGGCGTTCCGTTCCTCGATGGTCGAGCGCCTGCCGGCGGCGATTGTCATGGACGTGGATTTCAGCGGTCCCGGCATCGGCCTGAAACTGGCCGCCGAAGCCCAGGTCGGCCTCGATGAACCGCTGCCGCTGCTGTTTTTCAGCCTGCACGAAACCGACACCCCGACCCGCCTCGCCGCTGTGCGCGCCGGCGGCCAGGAATTTCTCACCGGCACCCTCGAAGCGTCGAGCCTGCTGGAGAAGATTGAAGTCCTGACCTGCGTCGCCCAGTACGAACCGTACAAAGTGCTGATCATCGACGACTCCCGCGCCCAGGCCTTGCACACCGAACGCCTGCTCAACAGCGCCGGGATTGTCACGCGCACACTGATCGAGCCGATCCAGGCCATGGCCGAACTCGCCGACTTCCAGCCCGACCTGATCATCCTCGACATGTACATGCCAGCCTGCACCGGCACGGAACTGGCCAAAGTGATCCGCCACAACGACCGTTATGTCAGCGTGCCGATCATTTACCTGTCCGCCGAAGACGATCTGGACAAGCAGCTCGACGCCATGAGCGAGGGCGGCGATGACTTCCTGACCAAACCGATCAAGCCTCGGCACCTGATCACCACCGTGCGCAACCGCGCGGCCCGGGCGCGCAATCTGAAAGCGCGGATGGTGCGCGACAGCCTCACCGGTTTGTACAACCACACCCACATTCTGCAATTGCTCGAAGACTGCTCGTTCCGCGCCCGCCGCGAGAACAAGCCGCTGAGTTTTGCCATGCTCGACATCGACCACTTCAAACGGGTCAACGACAGCCACGGCCACCCGATGGGCGACCGCGTGATCAAGAGCCTGGCGCTGCTCCTCAAGCAACGCCTGCGCAAGACCGACTTCATTGGCCGTTACGGCGGCGAAGAATTTGCGATCGTCATGCCCGACACCGATGTCGAATCGGCCCACAAAGTGCTCGACGGAATCCGCCAGCGCTTTGCTGAAATCCACTACCCGGCCCAGCCTCAAGATCTCTGGTGCACGTTCAGCGCTGGCGTGGTTGAACTGAGCGAGGACTCGGACAGCTTGATGATGGCCAGCCAGGCGGACGAGGCGCTGTACCGCGCCAAGGATGCCGGACGCAATCGCGTGCAGTCCGCGCGGGCATCAAAGCAAAGTGCCACTTTTTCATCGGAAAGCACTGACTCGGTCATAACGCTGTAACACAAACGCAATAAATTCAGGCGCTTACCATTCTGCCGTTGGTAGACCCGTTATGCGCCTGAAGCTGCTGACCAACCTCAACACCCTCCTGCTGGTCGCCGTGTGCGTCGCCCTCGGCGCCACGTTGTGGTGGTCGCAAAAAGCCCTGGAGCGGCCCTATCTGTTGATGGAGCGCTACCTCGGCTTATCCCAGCAATTTCAAAATGAAGTGGCGCGTAACGTTGAAGACTATCTGTCCAGCGGCGATGCCCTGCGCCTGAGCAGTGCCAGCCAGGCCATCGACGGCCTGCAAAAAGAACTCGGCGAACTGCCGCCGGCACTGGCCGAGACCTTGCGCCCGAGCCTGTCGAGCCTGGAAGAGTTCAGCAAGACCGACCTGCTGGCCGCCGGCAAACTTGCGGGTGATCCACAAGCGCTGTTGCTGCAGGCCGAACGGGAGTTGGGCGCCAGCCTCGAACAGCTCAGCCAGTACGCCAGCACCAACACGACCTATCTGACGCCGCTGCTCGCCGCCTCCCAGCACTTGGGCAAACTGTCCCTGGCCCGGGACAAACTGGTCAGCAGCGGTCGCAGCGAATTGGCCGCCGATGTTGAGCGTGAAGTCACCAGCATTCGCGCCCAGGCCGCGCAACTGGATGCCTTGCCGCTACTCGGCGTGACGACCAGCGCCGAGTCGAGCACCGACGACTTCAACGCGATGATGGGCCTGGAGAACACCGAGAAAGCCGTGGCCGAAGATGCCGGGGTCGGCCTCAAGCGCGAACTCAACAGCCTGCTCACCCGCTATCCGGCCGAACTGGCACGCACCCGCGAGCAAATTCAAAAGCGTGCCGACCTGAGTGCCGCCACCCACCTGAAAATCACCGCCGTGCAACAGGCCATCGCCGGGCTGGAACCGGTGGTGCGCGCCCAGCACGGGCAGATCCAGGGCGAAGTGCGGTTGATGCAAGGGCTGATGATCGGCCTGATTCTGCTGATCGCGCTGCTGATCGATACCCTTCAGCGACGCCTGGCCCGAACCCTGACCAATCTGGCCCCGGCCCTTTCAACCTGGGCCGAAGGCGACTTCAGCCAGGACATTCAACTGGGCAAGACCAATCGCGAATTGCATGACATTCAAGCGTCGCTCAACCGCTTGCGTGCCTATCTCGTGGATTTGGTCGGGACCATTCGCCTCAACGCCGAGCAGGTCGCCGGCAGCAGCCGAACCCTGGCCGAGCTGAGTAACGACCTGCACAGCGGCGCCGAACATCAGGCCGGCGACACGGCGCTGATCCGCGATTCCCTGGGCGAACTGGAAGCCACCATTCAACAAGTGGCCGGTGACGCGAGTCAGGCCGCCGATGCCAGTCGCAACGCCGGGCTGGCGGTGGAGCATGGGCAGAAAGTCATCGGCCTGAGCCTTACCGGGCTGCATGCGTTGGTGGGCGAAGTGCAAGGTAACGCGCAGATGATCGAACACCTGGCCGAGGAGTCCGCGACCATCGGCGGTGTGCTCACCGTGATTCGCTCGATTGCCGACCAGACCAATCTGCTGGCGCTGAACGCGGCGATTGAAGCCGCCCGGGCCGGGGAGATGGGACGCGGGTTTGCGGTGGTCGCCGAAGAGGTTCGCTCGCTGGCACAACGCACCGCCGGGGCCACGGCCGAGATTCAGACCTTGATCGCCGGCCTGCAAACCGCCGCGCGGCAATCGGTGGAAGGCATGCGCGCCCAGGTCGAACACGCCGAAGCCACGGCCAATCAGGCACAAGACGCTGATGGGGCGCTGGATAAAATCGTCGGGGCGATCCAGACCATTGCCGACACGGCGGTGCGCATTGCCGATGTCACGGCGCAACAGAGCGGCGCGGTCAGTGAGATCCGCGATCACAGCGAGCGGATTCACCAGTTGGGTGGGGATAACTTGCTGAGGATTGGTCAAGGGCGCGAGCAAGGGGAGAATTTGTTGGTACTGGGCGGGCGATTGCACACAGCCGTCCAGGCCTTCCGCGTCTGACACCCCCATCACAATCCCCCGTAGGAGCTGCCGAAGGCTGCGATCTTTTGATCTTGTTTTTGGGCAGCGACTACATTGCCAAAGATCAAAAGATCGCAGCCTTCGGCAGCTCCTACGGGGGTCGGTGTAGACGCATACCTTGCGCACTCAGCTATCATGCCCCCACCTCCGATACGCGAGATCGTCATGCGCCGTTTGCTCTGCCTGTTGCTTTTAGTGCTCGCCCTGCCGGCCTCGGCCACCGGGTTGCTGGACAGTCGGCCCAGTTCGACATTGGGCTCGATCAACAACAGCGCCGACTTCCTGCCGGTGCGCGAAGCCTTTCAACTGAGCCTGGTAGACAGCACGCCGCAATCGATCAAGCTGCGCTTTGTCGCCACCGAGGGCTACTACCTCTACCGTCACCGCTTCCAGTTTCGCGCCGATCCGGCCGATGTCGCACTGGGCCCGGCGCAACTGCCCGACGGTGAAAAGAAGCACGATGAGTACTTCGGCGATGTCGAGGTGTACCACGGGATTCTCGACGTGGAATTGCCGCGCACCGATCAACGTGCGTTCACCCTCGCGGTCACGTATCAAGGCTGCGCCGACAAAGGCCTGTGCTATCCCCCCGAAACCGAACGGTTGAGCATTGACGGCAATGGCGCCGTTGTCGCCGACAAGGTCGCCGCCACTACGGCGAACTGGAGTTGGCGCGAACTGGCGCTGTTCTTCCTCGCCGGGATCGGCCTGACATTTACCCCGTGCGTGCTGCCGATGTTGCCGATTCTCTCCGGCGTCGTGTTACGCGGCCAGGTCGGCGGCTTGCGTGGCTTGAACCTGTCCCTGGCTTACGTGCTGTCGATGGCGGCGTGCTTCGCCCTGCTCGGCGCGTTGATGGGGATGTTCGGCGCACAGCTCAATCTTCAGGCACGTCTGCAATCGGCTTGGGTATTGGTCCCGTTCGCAACGTTTTTTGCGGTGTTTGCATTGGCGATGTTTGGCGTGTTCGAACTCAAGCTGCCCAACGCCATCAGCCATCGACTGCATCACATCGCCGGGCGTACCGAAGGTGGTTCGCTGTGGGGCGCAGCGGTGCTTGGCGTGGTTTCCAGCCTGTTGGTTTCACCTTGCGTTTCGGCACCGCTGGCCGGGGCATTGCTGTACATCAGCGCCAGTGGCGATGCCGTGGGCGGCGGGTTGAAACTGTTCTTGCTCGGCCTGGGCATGGGCACGCCACTGTTGCTGGTGGCCACCGGCGGCGCAGCCTGGCTGCCGAAAAGCGGCCCTTGGCTGGTCTATGTCAAAAACGCCATTGGTGTGCTGCTGCTCGGGCTGGCGATCGGGCTGCTGAGCCGCGTGCTGCCAGGCCAGGTGACGTTGTTGCTGGTCGGTCTGCTGTGGGGGGGCGTCGGCCTGTTTCTCGGCGCGCTGGAGTTTGTTTACAAACCGCCGAGAAAACGTCTGGGCCAATTGCTCGGCCTGTTCCTGCTGTTTTATGCGATGGCCTGCTGGTACGGCGCTTTCAGCGGTCAGAGCGACCTGCTGAACCCGCTTGGCAGAACCGCCGTCGTCGCCACCGACCATCCGCCGCAAAACACCGCTGCCTGGCAAACCGTCAGCACCCCGGCCGACCTGGACCGCGTACTCGCCGACGCCAAATCATCCAACACCCCGCTGCTGCTGGACTGGTACGCCGACTGGTGCATCAGCTGCAAAGTGATAGAACACGAAGTGCTCAACGACGCGAAAGTCGTCGAACAGCTCAAGGGTTATCGGCTGATCCGCTTCGACATCACCGCCAGCAACGCCGAACAACGCACCCTGCTGGACCGCTACAAACTGTTCGGCCCACCGGCGCTGATGTTTTTCGGCAAGGACGGCGTCGAACGTGCTGATGTGCGGGTGATTGGCGAGATCAATGCAGCAGACTTCGCCGAACGTGTTGCGAAAGCAAATGACCGGATTTAATCACCCGGTCACATATTTCGCGCAAACATCGGCCATCGTGCTGGCTATTGCATAGAACTGGACAGTCACAAAGGCTTTGCGGCATAGTCGCCGGGTTCTGACAATTGCACACAGATAACAAGGAACAGCCGATGGCGACGCTACTGGTTCTGCACGGACCCAACCTGAACTTGCTCGGCACCCGCGAACCGGGCACCTATGGCGCTACGACACTGGCGCAGATCAACCAGGACCTGGAACGCCGTGCCCGTGAAGCCGGCCATCATTTGCTGCACCTGCAAAGCAACGCCGAGTACGAATTGATCGACCGCATCCACGCCGCACGCGGCGAAGGTGTGGACTTCATTCTGATTAATCCAGCAGCTTTTACACATACAAGTGTCGCATTACGTGACGCGCTGCTGGCGGTGAGCATCCCATTCATCGAAGTGCATTTGTCTAACGTGCACAAACGCGAACCTTTCCGCCATCACTCTTACTTCTCCGACGTAGCGGTGGGAGTGATCTGCGGCCTTGGCGCCAGCGGTTATCGACTGGCCCTGGAGGCCGCACTAGAGCAGCTTGAAAAACAGGCAACAGCTTGAACAACAAGCGTTGAACGCCCCTGACCGACCCTTGGGAGTTGATGATTCATGGATATCCGTAAAGTTAAGAAACTGATCGAATTGCTGGAAGAGTCCGGCATCGACGAGCTCGAGATCAAGGAAGGCGAAGAGTCTGTACGCATCAGCCGTCACAGCAAGACCCCGGCTCAGCAGTACTACGCTCCGGCTCCGATGCACGCTCCGGCGCCTGCGCCTGTTGCTGCTCCAGTTGCTGCCGCGGCCCCTGCTGCTCCGGCCGCCCCCGTGCTGAACGGCACCGTTGCCCGTTCGCCGATGGTCGGCACGTTCTATCGCAAATCTTCCCCGTCCTCGCCATCCTTCGTTGAAGTCGGCCAGACCGTGAAGAAAGGCGACACCCTGTGCATCGTTGAAGCCATGAAGATGATGAACCACATCGAAGCTGAAACCAGCGGTGTGATCGAATCCATCCTCGTCGAAGACGGCCAGCCGGTTGAGTACGACCAACCGCTGTTCACCATCGTTTGAACCGCGGAGAGACTTTGATGACTGCGAAGTTGGAAAAAGTTCTGATCGCCAACCGCGGTGAGATCGCCCTGCGGATCCTGCGTGCCTGCAAAGAGATGGGCATCAAGACCGTCGCCGTTTATTCCACGGCTGACAAAGAGCTGATGCACCTGGGTCTGGCGGACGAATCCGTCTGCATCGGTCCGGCATCGGCTGCAAAGTCTTACCTGCACATCCCTGCGATCATCGCCGCCGCTGAAGTGACCGGCGCTACCGCCATTCACCCAGGCTACGGTTTCCTCGCGGAAAACGCCGATTTCGCCGAACAGGTCGAGAACTCCGGTTTCGCCTTCATCGGCCCGAAAGCCGACACCATTCGCCTGATGGGCGACAAGGTTTCGGCCAAGCACGCCATGATCGCGGCCGGTGTTCCAACCGTTCCGGGTTCTGACGGCCCGCTGCCGGAAGACGAAGAAACCGCCCTGCGCATCGGTCGCGAAGTCGGTTACCCGGTGATCATCAAAGCCGCTGGCGGCGGTGGTGGTCGCGGCATGCGCGTTGTGCATAAAGAAGAAGACCTGATCTCCTCGGCCAAACTGACCCGCTCCGAAGCTGGCGCGGCGTTCGGCAACCCGATGGTCTATCTGGAAAAATTCCTGACCAACCCACGTCACGTGGAAGTTCAGGTGCTTTCCGATGGCCAGGGTCATGCGATCCATCTGGGCGACCGCGATTGCTCGCTGCAACGTCGTCACCAGAAAGTTCTCGAAGAAGCGCCGGCACCGGGCATCGACGAGAAGGCACGGGCTGAAGTCCTCGCACGCTGCGTCAAGGCCTGCATCGACATCAACTACCGTGGCGCGGGTACTTTCGAGTTCCTGTACGAGAACGGCGCGTTCTATTTCATCGAAATGAACACCCGCGTTCAGGTTGAGCACCCGGTTTCGGAAATGGTCACCGGCATCGACATCGTCAAGGAGATGCTCAGCATCGCCGCTGGCAACAAGCTGTCGTACACCCAGGAAGACGTTGTCATCCGCGGTCACGCACTTGAATGCCGGATCAACGCCGAAGACCCGAAAACCTTCATGCCAAGCCCAGGCACGGTCAAGCATTTCCACGCTCCGGGCGGCAACGGCGTTCGCGTCGATTCGCACCTGTACAGTGGCTATGCCGTTCCGCCGAACTACGATTCGTTGATCGGCAAGCTGATCACCTACGGCGCAACCCGTGACGAAGCCATGGCGCGCATGCGCAATGCGCTGGACGAAATCGTTGTCGACGGGATCAAGACCAACATCCCGCTGCACCGCGACCTGGTCCGTGATGAAGGCTTCTGCAAAGGTGGAGTCAACATCCACTACCTGGAACACAAGCTGGCTAACCAGCATTAATATGTGATCCAGACCAACAAAGCCGCTTTCGAGCGGCTTTGTTGTTTCTACCGTGCACGCTTTCCCGTCAGTGCGTCACACCTGAAGGGCCTCATGTCCGGCCATGTGCTTGAGGTAGTCAAACCAGGGATCGCGCCCACTGAGGGCGTCGTCCAGGCTGATGGCACTGCTTGCCGAGACACGCAGCTCAAAACTCGCCGCAAACAGGCTGTTGCTCAGAACATCTGAGGTCAGGCTGCGGATTCTGAATGACGTCATGGTTTGCGGCACCGGCAACAGGCTGGCATCCACGAATGCCTGACCGGGCGCCGGGGCAACGCTGCCAAACTCTTCCAGAATGACCGTGGACGTCGCTCCTGGGGTGGGTATTACCCCTTTGTCATACGCCGCCCAGTCGAGCGGCAATAACTGCGGATGCCGCGCCGTGGCGGGTGAGCCTGGCGTCGCCGGGGCCTTGGTGGCCATGTCGATCTCCTCAAGCAGCCGCCGGGCATCCGCGCCAACCCGCTCGACGACACTCAGTTGCCGAGGGAAAAATTCGTAGAGGCCATCGGAAAACGCCGGATGCCGGCAACGCACAAGAATGCCGAAACGCCCCTTGGTGACGGTTCCAGCCCCCGACTGGCCGACGCGGAACAACGTCAGCGCTCCATATTCCAGACGCTGGCGATGACTCAGCATCATTAACGACATGCTGTACTGAAGCGCCTGCACGTACGCCGACCAAAGCTCGCTGTCCCGGGCGATGAAGCCCTCGCCATACACACGGTTAACGTCGCTCAGCAAAGGGAAACGTTCAGCCAGGAGCGGAAAGTCGAGGGTGTTGAGCGTGGAGTGCCAGCGGTTCGAACCCGGAACCAATTGCCCGGCCAGGTGCAAATCGACCATCGAAACCTTTTGCTCCGAGCCCGTTTCGCTCTCGTCCTTCGAGCCATCCGGCAATCGCGCCAGGACCTGCATTTCCAGCGTGTCATGACCCGGGTAAACCCGGCGCAGATCTGCCAACGCCAATGCCCGGCGAGGGGTCGCTGGACGATGAAATGCAGCAATAGCCTTTTGAAGCCCATCAAACTGGGTCAGCAGGGCGGCTTTGCTCCTGGCCAGTTCCGCCGGTGTAGACAGCTCGGCGTTATGGGGCAACAGAGCATTGGCTGTTGCCCAGTCAATCACCGGGCCATAGAACTCTTTCAAGTTCCAGTACTGCGGTTTTATCGACTTCAGCCGCTCCCCGCTCATGATGCTGTCGAAGGTCAAACGACGGGAGGAACCGGGGTATTTCCCCTCCAGATACGCGACACAGTGCTTGAAGTGCACCCAGGCCTGGCCCGACATGTAAGCCATTTCTTCAGAAATACCCCGCACCAGAAACTCAGGCGCGACGCCGCTGAGCAACAGGTGAGCGGCCAACGAGGCAGCGTTGGCGTCCAACCGGTGGTCAGACACCAGCCGCCT
Source organism: Janthinobacterium sp. LPB2021202312-11-4 (assembly GCF_037049705.1). Classification (NCBI taxonomy): domain Bacteria; kingdom Pseudomonadati; phylum Pseudomonadota; class Betaproteobacteria; order Burkholderiales; family Oxalobacteraceae; genus Janthinobacterium; species Janthinobacterium sp. LPB2021202312-11-4. Next base: position 18,666 of record NZ_JBAGKV010000024.1, on the reverse strand, counting down.
CTCGATGCTGAGCAAGAGGTTGCCATAGCTCTCGCCCCAGAATCGCGGGTCGGCCAGATCGATCCCGGCCATCCGGTTTCTGCCCTGCCCCGCCTGCGGATCAAGACTGAGGATCGCGGCTGCCAGCACCAGTGAGTGACGACCGGCACGGGTCGTGGCCTGCCGGGCCTGTTCCCCTTGCCAGGTCACGGCAAGGGCGAGTCGGTCAGCGAGTTTTTGCGCCTGCGGGCAAGCGAGCATTTGCGCGATCAGAAGATCCGCCTCGGCCCGGACACGCTCCCTGGATCGGCCCCGGACGAGTGCCCGCACAAGGTGCCCCAACAGCGGGCCATCGATCCCGGCCATAAACAGCACGGCCGCTTCGCGCACCTGCTGGCGCTGAGCGGGTGATAGCACGAGCGTGACTTCCACCCGCTTCAGCGCTGACCAGTAATACAGCGAAGTGCCGATCCTGGGCATGAAATGCTCGGGCTCTTCAATGATCTGCAAGCGACGAGACAACAACGGCGACGACACGGATGCGAAATTGCCACCCAGCGCATTCCAAAACTCCACCGACGGGCGGGGCCGCAAAGGCACCGCGCGCAATCGCTGCGCCAGATGCCGGGCCTCTGCCGCCGTGACGGGTGGCGCGAAGCCGTAGAACGTCAGCATCTGCTCCAGCGTCACCTCGCCGCTGGATCGAAGGGCGCCGCCTAATCGACCGGCAATCAAGGCGAGCGAGTCGAATTGGCCGGCGAGTACAGGGACTGCACTTACAGCACTGTTGAGGTCTATCCAGCTGCCGTCCAACTTACGGGCACCAACGTAGCCCGAGCCAGACACCAGCAGATGGCCGGTGGGGTCAAGCTGCTTCGCCGTGCTGATCGCCTTGAACTCATCGAGCGCCATGACCGCCAGCAGTTCTTTCCTGCCCGCGTCGGTCAGTTCCGCCAAGGGTGAATCAGGGTCGAGGGAAACACTCAGCCCGGCCGTGGAGATCGCGGTGCTATCGCGCAGGGTGCCGCTCAAGGCCTGGAGTTCGAAGCCCATCCAGAAACGGTTATTGACCAGGCCAAGGTAACGCCGATGCCTGAGCAATGCCGCTGCGGAATGGGCCGAGGCATGCACATAGGGGGTCTGCGACTCCGGCGATTGCCCCAGGGAAACCACCAGTGCGCGAACCTCGTCCGCATCGGTCGGGGTTTCTCGCTCATACGCCGCCAGTACAGCCGCCAGGCTGAAACAGCCGTCGGAATGAACGTCCGAACCGAGTTTCTCGGCCTGCGCTGCCAGTTCGCGCAGATCGATGGCCACCTCTGGCACCGAAAGCCTGTCGGCCGCGACGGCTTGCGGGACTGAAAAACGGCCGACCTCCATGAGGGTCCGCTCGACTCTGGAAAAGTAGTACCCGGTCGGCGCGGACAAGCGCCCCACATTCAATTTGATGCTCAAGCCTTGCAGTAAACGCAGGGCCGAATTCATGGTTTGAGCGAGCATCGAACCGGAATCCAGCTTGATGCGCCGTCGATAGGTTTCCAGAAAATCATAATCTCCCGTGCTTGCGAGCTCATCCTGCAAGGCTCGTTGCAACTCGCTGGCCACCTTCGCGCAGTCTTTGGCTTGCTCAGCCTGCTCCACCGACACGGAGGTGGAAATATGGCCGCTGCTGTCAATGACCGGGAACCCGGACAGCCGCCGTAACTCGTCAACCATCACGTGGGCCTGAGGGCGGTTGGCCGGCAGTGGATAGCCGTAGAAAGCCAGGGCGGCCCCCAGGGAAAACGCCTGGCTGGAGGCCGTCGATGGGTCCCTCAGACCCAGGTCATCGATCCCGGCGGGGTCGATGATCTGCACCACGGCATTGATAGGGTCCGCCACCCGCCACCACCCCGAGTCATCGTGCAAAGTCATGACCCGTGGGGTGCTGACACCATTTTTAACAACATTGACGTACAAGGTCCCGCCCTGCACCCGCAGGCTCTTGAGGTCCAGGTGCCGCCGGGCCGCCCACGCCACAAATTCCGCGTGCTGAATGGCTTTGAGGTAAACATCCAGCCATTGCCACAGCATGCAGTGTTCGGGCAGCGCAAAGGTGTCGGGCATTTCATACCGGAGGGTCTTGCGGCGAATGGCGGCCGACAGACTGTCGATCAGCGCCTCGATGAGCGCCCGGCCCCCCTCATCCCCTTTGACTTGAATGTCCGCCCGCCGCATCGCGTCAAGGTCCTTGCCGGCCACCGGCCCTTTGATAAAAAGATGTTCTTCCATGACATAACGCACCGCTGCTCGGCCCCAGGTATTGGGGCGCCTGAATGCCCCATAGTCATAAAGTGCAAAACGGGACGACAGAGGGCGATTCGGGACGAACGGCGAGATGAATCGGCAAAGTCGGTAGGGAACTGTCCCGCGATGTGTCAGAACCGTCCCGCGTCAAAGCATCCGGTCGTCTTCTGCCGCGCGCTCGCGTAAACTTGCGCGCTTCTCGCAGCCCGCTAGGCTGCAATCAATATTTTTCAAAGGTGCCCGCCATGCCTTGGCTGCAAGTCCGTCTCGCCATCAGCCCAGAACAAGCCGAAACCTACGAAGACGCTTTCCTTGAAGTGGGCGCCGTGTCGGTGACCTTCATGGACGCCGAAGACCAGCCGATCTTCGAACCGGAACTCAACACCACACCGCTGTGGTCCCACACCCATCTGCTGGCCCTGTTCGAGGACGGCACCGAAGCCGCCAGCGTATTGGCCCACATGGAGTTGCTGACCGGCGGCCCGCTGCCCGAGCATCACAGCGAAATCATCGAAGACCAGGACTGGGAACGCAGCTGGATGGATGGCTTCCAGCCGATGCGTTTCGGTGAGCGCCTGTGGATCGTGCCGAGCTGGCACGCCGCGCCGGAACCGGATGCGGTGAACCTGCTGCTCGATCCGGGCCTGGCATTCGGCACCGGTACCCACCCGACCACCGCGCTGTGCCTGGAATGGCTCGACGGTCAGGACCTGAAAGACTGCAACGTGCTGGACTTCGGCTGCGGCTCGGGGATTCTGGCGATTGCCGCCCTGCTGCTGGGCGCCAAGGAAGCCGTCGGCACCGACATCGACGTGCAAGCCCTGGAAGCCTCCCGCGACAACGCCGGGCGCAACAACATTGCCGAAGCGCTGTTCCCGCTGTACCTGCCGCCAGATCTGCCGCAGGTTCAGGCTGACGTGCTGGTGGCCAATATTCTGGCCGGCCCGCTGGTGTCTCTGGCGCCGCAATTGTCGAGCCTGGTCAAGCCGGGCGGCCGCCTGGCACTGTCGGGCATCCTCGCCGAGCAAGGTGAAGAAGTCGCCAAGGCCTACGCTCAGGACTTCGATCTGGACCCGATTGCCAATCGCGATGGCTGGGTGCGCATCACTGGCCGTCGGCGCTAGAATGAGCGCCTGCATAATCCGGATCGCCGCATGACCGACAGCTTCGTCACCCAGTGCCCGCATTGCCAAACCAGCTTCCGCGTCAGCCATGCCCAATTGAGCGTGGCCCGTGGGGTGGTTCGCTGCGGCTCATGCCTGCAAGTGTTCAACGCCGCCAAGCAACTGCTTGAGCAGCGCGCCGGCAAGGACGCGGTCAAACCGGTCGCCCCGGCTATCGTCGAGCCACCCGCGCAACGGGCCATCAGCCAAAAGCAGTGGTCCGCCGCCGAAATGGATCTGGACAGCCTTGACCTGGACCAGGAACTCGCCCGGCTCGAACAGCGGGAAATCCAGCCCACCAAGGAATTCGGCCAACACCGCGAAGACTCGTTGAGCGCTCGCCGCGACAACATCGAAACGGACGAAGAGCCGTGGTCCGACAGCCTGTTCAGCGAATCGGCCGCTGATCGCGCCCACGCCTCCGAGTCTGCTGCCGCCCCGGAATCGACCGACGAACCGGGCAAACACTCGCGCACAGAACCGTCGCTGTCCCTGGCGCTGGAGGATCTGGACGACGAGCCGCCCGTGCCCAAGCTGCAATTGCACGACCCTATCGACACTTCCGCGCGCCATGAACGCCTGTCAGCCGCTGACGATATCGACGACGATTTACCGTCCATCGAGCCGCTGCGCCAAAAACGCGAACGCAACGAACCCGGTGTGCGCGCCGAGGTCCTGCAAGACCTGACCGACGACCCGCTGCAACTGGACTGGCAGAAACGCCGCTCGCCCTGGGGCCGACGGTTTTTCTGGCTGCTGCTGATCCTGCTCGGCGCTGGTGCTCTCGTCGGGCAATACGTCGCTTACCACTTCGACGAACTGGCCCGCCAGGACCAATACCGTCCGTGGTTCCAGCAACTGTGCCCGCAACTCGGCTGCACGGTGCCGTCCAAGGTCGACATCGCCAAAATCAAAAGCAGCAACCTGGTGGTGCGCAGCCACCCGGACTTCAGCGGCGCCCTGGTGGTGGATGCCATCATCTATAACCGCGCGCCGTTTTCGCAGCCCTTTCCATTACTGGAACTGCGTTTTGCCGACCTCAACGGCCATCTGATCGCCAGCCGTCGCTTCAAGCCCGGCGAGTACCTCAACGGCGACCTCGAAGGCATGGCCGAAATGCCACCGCAAACGCCAATCCACATCGCGCTGGACATCCTCGATCCAGGTCCCAAAGCGGTGAACTACAGCCTGAGCTTCCATTCGCCCGAGTGAAACGGTTCAGTGCTCAGGGTTTGACGGCGGTTTTCTGACTTCGCCCGCCTCAACCAAACTGCTGGCGATAACAGAATAACTGTTCAGATTTTGTTCAATTCAGCCTTTAACCAGTCATCGAGAGCGGGTATCATGCCAACCCTTTTTCGAACTCTCATGATCCGGCCCCACAACAGGGAAGTCCTATGTCGGCGGTACGCATCGGTCCATATACATTGCACAACGGCTTGATCCTCGCCCCCATGGCGGGTGTCACCGACCAGCCCTTTCGTCAGCTGTGCAAGCGACTGGGCGCAGGGCTTGTAGTCTCGGAAATGGTCACCAGCGACATGAGCTTGTGGAACACCCGCAAATCGCGGATGCGCATGATCCACGAAGGTGATCCCGAGCCCCGCTCGGTACAGATCGCCGGCGGTGATGCGCAGATGCTGGCGGACGCGGCCCGGGCCAACGTGGAACTGGGCGCACAGATTATTGATATCAACATGGGCTGTCCGGCCAAGAAGGTCTGCAACAAGGCCGCCGGTTCCGCATTGTTGAAAGATGAAGCATTGGTGACCGAGATCCTGCAGGCCGTGGTGGCTGCGGTTGATGTGCCGGTCACGCTGAAGATCCGCACAGGCTGGGACCGGGACAACAAGAACGGCCTGACCGTGGCGAAGATTGCCGAACAGGCAGGCATCACGGCGTTGGCGGTCCATGGCCGCACCCGTGCCGACCTGTACACCGGTGAAGCCGAGTACGACACCATCGCCGCGATCAAGCAGGCAGTGTCGATCCCGGTCTTCGCCAACGGCGACATCGATTCACCCGAGAAGGCCCGGTACGTGCTCGACGCGACCGGTGCCGATGGCCTGTTGATAGGCCGGGCTGCCCAGGGGCGGCCATGGATTTTTCGTGAGATCGACCATTTCCTGCGTACCGGCGAAAAACTGCCGGCGCCGGAACTGATCGAGGTGGAACGTATTCTGCTTGAGCATCTGGCCGCGCTGCATGCCTTCTATGGAGACGTGATGGGCGTACGCATTGCTCGCAAGCATGTGGGCTGGTACCTCGCAACCCTGCCGGGCGCCAGGGAGTTCCGCGCCCACTTCAATCGTTTGGATGGTACGGAAACACAATGCGCCAACGTTCGGGAGTTCTTCGCCGAGCGTTACAAGAGCCTGACAGGGGACGGAGAAGGGGTGGCCGCATGACGATGATGACCGAGACTTTAGTGAGTGGAACAACACCCGTGAGCGACAACGTGAATTTGAAACAGCACCTCAATACGCCGAGCGAAGAAGGTCAGACCCTTCGCGGGAGTGTCGAGAAGGCGCTGCACAATTATTTCGCCCACCTTGAGGGCGCTGCCGTCACGGATGTGTACAACCTCGTGCTCTCCGAAGTCGAGGCTCCCCTGCTCGAGTGCGTGATGAACTACGTCAAGGGCAACCAGACCAAGGCCAGCGAGCTGCTCGGGCTGAACCGGGGCACGCTGCGCAAGAAACTCAAGCAGTACGATTTGCTGTAAGCATTCAATCAAACCAGAAAGGCGCCCGCGTAAAACCGGTCGCCTTTTTTGCTGACTCCTTTGCTTTTGATGGAAATTGAAATGACCGACCAGACTACCCGCCTGCCGATCCGCCGCGCCTTGATCAGCGTCTCCGACAAGACCGGCATCCTCGAATTCGCCAAGGAGCTTGAAGCCCTGGGCGTCGAGATCCTCTCCACCGGCGGGACGTTCAAGCTGCTGCGCGACAACGGTGTTGCCGCAGTGGAAGTCGCGGATTACACCGGTTTCGCAGAAATGATGGACGGTCGGGTCAAGACCCTGCACCCGAAAATCCACGGTGGGATTCTGGGTCGTCGCGGTATCGATGACGCAATCATGAACGAGCACGGCATCAAGCCGATCGACCTGGTTGCGGTCAACCTGTACCCGTTCGAAGCCACCATCAACAAGCCAGGTTGCGACCTGCCGACCGCTATCGAGAACATCGACATCGGCGGCCCGACCATGGTCCGCTCGGCAGCCAAAAACCACAAAGACGTGGCCATCGTGGTGAATGCCGGCGACTACGCCAGTGTCCTGGAAAGCCTCAAGGCCGGCGGCCTGACCTACGCTCAGCGTTTCGACCTGATGCTCAAGGCCTTCGAACACACCGCCGCCTACGACGGCATGATCGCCAACTACATGGGCACCGTGAACCAGGCTGCTGACACCCTCAGCACTGAAGGTCGCAGCGAGTTCCCGCGCACCTTCAACAGCCAGTTCGTCAAGGCTCAGGAAATGCGCTACGGCGAGAACCCGCACCAGAGCGCGGCGTTCTACGTGGAAGCCAAGCCTGCCGAAGTCGGCATCGCCACCGCGACCCAACTGCAAGGTAAAGAGCTGTCGTACAACAACGTGGCCGACACCGATGCCGCGCTGGAATGCGTGAAGAGCTTCGTCAAGCCAGCCTGCGTGATCGTCAAGCACGCCAACCCATGCGGCGTCGCCGTCAGTCCGGACGCCGAGGGCGGCATCCGCCAGGCCTACGAACTGGCTTACGCCACTGACACCGAATCGGCGTTCGGCGGCATCATCGCCTTCAACCGCGAACTGGATGCCGAGACCGCCAAAGCCATCGTCGAGCGTCAGTTCGTCGAAGTGATCATCGCCCCTTCGGTGAGCGAAGAAGCCCGCGCCATTGTCGCCGCCAAAGCCAACGTACGCCTGCTGACCTGCGGCGAGTGGTCGACTGACCGTGCCGCTGCCTGGGACTACAAACGCGTCAACGGCGGTTTGCTGGTCCAGAGCCGCGACATCGGCATGATCAGCGCCGATGACCTGAAAGTCGTGACCAAACGCGCCCCGACCGAGCAAGAGATCAACGACCTGATCTTCGCCTGGAAAGTGGCCAAGTACGTTAAATCCAACGCCATCGTCTACGCCAAGAACCGTCAGACCATCGGTGTCGGCGCCGGCCAGATGAGCCGCGTGAACTCTGCCCGTATTGCTGCGATCAAGGCTGAACACGCCGGGTTGCAAGTGGCAGGCTCGGTGATGGCCTCCGATGCGTTCTTCCCGTTCCGCGACGGCCTGGACAACGCGGCCAAGGTCGGTATCACGGCGGTGATCCAGCCAGGCGGCTCGATGCGTGATGCCGAAGTGATTGCTGCGGCTGACGAGGCTGGCATCGCCATGGTCTTCACCGGCATGCGCCACTTCCGTCACTGATACACCGCTCGCCCTGTAGGAGCTGCCGAAGGCTGCGATCTTTTGGTCTTGATTGTAAAAAACAAAGTCAAAAGATCGCAGCCTCGTTGTACTCGACAGCTCCTACGAGGGTTGGTAGCGCACCCCATAGAATTCTGAGGTTTTTGAAATGAATGTTTTGATCATTGGCAGCGGTGGCCGTGAACACGCCCTGGCCTGGAAAGTGGCTCAGGACCCTCGTGTCCAGAAGGTTTACGTCGCTCCGGGCAACGCCGGCACCGCCATCGAAGCCAAGTGCGAGAACGTCGCCATCGACGTGCTGGCCCTTGAGCAACTGGCCGATTTTGCCGAGAAGAACGTTTCCCTGACCATCGTTGGCCCGGAAGTGCCGCTGGTGGCCGGTGTAGTCGATCTGTTCCGCCAGCGTGGCCTGGACTGCTTCGGTCCAACCGCAGGCGCTGCGCAGCTGGAAGGTTCGAAAGCCTTCACCAAGGATTTCCTGGCACGCCACAAGATCCCGACCGCCGACTACCAGAACTTCACCGAGATCGAGCCGGCCCTGGCTTATCTGCGTGAAAAAGGCGCACCGATCGTGATCAAGGCCGATGGCCTGGCCGCCGGTAAAGGCGTGATCGTCGCCATGACCCTGACTGAAGCCGAAGATGCCGTGCGCGACATGCTGGCCGGCAACGCTTTCGGCGAAGCCGGTTCCCGCGTGGTGATCGAAGAGTTCCTGGACGGCGAAGAAGCGAGCTTCATCGTCATGGTCGACGGCAAGAACGTATTGCCGATGGCCACCAGCCAGGATCACAAACGCGTTGGCGACGGCGATACCGGCCCGAACACGGGCGGCATGGGTGCCTACTCCCCTGCCCCGGTCGTGACCGCCGAAGTACACAAGCGCGTCATGGACCTGGTGATCTGGCCAACCGTGCGCGGCATGGCCGATGAAGGCAACGTCTACACCGGTTTCCTTTACGCTGGCCTGATGATCGACAAAGCCGGTAACCCAAAAGTTATCGAGTTCAACTGCCGTTTCGGTGACCCTGAGACCCAACCGGTGATGCTGCGTTTGCAGTCGAGCCTGGTATTGCTGGTCGAAGCAGCCCTGGCGCAAGCCCTGGACAAGGTCGAAGCGCAATGGGACCCACGTCCAAGCGTCGGCATCGTACTGGCCGCTGGCGGCTATCCTGGTGACTACGCCAAAGGCGTGGCGATCAACGGTCTGGACGCAGCGGCGGCACTGGAAGGCAAAGTCTTCCACGCCGGTACTGCGCTCAAGGACGGCCAGGTGGTGACGGCCGGTGGTCGGGTACTTTGCGCGACCGCCATGGGCGCAAGCGTGGATGCGGCCCAGCAGCAGGCTTACAAGCTGGCGGCCAAGATCGACTGGGAAGGCTGCTTCTATCGCAAGGACATTGGCTACCGCGCCATTGCCCGCGAGCGTGGCGAAAATCAGGAGTAAGTCCTCCTGTCGGTCAGGCAAGGGCGCGATGCCCTTGCCGGACTGTTCCGGCGCCGCGCATAGTTATATTCTGGCATCAACCTACGAAGGGATTTCGCCGTGCGCTGGCTCAGGATTGCCATAGGTCTTACCGTCACTCTGTTGACCTTGCTCTGCATGCTCCCGGCCCAGGCCGCGCAAGGCAGTGGCTGGTCGGTATTGCTCGACGAACAGGGCGACCTGCAGTTGAGCGACATCCGCTCCGCACGCTTCACCAACCAATTCAGCCCCATCGAACTCGATCGCCTCACGGCCGCCGAACCCGACGGCGCGCTATGGCTGCGCTTCCGGCTCACCCCCGGCAAGCACGAACAAGTGCTGCGGGTGTTCGCCCCCGACCTGTCGCACCTCAATCTGTACGTGCTGGACGGCGACAAGCTGGTCGAGCAACTGAACACCGGCACCCAACAGCCCCAGGCTGAGCGGCCATTGCCCAGCAGCGACTTCATGCTGCCCCTGCCGCAAAGCGACAAAACCCTCGACGTCTACCTGCGACTGGTGTCCGAACATCAGCTGCGGCCTTACATCACCCTGCAATCGGCGGTACTGACGGCGGCCAATCAAAACCTCACGCTGATCTACGGCCTGCTGTTCGGCTGCATCGGCATGCTGATCCTGCACAACATCGTGCGTTACGCCTACACCCGCTCACGCAGCAGCCTCTGGCTGGCCGCGTGCGAATTTCTATTGATGCTCAGCCTCGTGCTGCTGCTGAACCTGGCCGGGCCATGGCTGCCGAACTGGCACGCCATCCAGACCCCCGGCGCCTACCTCGCCTTGCTGCTGACGGCACCATGCGGCTTGATGTTCGCCTACCGTTTCTTTGCACCGCTGGGCCCGCATCCGCTGAACAAGCTGTTGCTCGGGGACATTCTGTTCACGGTCGTCAGCGGCCTGCTGCTGTTGTTCGTCAACACCCTGCCGCTGAACATCATCACCTACGCCCTGGTCGCACTCGCGGGCCTGAGCATGTTGTTCGTCAGCGCCTTTCACTGGCAAAAAGGCTATCGCCCGGCCCGGCTGTTCGTGGCGGCGATGGTGGTGTTCAACATCGGCGCGCTGATCATCCTGCCAGCACTGTTGGGGCTGACCCTGGTGGCGCCGCAAGGGCTGATCATCACGCTGTTGGCTTTCATCTGCATCAGCGGCCTGTTGATGAGCATTGCCCTGGGCGAACGCCAGCGCAGCATCACCGAAGACCGTTTCAGCGTCAGCCGCGACCTGGCCGCCAGCAACGCCGAGATCAACGCCAAGGCCGAATTCCTGGCGAAGATCAGCCACGAAATCCGCACCCCGATGAATGGCGTGCTGGGCATGACCGAACTGCTGCTGGGCACGCCGTTGTCGGTCAAGCAGCGCGATTACGTGCAGACCATCCACAGCGCCGGCAACGAATTGCTGACCCTGATCAACGAGATTCTCGACATCTCCAAGCTTGAGTCCGGGCAGATCGAACTGGACGACGTGCAATTCGACCTCAATGCCCTGATCGAAGATTGCCTGAGTATTTTCCGCGCCAAGGCCGAACAACAGAACGTCGAACTGATCAGCTTCATCCAGCCGCAAGTGCCGCGCGTGATCAGCGGCGACCCGACCCGACTGCGCCAGACCTTGCTGAGCCTGCTGGAAAACGCGCTGAAAAAGACTGACGAGGGCGAGATCCTGATCGTCGTCGCCCTCGACGAACGCAGCGCCAAGCCACGCCTGCGCATCGCCGTGCAGGACAGCGGCGTGCCGATGGAAGCCGAAGAGCGCGATGCGCTGATGCACGCCGAATTGCACAGCAAGCACTTCCTCTCGGCCACTCGCCTGGGCGGCAATCTGGGGCTGGTGATCGCCCGCCAACTGATCCGCTTGATGCAAGGGGAGTTCGGGATCAAGAGTGGCGCCAATCAGGGCAGCACATTGTGGCTGACCTTGCCGCTGGACCCGGATCGCCTCGAACACCCGACCTCCGACCTCGACAGTCCGCTGCAAGGCGCGCGGGTACTGGTGGTGGACGACAACGACACCTGCCGCAAAGTCCTGGTGCAGCAATGCAGCGCCTGGGGCCTGAATGTCAGTGCCGTGCCGTCCGGCAAAGAGGCGCTGGCGTTGCTGCGCACCAAAGCGCATCTGCGCGATTACTTTGACGTGGTCCTGCTGGATCAGAACATGCCCGGCATGACCGGCATGCAACTGGCGGCCAAGATCAAGGAAGACCCGAGCCTGAACCACGACATCTTGCTGATCATGCTCACCGGCATCAGCAATGCGCCGAGCAAGATCATTGCGCGCAACTCGGGGATCAAACGCATCCTCGCCAAACCGGTGGCCGGTTACACCCTCAAGACCACCCTGGCGGACGAGCTGAATCAGCGCAACAAAGGCCTCGCCGTATCGCACCATTTGCCCTCCGGCCCGCCGCTGCCCGTCAAGGTGCCCAGCGATTTCCGCATTCTGGTGGCCGAAGACAACAGCATCTCGACCAAGGTTATTCGCGGCATGCTCGGCAAGCTCAACCTGCAACCGGACACCGCCAGCAACGGCGAGGAAGCCTTGCAGGCGATGAAGGCGCAACGTTACGACCTGGTGTTGATGGACTGCGAAATGCCGATCCTCGACGGTTTCTCCGCCACTCAGCAATTGCGCGCGTGGGAGGTCGGCAACCAGCGAACTCGCACGCCAGTGGTGGCGCTGACCGCACACATTCTCGCCGAGCATAAAGAGCGCGCACGCCAGGCCGGCATGGACGGGCACATGGCCAAACCGGTGGAATTGTCGCAACTGCGCGAACTGATCGAGCACTGGGTCGCCCAGCGCGACCAGCAGAACCGGGTCACCACACAAACGTCCTGAGCCGAGCGACGCCGTGCCTGATAGACTCCGCCTCGACTTCCCTCGCCAGTGAGCTAGCACCATGCTCCATGTGTTGTTCAGCGTTTACCTGAAGATGCTGGTGCTCTACAGCCCGTTCTTCGTATTGTCCTGTTTCATCAGCTTGACCCGCGGCTATTCGCGCAAGGAACAACGTCGCCTGGCCTGGAAAGTCGCGGTCGCGACGCTGGTGTCCAGCGTCTTGCTGTACCTGTTCGGGCGTGTGATTTTCAGTGTGTTCGGCATCACCGTGGATGCGTTTCGGATCGGTGCCGGCAGCGTGCTGTTCATCTCGGCACTGGGCATGGCCCAAGGCAAATCCGCAGTACAAACCGACAACGTGCAGCAAGACGTGACCATCGTGCCGCTGACCATCCCCCTGACGGTCGGCCCGGGCACCATCGGTGCGCTGCTGGTGATGGGCGTGAGCCAGCCCCATTGGGACGACAAGCTCACGGCGATTCTGAGCATTGCCCTGGCCAGTTTCACGGTCGGCGTGGTGCTTTATCTGTCCAACCGCATCGAACGCATTCTCGGCGATCAGGGCTTGCAGATTGTCAGCCGGTTGATGGGGCTATTCGTGTGTGCCCTGGCGGCGCAGATTATTTTCACCGGGGTTAAGGGTTATCTGGTCCCGTGAAAGTGGCTATCGATCGAAACCGGCCTTGACGATATCAACCACGATGTTGTCCATGGTCGATTCGCCCTGAGAAAGCGCAAAGCCTGAACGAACCACACCCCTTCACCGCTTGAAACGGCGGTGAAGGGGTGTGGGTTTACAGGCGTGATGTTGCAGGATCAGGCGGGGTCCGTGTGAACGACAGGCTGAAGCAGAGTGAGTAGCGCCACGCCAGTCGACGGCGGCATTGCCCGCAGGGTTGTCACGAAGGTCGAGACCGCCACCGGCCCGTGCTTGCCGACCGCGAGCATCAGTTCGCCACGCAAGGTGACATCCGCGGCGTTCACTTCACGCAGGACCAGACTGTGGAACGTGTCGCGATCCAGAATGACCACGTGCTCACCCTCCAGGCTCACGATCAACGAATCGACGGTGTCCATTGCCCAGACCAGCGTACCCGGCACAACCGCTGAAGCGTTCAGGGGCGGTCGGCAATCGACAATGATCGACTCCAGCCGACGCCACGCGGCATTCGACAACCGGTACGTCGCGCCTGCTTCGCCGAAACGCAGCACCAGCGTCCGGACATCGTCCGGGATCAGCGGCACGAGATCGTCGAGGGTTGTCCGGCCTTCGATCACCATCACTTCGCCTTCGCGTTGCACATAATTCACCGCTCCGGTCATGCCGGTATTCGGATAGGTGTGCAGCCGTGCATCCGCTTTTTGATACAGCAGGACATTAGTTTGCCGTTGTGTGCCCACAACGCTGAACGGCTCGGGAATCCGCACGTTCGCGGCGTCAATCAATCGCCCGGTTTCGCTCACATACCATTGCTGCCCGTCGGGCTGTGCCACGCTCAACAACGGTGCGCAGCGAAAGTAGCTGTCCACCAGCGCCTTGAGGTTTTCACTCAGCGTATCGGCCCGTGCCCGCACCCAGCGGCGATCAACGCCGATGATCAACGCCGCCTCCTGATGATTGAGCAACATCTCGATGCCGTCGTCGGTGGTGGCGCGCAGGCCGGCACCTTCGGGACTCACATCAACGAAGGTCCACGGGCTCCAGGGTTGTTGCGGTTCAGGCAACGCGTCCGCGAGCAACACCTTGGTGCCAGTGCCGAACGCCGTCGGCAATCGCAGGGGTTCGATAAACGCCTGGCGATAAATCTCGCCACTGGCCACGTCGAATAACCAGGCCGCCGCGTTATCCGGGGTAATCCCCAGCACCCGCACTTCCTTGCCGTGGCCCAGGTCCGCCAGCAGCAGGTGACCGTCAAGGCACCAGGCACATAAACGGGCATCGCCACTGAAATTACTTAGCCCCACCAGGGCCAGACTGGCACCCGGCTCCTCGGCGAGCAGCGCGGGCAACTGTGCCCACCATTGCGGCCGATCCTTGAACCAGACCTCGGTCACCCCGCTCAATTGCAGCCGCCCCTGTGGCGTGAAGGTGTAGAACACACCGTCCTGGGTGATTGCCACACTACCTTCCTGGGTAGCGACGACATTGCTCAGCCCTTCCAGGGTTTGCCACTGCACCGACAGTTGCAACTGCCCGTTCACCACGCTGCGCCGTTGCACGCACAGACGCGGGCTCTGGCGCTGGTAGATGACAAATACATCGCCCTCATTGCCGTCAGGCGCTAGCAGGCCCAGTTCGTTCTGTGCCTTTTGCGAATCCGGCCATCCCCGCCCGTGGTGGCGCTTCGGTACCGGCCGGATGATCAGGCGATCACTGCGGCGTACCCACGCCATGTCGTTCAGTTGGGCGCCGGGTTTCCAATGGATGGAAACGAACGACGCCAATTGCCAGACCGAGGTTTCGAAACGCTCTTGCGAGGCCACGTTTGGCCAGTCGATGTACGCGCCAAACACCTGGCCCCAATTGGCCAGCGTCGGCGTTTGCCCCAGAACCTGTTCAAGGGCGACGTCCAGTTCACGGGTCAGCGACGTGAGAAACAGCCCTTCATCAGTGATCAGGTATTCCAGGATGTAGACCTGGTTTTCATGCGCACCCTGCTGGACCACCCTGACCCCGACGCCGGGCACCGGCTCACAATGGGTGACAATAGAGCCGCCAACCTTGAGCATCAGGCGATAGCGGTGGTTGATCAGCCCGGTCACTGCGTCGACCCTCCACACTTCGGGACTTTGCGGATGATAGAAATACGCCGAGCCCTCAACCACCGCCCCCAGAAGCGGATCGTCGGGCACGATCACATCGTCATCGCGGATGAAGAGGAACCGTTCCTGCGCCGAATCGTAGTACGCGGTGCAGTGACGGGGGTCTGCCGGGTCTTCGAACGGGATCGGAAATTGATGCACCGGTGTGTAAGGCAGTTCCAGACGGTGCTCACGGGCCAGCGCCATAAAATGCCCGCGCAACGCCTCAGCCTCCATGCCCGGCGTTGCCTCTTGCTCAAGGTCGATCAGCTGTTGATGAAGAAAGTCGACCCGGTAACGGTTGTTGTCCCCAAGCTGCAACGTCAAGTCCAGTCGCGCCTTGCCGCCGAAGGTGAGGCTGACCGCGCCGATTTTCAGGCCTTCGCCGCGAACGAACTGCACGTCGCTTTCCTTGGCCCAGCTCGCCAGCAGCACCCACTGCATGGTCCGGGTGCCGGCCGCCTTAAGCTCCAGGCTCACCCCCGGGTTAAGCAACAACGTACAAGGGGCTTCGCCGCCTTCGATTTCATAGGCAATCCTGCCGTGCCAGCTTGCGGGCAACTCTTGCACCACCAGCACTCGCGGGGTGTTATCCAGCCGCACCTGAATCACCGACGGCGTGCCTGGCCGGTAAGCAGGATTGATCGCCTTGAGGATGTACTCGCCTGGAAACGAGTAAAACGTGAACAGAAACTGCCATTCGCCTTTGGCGTTCTTTCTCTCCAGGCGACGAGCGATATCGAACCCCGGGTCATGGCGCCAGGTGGAAAATGGCAGCAACTGATACTCGTAGCCGTAAAACGTCTGAGGCGTGCACGGCAGCATCACGACCTGAGCATTCGCCGGGTTGAACAGGGAGGTGCCGGGTAATCCCAGTTGCTGGCGCAGATTGATCGCCCGCTCGAAATCCACGTCGTAATCCGGCACGCCGAAGTGATTGCGCAACGGGAACAGGCGCTGGCTGTCATACGTCACCCGGCCGTCCTGAAAGTCCAGACGCTGGATCACCAGTTTCGGGTGAGGCAGCCATGCCTGGTGTTGCTCATTCCAACTGAAGGCATCCCCTCGGTAAGCGGCGTCCAGTTCGGCAAAGAACTGCCCGACCTCCTTGGCCTTCTCGGCAATCGAAGCAAACCCTTCGGCCAGCGCCGCCACCCCCACGGCCAATCCGCCGACGATCACCGAGAGGCCGCCCAGCACCGCCGCGGCCGTGGCCGCCGACGCCAGGCCCGCGCCCAGCGCGGCGATGCCCAGTACGCTGCTGGCCGAGTCGAAGGCCAATTGCGTACCGAACCGGGCCACCTGCATATCGTTTTCGGCCTCACTCAACTGGTAAATGTCGAACCCGACGTTCGCCATCCCCAGCACCGTCCCCACCCCTTCACCGCCGATATGCCCCAGTGCTTCGCCCACCACCGTGGAACTGGTCTGGGCCATCAGGCGCTCCTGCGCCAGGCCCTGGCGCACCAACTGCACCACGCCCGCCACATCCATCACCAGCCCGTGGACCAACTGCGCGTAATTCACATAGGCGTGCAGGCGCACCGCCAGCGACAGGTTTTTTCCGTCGCCTTCCTGGGCGCGCAAGGCATTCATCAGGGCCTGAATGGCGAAACCGGCATTGAGGGTGTGAACGCTGCCGGCGCTCAACGGCTCGAGTTCGCTGACCCGTGGGCTCGTCAGTTTGCCGAAGAGTTCGGTCAGGTGATTTTTGATCCGTAAAAAACGCGAATCCCGGGTGTTCAATCGCACCCACTGTTCGGCGTCGGTGCCGCTCGCGGGTTTGACCACACTGATCTGATAGTCCCCGGCAGGGGTGATCTCCAGCGTTTCAAACACCGGAGAAAACTCGCCGGACAGTTGATTGCCGGCCAGCAAATCCCCGGTGGCCTGCTGGATTTGCCCGGCCCACCAATGGCTATCGAGTTCCATCAACGAGCGGCCCAAACGGGCATTGTTCACCAGGGACTGACCTCGCGCGCTGGGCGTGCGATGGCGCCCGACCGCGTGGGGGTTTTGCCCGCGCAATTCGCCGGGCAGCAACAGGTCCGAGACACGAACACCCGTGGATGTGGTCAACGAAGACACTTTGTCGGCGTGCAGTTCGATCAGATCAAACGTCGGCTGCTTGGCGCTCCCGTAAGCGGCGTAATACTTGACGATTTCCCGCTGCTGGAAAAACCGTTCCATGGCCTGCAAGAACGATTGCGGCTGGGCAAACACGAACACACCCAGGTTCGGGTCATAAAAATGATATTGGCTGTGCGACCCTCGCAGCGTTTTGGCCACCAGCATCGCGTGGTTGTCCGTGGTGAGCATTAACGTGCAGGTCGTCTTGCTGGCTATCAGTCGCGCGACGACTTGCGCAAGGCTAGAGCGCTGCAGCGCGATACCGATCTCGTTGACCTGCGCGCCGCGCAGTTCCTCGATGGTCTGGATAAAGGTTGCAGAGTCGTGCGTCTCGGGACTCGCGACACTCGTGAAGAACCGGTCACGCAGGTTATAACTCGCCGCAGGCCCCTCGACGAGCGCAGCAGCCATGACGATCGAGAGCGGGTAACAGCGCTGGCCGACCACGTCCCCGTCTCCGCCGGCTAACAAGTCCTGGGGCAGGTATTGGCTCGAGCTGTCCTTCTCGAAGGCTTCGCGTAACGGCACGACGCGCTCGCCGATCTGGAGGCGATGCTCCGTCGTCGCGACCTGCTTGATCCTGGCGACCTGCTGCCCCCACTGACGCAGGGTCAGCGGCGCCTCAAGGGCGGTTTTCTTCAGGGCCAGGGCAGTCTCGAAATGGCCCGGGGTCTCCTCGGCCGGGGCCTTTAATCCGGCACTAAACGCCGGAGCATTGTGCTTGTACAACAGACGTTCGAGGGTCCCGTAACGGCCCGAGGTGCCCTGCTCGCTCACGGTTTTTGCCAGGCTTTCGATTTCACCACGAACCGCTTCGAAGCCGGGATTGTCCAGCGCATCGAGCCCCAGCAAGCCCCCCAGTGACAAGCGCTGCGCCGGGCTCAACTGTTCAATGCGTAAAGTGCCTTTGGCGATTCGTTCAAGGCTTTCAACGATGGGTAATTGCGCGGTGGCCGCGTCGCTGACGTAGCCGGGAACCGTCACACCGGCCGGTTGAGCGAGGATGGCTTGCCGGTCGTTGAAACTCAGCGGCAGGGATTTATTGAACGTAACAGCCCCATTAGCGCCATTGCTCATCGCCAGCCGGAACGGTTCACCGAGCCCTTCAACCAGTTGCTCCAGAATCGAAACCCGCAATACATGACGGCCTTCGATCAGGGGCCAACCGGCATCGAACTCGATGGTTTGTCGTTGCAGCAACTGCGTGACATCCCCCTTGTAACGCACCTCATAGCGCCCGGTTTGCCAGCGTTCTTTTTCATCAATAAACCATTGTGCTGCGTCGGCCTGTTCTTTCCAGGAATGGTCCATTTCCTCTTCGGTTTGCCGATTCACCGTGCGTGCGCCTTTGATCGCGATAAATTTGCCAAGCGCTTCGGCCGATCTGGGTGTCAGGCTGCTTTTTTCATAGTCCCTCACCCCGCCCAGCAGCGCCTGAGGCCCGGTGATGTATATGGTGACTTCGCTGTCGGGAAAAATGCCATCCATGTAGTACCCGGCAACTGCTTCAGTCACCAGCCCGACAGCAGTCTCTTCGACCGTTATATCTTCAAAATGCGGTTGATTCTTTA
>NZ_JBAGKV010000023.1:0-108481 GCF_037049705.1 Janthinobacterium sp. LPB2021202312-11-4 | reverse complement strand
AGATGGCCGGAGTTAATGATGTTCAGCGGTCATAGTGCACTCGCTAGTGCGGCATACAGGCGCCACATTGCCGCGTGCAGGCATACTAAGTTCCGAGCGACTAATTAAGTGCACTCAAGATGTGCGCAACGCGGCCTTATTATTATGGTGTGCCCTGTTATGCCGCTAATCCTCTATTCAGAAGACGCTCGTGCAAAGGCCTTGCACGCTCGATGTCAGGCTGGAGGCCCTTAAATCAAGCGGTTGGGTGCTCAGGTGAGCACGTTTATAGGGGCGCTGCCTTGGCCTTGAAGGGGATATTAATGGTGCGTATCTCCTGTCCTTTGGGTATTGCTCAAATAAGAGATCATTAGGCGGAAGTTAATGTGACAACTTGGCTACATGCATCTCGTCTCTGTGTAAGTTATCTCCTACAGTCTCAAGGAAAATCGTTACCGGTGGTATGAACGGCGCATTTGGACATAGTTCCAGTCCACCCATCGCGAATTCTGAAATTTCTTGAAATATTGAGAAAGATGGCACTGCTTTCAAATTGATAGCACTTACCATTTGGCCCTTTATATATAGGGTGATAATTGGATTGGATGGTTAAGTGCCACTACCGATAAAAATTTTCGGTGCCACTACGGAAAAAAATCACGATTGTCGAGTGAAAGAAAAGTTAGAAAGAAGGGTGGTTGTGTTTTTGACGTCAATAAAACGACGTAATAGGCGGGGAATTGTTTGACGATCAGACGGCGGCGCACGACGAATGTCGTGCGCCATATAAGTGCATTACTCGGGGGCGTGATCGCGCAGGAATACCAGGTGATCCGGTTTGGACTGTTCGGCGCTGTAGCGATAACCCTGCACATCAAACTGCTTGAGGGCGGCCGGGTCGTTGATGCGCTCTTCGATGACAAAACGGCTCATCATTCCCCGAGCCTTCTTCGCGTAGAAGCTGATGATCTTGTACTGGCCGTTTTTCAGGTCCTTGAAATCGGTGTTGATGATGCGGGCGTTCAAGGCACTGCGTTTGACCGACGAGAAGTATTCATTGGAGGCCAGGTTCAACAACACGTCGTCGCCCTGATCGATCAACGCTTCGTTCAACCATTCGCTGATCCGCGTGCCCCAGAAGGCGTACAGGTCCTTGCCACGGGCGTTCGCCAGTTTGGTGCCCATTTCCAACCGGTAGGGCATCATCAGGTCCAGCGGGCGTAGCAGGCCGTACAGGCCGGACAACATGCGCAAATGCTGCTGGGCGTAATCAAAATCGGCTTCGCTGAAGGTCTGGGCATTCAGGCCGGTATAAACGTCACCCTTAAAGGCCAGCAACGCCTGTTTGGCGTTTTCCGGAGTGAACGCCGGGTTCCAGCTGCCGAAACGCGCGGCGTTGAGCCCGCCAATCTTGTCGGAGACGTGCATCAATTCGCTGATCTGCGCCGGGGTCAGGTCGCGCAGTTGCAGGATCAGCTCCTGGGAGTGGTCCAGGTATTGCGGCTGGGTGAAGCGCTGGGTCGCCGGCGGTGTTTCGTAATCGAGGGTCTTGGCGGGGGAAATCACCATCAGCATGAAGTCGTCTCCTTTAATCGTGGGGGCGATTCTAGGGGGTTGTCGGTGTTGACTCCAGCTATCAAGTCCATAGGTGATCGGTGGTGTCGCGCAAAATCCTGTAGGAGCGAGGCTTGCCCGCGAAGACGGTGTGTCAGGCGACATTGATGTTGAATGTGCCACCGCCTTCGCGGGCAAGCCTCGCTCCTACAGGTATTCGGTGCTGCTGCGGGATATTGGGCGGGATCAGCTATAGTGCCGCGCGGGTTTTGTTATGGAGACATCCCTTTGCGTATCGTTTTTCTATTCTCGGCGTGGCTTTTGAGCTTCGGTGCCATGGCGGCGCCGGGTGATGTGGCGACGCTGGATCGCAGCACCTGGCCGGAACAACTCAGCAACCCGACGTTGTTCGACGTTGCATCACGGGCCGAGATCCTGATGTTCGCCCGCACCCTGCTGGCCAGCGAATCCCTCGATGAAGCGGGCCTGGCCAAGCGCCTTGGGCTGCGCACAGTCAATCTTGACTCGATCAACCGCCTGCGCGAGCGGATGTGGCAGCGTTTGCTCAGCAACTACAACTTCGCCCAGCAGAGCTGCGATCAGGATGCGTCGTTCTGTTTCCTGGTCGAAGACCTGCCGACGCTGCGCGAGCAAGCCGGCAAGTTCCTGATCAGTGACGACAGCTTCTATATCAAGTGGGCCGAGCCGAGCCGGTTGTTTCACGCCCAGTACCTGGACGAGCAATTGCGCAAGGCGGCGTTGTTTCCGCAAACCAGCAGTGAAGTCGATCGTTTTGGCGACTATGAGCGTAACGGCGATGAGATGCATGACCGGTTGTTTTTGCTGACATTCGACAGTGCCGCCAATGCCATCCCGGACAACACTGGCTGGGTGACTGAATACCTGCGCAAGTCGAACATGAACGGCACCTTCTTCGTGCTCGGCAAGGACATTCAAGCGCGTCTGGCCGAGCGTTCGGTGGCCAGCCTGCAAGCGACGTATTCACAGCAATGCATTGGCGTGCAGGGCTGGGAGTTCCGTTCCCACAGCCATTGGCAGGACTGGCAGGACTCGGTGAAGCGCAGCGTCGATCTGGTGAAAAACAAACTGCCGGAGAACTTCGTGCCGCTGTTCCGCCCGCCCGACGGTCAACGGCGTTCCGATGCGCAAGGCTTCTTTGAGTCGCAAGGTTTGCAGGTGGCGCTGTGGGACATCGATCCCCAGGACGGCGCCGGCAAACTCAAGGGCAGCCAGAGTGCGCAGAGGGTGCTGACGTTGATGCTGCTATGGCGTCACGGCGTGATCAATTTCAATGTGAAGCAGGACGCCGTGAAAACCTCGATGCCCTGGCTCATCACGCAAACGGCGCAAAGCGGGATCGGTTGGGAGGACTGTCAGGACGCGTTTCGTTGAAATCGTGAAAAGCCCGCAAACATTGGGGCAGAGGGCAGGGCGGGGTGATTTTGGAAGGGATTTCGATGCAGGCGGACTTCCGACTTTAACGGCACGGTGCCTGCACGCCAAGGGCTATTCGTCACTCTGAAAAATAAACTTCAAAAAAACGTCAAAGTACTTTTTTCTGTCATGGGTTTTGGAGTATTACGAAGACAGACCGCCGAAACCTGCAACACAGGTGGCGTCTCCCAAGACCCCAGTTTGTGTGCAGTTCACTTGATCCCTCGCAGGTGAATTCGGTAGTCACTTCGAGGCGCAGCACCGTCGAGGTATTGCGTCGAATGGCTCCCACAAAGGTGACCGAGTATGGATGATCACGGACGTAGTTCTTCCTCCAACCAGCCAATCCTTTATGTACTCGATACCAACGTACTGATTCACGATCCAAACGCCCTGCTTAACTTCGAAGAACACCACGTCGCGATCCCGATGACCGTGCTTGAGGAGCTGGACAAGCTCAAGAGCGGGCATCACAGCGTTGCGGCTGAATGCCGTCAGGCGATTCGCCTGATCGACAAGACCCTGGGAGATGCCAGCCCCGAAGACGTCGAACTCGGTGTTCCCATCCAGCGCGGCAAGAGTGGGCCCAAAGGTTTGCTGTCAATTCTGATGAGCAAGCGCGCCGAGCCGAACATCATTCTGCCCGAGCACCTCAACGACAACATCATCATCAATCAGTTGATTGACCTGCACGCGCGCGAACCCAAACTGCCCGTGGTGCTGGTGACCAAAGACATCAACATGCGCCTCAAGGCCCGGGCCTGCGGGATTGCGGCCGAGGACTACAGCACCGACCAACTGGTCGACGACGTCTCGCTGCTGCCCAACGGTTACCACAACATGACTGGCTCCTTCTGGGACCTCGTGAGCAAGGTCGAAACCCGTCAGGACCACGGCCGCACCTGGCACCAGGTGAAGCTGATCGACAACCTGCCGGCGGTGCACATCAATGAGTTCATCATCGACGAACAGGGCTTTGTCGGCTGGATCAAGGAGATTGAAGAAGACCGTCTGCTGATTCTCGACCTGCATCAGGAACCCCTGTTGCACCAGGAAGCCTGGGGCCTGAAACCGCGTGACATTTATCAAAGCCTGGCGCTGTATGCCTTGCTCGATCCGGACATTCACCTGGTCAACCTGTCCGGCGCCGCCGGTTCCGGTAAAACCATCCTGGCCCTGGCCGCTGCCATTGAGCAGACCATGGTCAGCAAGCGCTATCGCCGCATCATTGCCACCCGCAGCGTGCAGGGCCTGGACCAGGAGATCGGCTTCCTGCCCGGCACCGAAGCGGAAAAAATGGAGCCGTGGCTGGGCGCCATCACCGACAACCTCGAAGCCTTGCACATGGATGACGAAAACACCCATGGCAGCGTCGACTACATCCTCAGTAAAGTGCCGTTGCAGTTCAAATCCCTCAACTACATACGGGGTCGCAGCTTCCAGCAGAGCCTGATTTTGATCGATGAATGCCAGAACCTTACGCCGCACCAGATGAAAACCATCATCACCCGTGCCGGCGCCGGTTCCAAAGTGGTGTGCCTGGGCAACCTGGCACAGATCGACACCCCTTACCTGTCCGCGACCAGTTCCGGGCTTACGTACCTGACCGAACGCTTCAAGGATTTCCCTAACGGTGTGCACATCACCCTGCAAGGGGTGCCACGTTCGATCCTGGCTGAATACGCCGAAACCCATTTGTAACCCTTCACCAAAACCGGGCAGCCTTCACAGGTCGCCCGGTTTTTTTTGTACCCGATATATGCCGGGCCACATTCCCCTGTAGGAGCTGCCGAAGGCTGCGATCTTTTGATCTTGCTTCTAAAAGGGCGAAGATCAAAAGATCGCAGCCTTCGGCAGCTCCTACGGGGGATTGTGGTGATCCGATAATCAAACGTGCGGAAATTTGACCTGCAGGTTTACAATCGACGCTCCTGATCAGGAGTAACCCTGTGCTGACTCATCTCGATTCCCAAGGTCGCGCCAACATGGTCGACGTCACCGAAAAATCCGTGACATTCCGTGAAGCGACAGCCCAAGCGCTGGTGCGCATGCTGCCCGAAACCCTGCAAATGATCATCAGCGGCGGTCACCCCAAGGGTGATGTGTTCGCCGTGGCGCGCATCGCCGGAATTCAAGCGGCGAAGAAAACCAGTGATCTGATCCCTCTGTGCCATCCGCTGTTGCTCACCGGCGTCAAGGTCGAGCTCAGTGCCGAGGGCGACGACACCGTGCGCATCGTCGCGCGCTGCAAGTTGTCCGGGCAGACCGGCGTCGAGATGGAAGCCCTGACCGCTGCCAGCGTCGCGGCGCTGACTATCTATGACATGTGCAAGGCTGTGGACCGTGGCATGATCATCGAAAGCGTGCGTTTGCTGGAGAAGGTCGGCGGCAAGAGCGGGCATTTCCAGGCAGATCCGTCATGAACGTCACGGTGAAGTTTTTCGCCCGTTACCGCGAAGCGCTGGGCGTGGACTCGGTCAAGGTTGAAGGCGATTTCGCCACGGTGGATGACGTGCGGGCGCTGCTGGCCCAGCGCGACGGTGCCGAGGTGCTGAGCGAGCAAAACCTGATGTGCGCCCGCAACGAAGACCTTTGCCAGCTCGACGAGCCGGTGGTCGATGGCGATGAAGTGGCGTTCTTTCCGACCGTGACCGGGGGCTGATCATGGCGATTCGCGTGCAGTCCACGGCGTTCGATCCGGGCGCCGAAGTCAATGCCATGCACGCCGCCAATGTCGGCGTTGGCGCAGTGGTGAGTTTTGTCGGCTACGTGCGCGACTTCAATGACGGGCTCGACGTGGCCGGGATGTTTCTTGAGCACTACCCCGGGATGACCGAAAAGGCCCTGGGCAAGATTGCCCTTGAGGCCGAACAGCGCTGGCCGTTGCTCAAGCTTGAAGTGTTGCACCGCATCGGCGCCCTGGCGCCAGGCGAGCCGATCGTCTTCGTCGGCGCCGCCAGCGCTCACCGCCAGGCCGCGTTCGATGCCTGCGCCTTCGTCATGGATTACCTGAAAACCCGCGCGCCGTTCTGGAAGAAAGAAAGCACCCGTGACGGTTCGCGCTGGGTGGAAGGGCGCGACAGCGATCATGCGGCGGCGGATCGCTGGAACAGGTAAATCTCCAGCGGGCTCAAGTATGCCTTCGCGAGCAAGCCTTGCTCCTACAGGGTTAGTGTCGATCACATATTTTGTGGACGACGCTAACCCTGTAGGAGCAAGGCTTGCCCGCGAAGAGGTCATTAGAGACGCCAAATTCCTCCCTGATTCACCGACCGATCAAAGGTACGGCTGATCTCTGCACACCCGATTGACGATCTATACATAAAAGTCCAATATGGAATTATAAGTACAAAAAAGGTGTTTTCCCCCGTTTCAGCTCTTTCTTCTGTCTTGCCAAACCAACAACAACCCGCGAGAGAACGAACATGAAGAAATTCCCCCTCATCACCGGTCTGGCCTTGAGCCTGTTGGCGTGCAGCTCACTGTTCGCCGCCGATAAAACCCTGCGCATTGGTATCGAAGCGGCGTATCCGCCGTTTGCCTCCAAAACCGATAAAGGCGAAATCGTCGGTTTTGACTACGACATCGGCAATGCTTTGTGCGCGCAGATGAAGGTCAAGTGCGTCTGGGTCGAAGGCGAGTTCGACGGTCTGATTCCTTCCCTGAAAGTGAAGAAAATCGACATGGCGCTGTCGTCCATGACCATCAACGAAGACCGCAAGAAGTCCGTGGATTTCACCCACAAGTATTACTTCACCTCATCACGGCTGGTGATGAAGGACGGCGCGGTGGTCGATGATCAGTACGCCAGCCTCAAGGGCAAGACTGTGGGCGTGCAGCGCGCGACCACCACCGACCGTTACGCCACCGAGGTGTTCGAGCCGAAGGGGATTAACGTCAAGCGCTACGGCAACAACGAAGAGATCTACATGGACCTGGCGGCCGGTCGCCTCGACGCGATTTTTGCCGACACCATCCCCCTGAGCGACTTCCTGTCGATGCCCCGTGGTGCCGGTTACGCGTTTGTCGGGCCGGAACTCAAGGACCCGAAATACGTCGGCGAAGGCGCCGGGATTGCGGTGCGCAAGGGTAATAGCGAGTTGGTCAGTGAGTTGAACACGGCCATCGATGGCATTCGCGCGAGTGGCGAATATCAGAAGATTTCGGATAAGTACTTCAAGTCCGACATCTACGGCGATTGATCAATAAAAGATCGCAGGCTTCGCCAACTCCTACATTGGAACGCATTTCCCTGTAGGAGCTGCCGAAGGCTGCGATCTTTCGATCTTGATCTTCAGCCCTTCAATTCCTTCAAATGCTTGTACACCGTCGCCCGCCCCATGTTCAGCACATTGGCCACATAGTTGGAGGCGCTTTTACCCTTGAAAGCCCCTTCGGCGTGCAGCGCCAGCACCAGCTCGCGTTTGTGGTCGCGGTTCAGCACGCTCAGGCTCAACTGACGTTCGCGCAGCCAGGCGTGCAGGAAGGTGTTGATTCGCTCCTGCCAGTCATCACGAAACAGCGCGTCGGGTTGCGGAATCAACTTGGTCGGCGACAGGAATAAATCCAGCGCAGCCTTGGCGTTCTCGAACAGCGAAATATTCAAATTGATGCACAGCACTGCCAGCGGATGACCTTCGCTGTCGCGCAACACGCTGCTGAGGCTGCGAATCTTCTGGCCGTCCCAATTGAGCTTTTCATACGGCCCGATGTTTCGTTCGCTGACGTCTTCGCTGAGCATGTCCTCCAGCGCCGCGTCATCACCGATTTCCCGCTTGGACAGGTTGTTGGCGATGTAATCGATTTTTTGCGTGCGCAGATCGTGCAGCACCACTTCGGCGTGGGGAAAGAACAGCGTAGCGATGGCGTCGGCGATCGCCCGGAAGTTGTCCAGGCTCGGGTCTTTTTTGGGGGCGTTCATACAGGGAGCTCCAGGCAACGTCAGCGCCCTGGCAAAAAGGGCGCTGGAAGTTTGCCGCAATCGTGTCGACACGTCACCCAAGTCCGACACTCAACCCAGGCGAGCCGGGGAGAGCATCGCGGCGTCCAGGCCGAAACGGCTGAGTTGCTCGGGCAGGGCTTCACCGCGAACCAATGCAGCGCTGGCCTGGCCCATGGCCGGTGAGGTCTGGATACCGTAGCCACCTTGCGCCGCGACCCAGAACAGCCCCGGTACCTTCGGATCGAAGCCGGACAACAAATCACCATCGTGCACAAAGCTGCGCAGGCCGGCCCAGGTGCGGGTCGGGCGGCGGATGGTCAGGGTGGTGGCTTCTTCGATCTGGTAGATGCCCATGGCGATGTCCAGCTCTTCGGGCTGTACGTCGTGAGGTTCAACCGGGTCGGCGTTGGCGGGCGAGCCGAGGAACATGCCGGCATCGGGCTTCATATAGAAGGATTCGTCCAGCGCCACCAGCATCGGCCAGTGGTGGATGTCCACCCC
This sequence comes from Janthinobacterium sp. LPB2021202312-11-4, assembly GCF_037049705.1. Lineage (NCBI taxonomy): Bacteria > Pseudomonadati > Pseudomonadota > Betaproteobacteria > Burkholderiales > Oxalobacteraceae > Janthinobacterium > Janthinobacterium sp. LPB2021202312-11-4. Next base: position 100,050 of record NZ_JBAGKV010000023.1, on the reverse strand, counting down.
TTCAGGGCCGGCGAAGATGAACGCGGCACGGCGTTTCGGTTGCAGGCCCAGTGGCGCAGCGCCGGCCAGCGCGCCGATCTTATCGGCCCAGGCCCCGGCGGCATTGATGATGACCGGCGCGCTGAACGTCTGGCCGTTGGTTTGCACCTGCCATTGGCCTTCGGCGTCACGGGTCAGGCTCAGGACCTCGGTGTCGGTATGGACTTCACCTTGGTTGCGGCGAATGCCCCGCAGATAGCCCTGATGCAAGGCATCGGTGTCGATGTCGCTGGCGGTCGGATCGTAGATCGCGCCGTGGACTTTTTCCCGGCGCAGGATCGGCAGGCGGGTGCAGGCCTCATCGGCGCTGAGCCGTTGCATCTCCGGCACCGTGGCTTTGGCGCTCAGGTATTGATTGTTCAGCTCGGCCGGGTCCCCCGTAAAATCCACGGTCATTTCGCCGCGCGGGGTCAGCAATGGGTGTTCGCAGAAACCGGCGGGCGGGGCGTCGAAGAAATCGCGGCTGGCCTGGGTCAGTGCCCGCACTTGCGCAGTGCCGTAAGCGGCAGTGAACAGCGCGGCCGAGCGCCCGGTGGAGTGATAGGCCGGATGGGATTCACGTTCCAGCACAATGACGCGACCGTGCTGCGACAGCCAGAAACCGGTGGAAGCGCCGGCGATCCCGCCGCCGATGATGATGAAGTCTGCCTGGCTCATGAATCTCTCCTGTGGAGCGAAAATGCCGAAATGTAGAAAACCCTGTAGGCCTGTAGGAGCTGCCGAGTGAAACGAGGCTGCGATCTTTTGATCTTGTCTTCGATAACACAATCAAAAGATCGCAGCCTCGTTTCACTCGGCAGCTCCTACAGGGGGAGTGGGGTTAGTGCTGGAGTTGGTAGATCGCATTGGCCAGCGCGATGTCTTCCAGGCCCAGGCCGATGGAACGGAAGAACACGTGGCGATCGTAGTCAGGACGCGGAACCTTGTCGCTGAGCAATTCGGGCAAGTCGCCGACAATGGCGCTCTTGTCCCAGCCATGCTGTTCGCTGGCGATCAGCATTTCGCCAGCCGAGCCCGGGGTGGTCTGACGATAGTCGCAGAACACCTGCATGTCGTTGAGGCTGTGCGGCGGCACTTCGTGGGCGCGGAAGGCGTTGGTGCTGATCGAGGTGATCAGCGCCGGTTTAATCAGTGTCGCCGGATCGATCACCGGGCCGGCGGATGAGGTGCAGAGCATGATCACCTCGGCGTCGTGAATCGCGGCTTCGCGACTGTCAACGAGGGTCAGTCGCGAATCGAGGTCCTTGAGCTGTGCCCGTTCTTCGGGCTTCAGGTCTTTCAAGGCTGGCGAATACAGGGTGATACTCTGCCAGTCCCGCAGCGCCTTGACGTAGTGCAGATGCGCCAGGGCCACTTTGCCACTGCCGATAATCGCCAGACGCCGGGCGGCCAGCGGTGCGAGGGCGTCGACCGCCACGGCGGTGGCGGCGGCGGTGCGGGCGACGGTCAACTCGGCGGCGTCGCAGAGCATCAACGGTTGGCCGGTTTGCATCGACATCAACAACGTCCACGCCGTCACCAACGGCCCCTGTTCGCGCACGATGTAAGGCGACGTCTTGACCCCGTACACCCCATCTTGCGCCAGCACGCCCAGATAGTTGATGAAGTCGCCGGCCCCTTGCGGGAATTCCACCAGTTGCTGCGCCGGTTGCACGGCTTGCCCGGCTGCCAGGTCGCGGAACAGCTTGCGCAGGATCTTCGGCACGTCGACCTGCGCCAGCAACTCGCGGGCCTGGGGTTGGGTGATCACGTAAGGCGTACTGGACATGGTCGGCTCCGGGAGCTGAAAGTAAACTAATTTGTCCATTATGGACTTTTAGTTGTCTTGAGCAATATCCGGGCGAAAAAAAAGCGCAGTCCGTTACCGGCTGCGCCTCTTTCTACACGTCCTGGGTTACGGACGTTTGCGCTCAACCGCGCGCAATAGATGCGTCGGTGGCGTTTCACAGCTGATCTTGCGACCCAGCAGTGCTTCGATGGACGGTAGCTGATAGGAATCGTCTTCACCGGCGAAGCTGATGGACACGCCATCGGCACCGGCACGGCCAGTACGACCGATACGGTGCACGTAGTCGTCCGGGACTTCCGGCAGGGTGAAGTTAATCACGTGGCTGATGCCGTCGATGTGGATGCCACGACCGGCAACGTCGGTGGCCACCAATACGCGGATCTTGCCTTCGCGGAAACCTTCCAGGGTCTTGATCCGCTTGTGCTGCGGCACGTCGCCGGACAGTTGCGCGGCGTTGACGCCATCGCGCACCAGGCGTTCTTCGATGCGCCGCACTTCATCCTTGCGGTTGGCGAAGACCATGACCCGTTCCCAACCGTTGTCGGTGACCAGGTTGTAAAGCAGCTTGTACTTGTCGGCACCGGCCACAGCGTAGATGTGTTGCTCGACGTTTTCGCTGGCCACGTTCTGCGACTCGATCTCGACGATCGACGGCTCGGTGGTCCATTGCTTGGCCAGGTTCATCACGTCTTCGGTGAAGGTCGCGGAGAACAGCAGCGTCTGGCGCTCGTTCTTCGGCGGGGTCTGGCGAATGATCTGACGCACTTGCGGGATGAAACCCATGTCGAGCATCCGGTCGGCTTCGTCCAGGACCATGACTTCGACCATGTCCAGGTGCACGTCGCCGCGCTGGTTGAAGTCCAGCAGACGACCCGGGGTGGCCACGAGGATGTCGCAGTGACGGGCTTCGAGGTGCTTGAGCTGCTTGTCGAAGTCCATGCCGCCGACGAACGTCATGACGTTGAGGCCGGTGTACTTGGTCAGGTCGGCTGCGTCCTTGGCGATCTGCACCACCAGTTCACGGGTCGGCGCAATGATCAATGCTCGCGGTTCGCCCATGTAGCGTTCCTTGGGCGGCGGGGTTTCCAGCAATTGGGTGATGATCGAAATCAGGAACGCGGCGGTTTTGCCGGTGCCGGTCTGGGCGCGACCGATGGCGTCTTTGCCGGCCAGGGTGAAACCGAGGACTTGCGCCTGGATCGGCGTGCAGTACGGAAAGCCCAGGTCCTGGATAGCGTGCATCAGTTCAGGGGCGAGCTTGAAATCGTGGAAGCGGGTTTTGCCTTCCATGGGCTCGACGGCGAAATCTTCGAGTTTCCAGGGAATAACCGGCGCCTTTGGCTTGGGTTCGCGACGCGGTTTTGCGGGTTTCGGCGCTTCGCTGAGCGCTTGCTCGACGGCGATGGCCTCGACGGGTGGGGCGGCCGGTGTGGTCACTGGCTCGTGTTTCGGTGCCGCTACGGCAGCGGTCCGGCCAGGCTGATGACCGTCGGTGCGGTGGCTGGGGGTGTGAGACGCAGCGCTGGCGACTGGCGCGAGCTGCTCAGCCTCGCTCTTACCGAACATTTTTTTGAGTGCTTTGAGCACGGTCATCTCATCAATTGGTTAAGGAATATACGCCGGCCAGTGTAATGCAAGAATCGGGCGCGGCGTAGCGGGATGATCAAAGGAGGCTAAAGGAGGTTCTTTTCATATAAGGCGTTAACGCAAACGTTCGGCGAGCCAAATGCCAATGTCGCGAATTTCTTCGGGTAACACTTCGTGGCCCATTGGGTATTCCTGCCATGTCACGGTGACACCACGCAGCTTTAAATGCTCATAAGCGCTACGGCCCATCGCGTTTTGCACAACGTCATCGTACTGGCCATGCAGGCTCAGCACCGGAATGCGCTGTTGGCTGGCCGAAAGCTCCAGTTCGTCACTGAATGTCGGGGCATACGTGGACAGGGCAAGTACGCCGCCGAGCGCGCCCTGCCATTTCAGGAAAGCGGTGTGCAAGACCACCGCACCTCCTTGGGAGAAACCGGCGAGAAAGATCCGCGAGGCGTCTATTCCGCTGGCTCGCTGCTCTTCGATCAAGCCAGTCACCATGTCCGCCGACTCATCCAGTTGCTCGCGGCTGATGGCGCGCGCCGGGTTCATGGCCAATATGTCGTACCAGCTCGGCATCTCGTAGCCACCATTAATAGTGACAGCGCGGGTCGGTGCCTGGGGCAGAACGAAACGGGTGGTCAGCAGGCTTTCCTGCAGGGCTTCGGCCACCGGCAGGAAGTCGTAGCGATCGGCGCCCAGGCCGTGCAGCCAGATTACGCAGGCGTCTACGGGCTTGCCGGGCTGAAGAATCAAGGGCTGGGTCATGGCTGCTCCAATATTGTGCGGGCGCTCTCATTAAGTGCGTGATGTGAGTGCGTACCGGGTTGATCAGTTAAGAAGATGTCGCAAGGCTACAAGTTTTGCTATTGACCTGTCGCTGAATCGCTTAAGCGAGCGGTGTGGTACGGGCTTTGCTATGGAAAAACCTGTGCAACCAATCTCGCGTCTGGCGGTAACACTATCAGTGTACTGCTGACGACGGGATAGCAAAGAATCCGGTGATGGATGTTCGCCAGTGGCCGTTACGGGCATAGCGAACGTGAAAGGGCTACAGCCCGTTCGGCCGATTGGTGAGAAGTGAGTTGTCCATGATGTGGATTTTCTCCTACTAGACTCATAGCTAAGGTCTTACGTCGGTTGACCCCAAAAAAAGCCAACACGGGTCAACAACGCCTCAAAAGGGTGCGACAAGACTCACGCTCCGACACAACAAGAGCAAAACTGGAGGTTTGAATGAAAATGTTGAAATCCACCCTGGCTATCGTGACTGCAGCCGCAGTACTCGGTGTCAGCGGGTTCGCTCAGGCGGGTGCAACCCTGGATGCAGTGCAGAAGAAAGGTTTCGTACAGTGCGGCGTGAGTGATGGTTTGCCGGGCTTCTCGGTTCCGGACTCCACCGGCAAGATCCTCGGGATCGACGCTGACGTCTGCCGCGCTGTGGCAGCCGCTGTATTCGGCGATGCAACCAAGGTCAAGTTCAGCCAGTTGAACGCCAAGGAGCGCTTCACCGCGCTTCAGTCCGGCGAAATCGACATCCTGTCGCGTAACACCACCATGACCAGTTCCCGTGACGCGGGCATGGGCCTGAAATTTCCTGGCTTCATTACTTATTACGACGGCGTCGGCTTCCTGGCCAACAGCAAGCTGGGCGTGAAAAGTGCCAAGGAACTGGACGGTGCAACCATCTGTATTCAAGCCGGTACCACCACCGAGCTGAACGTTTCCGATTACTTCCGCGCCAACAACCTGAAGTACACCCCGATCACTTTCGACACCTCCGATGAAAGCGCCAAGTCGCTGGAATCCGGTCGTTGCGACGTGCTGACCTCCGACAAGTCGCAGCTCTACGCACAGCGCAGCAAACTGGCTTCGCCAAAAGACTACGTGGTACTGCCGGAAACCATCTCCAAAGAACCACTGGGTCCAGTCGTACGTAACGGCGACGACGAGTGGCTGGCGATCGTTCGCTGGGTGGGCTACGCACTGCTGAACACCGAAGAAGCCGGCATCACTTCGAAAAACGTTCTGGCAGAAGCCAAGTCGACCAAGAACCCGGATGTTGCCCGTATGTTGGGTGCTGACGGCGAATACGGCAAAGACCTGAAGCTGCCGAAGGACTGGGTCGTCAAGATCGTTTCCCAAGTCGGTAACTACGGCGAAATCTTCGAGAAAAACCTCGGCAAGACCACCCCGCTGGAAATCGACCGTGGCTTGAACGCCCTGTGGACCAACGGCGGCATTCAATACGCACCACCAGTGCGCTGATGGTTCTATCACCCGGTGGGCCAACCACCGGGTGATGTTCTGTTCCATTCTTTGCGGGGCACTTCATGCAAAAATCAATCGGCGCACCAAAGCAGAGGCTCAGCCTTAGCGATCCAAAAGTGCGTGCGTGGCTATTTCAGATCATCACGATTGTCGCGGTCGTCGCGATGGGCTGGTATCTGTTCGACAATACGCAAACCAACCTGCAACACCGGGGCATTACTTCCGGCTTCAGCTTTCTGGAACGCAGTGCCGGGTTCGGCATCGCTCAACACCTGATCGACTACACCGAATCGGACACGTATGCCCGGGTGTTTGTCATCGGTTTGCTCAACACCTTGCTGGTGACCGTCATCGGCGTGGTTCTGGCGACCATCCTCGGGTTCATCGTCGGTGTGGCACGGCTGTCGCCGAACTGGATCATCAGCAAGCTGGCGACGGTTTACGTGGAAGTTTTCCGTAACATTCCACCGCTGCTGCAAATCCTGTTCTGGTACTTCGCCGTGTTCCTGACCATGCCAGGGCCGCGGGCCAGCCATAACTTCGGCGACACCTTTTTCGTCAGCAGTCGTGGCCTGAACATGCCGGCTGCGCAACTGTCGCCGGGGTTCTGGGCGTTCATGGTCAGCATCGTGGTGGCCATCGTTGCCATCGTGATGATGTGCCGCTGGGCCAACAAGCGCTTCGAAGCGACCGGCGTACCGTTCCACAAGTTCTGGGTGGGCCTGGCGATCATTGTGGTGATCCCGGCACTGTGCGCGCTGATTTTCGGTGCCCCGTTGCACTGGGAATTGCCGAAGCTGCAAGGCTTCAACTTCGTCGGTGGCTGGGTGTTGATCCCGGAACTGCTGGCGCTGACCCTGGCCCTGACCGTGTACACCGCGGCGTTTATCGCCGAGATCGTGCGTTCGGGCATCAAGTCGGTCAGCCATGGCCAGACCGAAGCGGCGCGCTCCCTCGGGCTGCGTAACGGTCCGACCCTGCGCAAGGTGATCATCCCGCAAGCCCTGCGCGTGATCATTCCGCCGCTGACCAGCCAATACCTGAACCTGGCGAAGAACTCTTCGCTGGCGGCCGGTATCGGTTACCCGGAAATGGTTTCGTTGTTTGCCGGTACGGTGCTGAACCAGACCGGGCAGGCGATTGAGGTTATTGCCATCACCATGAGCGTGTACCTGGCGATCAGTATCAGCATTTCCCTGCTGATGAACTGTTACAACAAGCGCATTGCGCTGATCGAGCGGTGAGGAAACGCGCATGACTACCCATACTTTCAAACCTGACATGCCACCACCGAGCAGCAGCATCGGTGTGGTGGCGTGGATGCGCGCCAACATGTTCTCCAGCTGGATCAACACCCTGCTGACCCTGTTCGCGTTTTACCTGATCTACCTGATCGTTCCGCCGCTGCTGCATTGGGCGATCCTGGACGCCAACTGGGTCGGCACTACTCGCGCCGACTGCACCAAGGAAGGCGCTTGCTGGGTGTTCATCCAGCAGCGTTTCGGCCAGTTCATGTACGGCTACTACCCGCCGGAACTGCGCTGGCGCGTGGACCTGACCGTGTGGCTGGCGGTCATCGGCGTGGCACCGTTGTTCATCTCGCGTTTTCACCGTAAAGCGGTGTACGGGCTGAGCTTCCTGGTGGCTTACCCGATCATTGCCTACTTCCTGCTGCACGGCGGCATCTTCGGCATGACCAACGTGGCGACCAGCCAATGGGGCGGCCTGATGCTGACCCTGGTGATCGCCACCGTCGGTATCGCCGGCGCGTTGCCGCTGGGGATCATCCTGGCGCTGGGCCGTCGTTCGAACATGCCGGCGATTCGCGTGGTCTGCGTGACCTTCATCGAGTTCTGGCGCGGTGTGCCGCTGATCACGGTGCTGTTCATGTCTTCGGTAATGCTGCCGCTGTTCCTGCCTGAAGGCATGAACTTCGACAAACTGCTGCGGGCGTTGATCGGCGTGATCCTGTTCCAGTCGGCCTACGTGGCCGAAGTGGTGCGCGGTGGTCTGCAAGCGATCCCTAAAGGTCAGTACGAAGCGGCTGCGGCGATGGGCCTCGGTTACTGGCGCAGCATGGGCCTGGTGATTCTGCCGCAAGCCCTGAAGCTGGTAATCCCTGGCATCGTCAACACCTTCATTGCGCTGTTCAAGGACACCAGCCTGGTGATCATCATCGGCCTGTTCGACTTGCTCAACAGCGTCAAGCAAGCCGCCGCCGACCCGAAATGGTTGGGCATGGCGACCGAAGGCTATGTGTTTGCGGCCCTGGTGTTCTGGATTTTCTGTTTTGGTATGTCCCGCTACTCCATGCATTTGGAACGTAAGCTGGACACTGGCCACAAGCGTTAGGAGTTTTGTCATGAGTGAAGCGATCAAACAGCCTGTGAGCCCTGAAGGCATTATTCAGATGCAGGGCGTAAACAAGTGGTACGGCCAGTTCCACGTGTTGAAAGACATCAACCTGAACGTCAAGCAGGGCGAGCGTATCGTCCTGTGCGGCCCGTCGGGTTCCGGCAAGTCGACCACCATCCGTTGCCTCAATCGCCTGGAAGAACACCAGCAGGGCCGCATCGTGGTCGATGGCGTGGAGCTGACCAACGACCTCAAGCAGATCGAAGCGATTCGCCGTGAAGTCGGCATGGTGTTCCAGCACTTCAACCTGTTCCCGCACCTGACCATCCTGCAGAACTGCACCCTGGCCCCGATGTGGGTGCGCAAGATGCCGAAACGCAAGGCCGAAGAAATCGCCATGCACTACCTGGAGCGCGTACGCATTCCAGAGCAGGCGCATAAATTCCCGGGGCAACTGTCCGGCGGTCAGCAACAGCGTGTGGCGATTGCCCGTGCCCTGTGCATGAAACCGAAAATCATGCTGTTCGACGAACCGACTTCGGCACTCGACCCTGAGATGGTGAAAGAGGTTCTCGACACCATGATCGGCCTGGCTGAAGACGGCATGACCATGCTCTGCGTGACCCACGAAATGGGCTTCGCCCGCACCGTGGCCAATCGCGTGATCTTCATGGACAAAGGCGAAATCGTCGAACAGGCTGCACCGAACGACTTCTTCGACAATCCACAGAATGATCGGACCAAACTGTTCTTGAGCCAGATCCTGCATTGATCGACGTCAGGCAGTGAAATAAACCCGGACCTGTTCCGGGTTTATTTTTGTCCGGGATTTGAGTCAGGAGGCGAGCGCGGCCTCCAACTCCGGATGACGAGCGGCCAATAGTTGTTTGAGGTCGTCGCCTTCGTTCAAGACCTGAATTTCTGCCAGCAAATAGGGATGACGATCCAACAGTTGCATCAGTGTGAGCAGCGGCCTGGGGGGCGCTAGTTCACCGCGTTCATACCGCGAAAAGGCGTTGTTCCCGCCACCGGACAACAACTTCACCGCGTTTTTTTGCGTGAGATGGAGTTTGCGGCGGATTCGTTTTATCTCCGAGCCGATCAGTTGCAGGCAGTCGTGAAGCAATTGATCGCCGGCATCTGCATAACGGTCGGCGCTGTCGGTGTCATGATCGAATTCGATTTCACTGCAGACTCTGCATTCCCATCCCGCAAGATCGTCAACGAGTCGCGACATCTGTTTGTAATTCACTGAGAGGGTGCGACCTTCGAAGTGGCCCATCCCATCGTGTGTGCCGCAGTTGACGCATTGCTGCGTTCTCATAGGTCTTTCTCCTTGAAGGAGACTACCGGGTGCCCTCCGCCTGGGCGGTAAGACACTTTGATGTAAATCTCCATTCCACAAAATGTTGTGTGATAAACGTCCTGCCAGACCCGGTGATCGACATAGGTGGTCATGGATTTGAAGAGCATTCGGCGTTCCAGCGCGCAGATCGCCTCGATCATTTGCGGCAGGTTTAGACCCAGGTCACGGCCCGATTCCTTGGCCCGCTGGGTGAACGCTTTTTTGCCTAGCCTGACCACCTCAGCCTTGATCACTGCCAAGTCATAATGGGGTGTGTTCTTCTCCATAAGAAACCGTAAGCCCTATCCCTGAAATTACCCTTAAAGGGTAATTTTGACTAATCGAAAATCCCGCTCCATTTCCCTCTGTCTGAATTTAGGCGGTTGCCGTCCTACACGGAGCTGACTAACATGTCAGAAAATTCATCCTATGATTGGATGAAAGGGCGAATCCAATGTCAGACATTTCTCCACTCGTTAAGCGATCCCTGGTCGATCAGGCCCTGGATCAGTTGCGCCTGCGCATCACCGAAGGCGTCTGGACGGTCGGCCAGCGTTTACCCACCGAGCCCGAGCTGTCCGCCGAGCTGGGCATCAGCCGCAACACCGTGCGTGAAGCGATGCGGGTGTTGGCGTTTTCCGGGTTGATCGAGATCCGCCAGGGCGACGGCAGTTACCTGCGGGCGGTGATCGATCCGCTCGACACCCTGAAAGCCTTATCCCGCTGCACCCAGGAACAGGCCAGGGAAACCCGGCACATCCTCGAAGTCGAAGCCATCGGCCTGGCGGCGCTGCGTCGTACCGACGAAGACCTGATCGCCCTGCGAGAGGCATTAGGCGTCAGCGGCAGCCACTACCACGGCGATCTCGACAGTTACATCGCCTGCGACCTGGTGTTCCACCGGCTTCTGGTGGATGCCGCCCACAACCCGACCCTCAGCGAGTTGTATCGCTACTTCTCCAGCATCGTCGGCGCACAACTACGCCAGACCTTGAACATCACCCCGCGACGCCAAGAGGTCTTCGACCTGCATATCGACCTGCTCGACGCCGTCGAACAACGCGATCCGGAACGGGCCAAAGCCCTGTCGAGACAGTTGATCAATGAACCTTTAAGCCGAGAACTCCATGTCTGCCAATAACAGCAACATCCAGCAGCCCAAGCGCACGGCAGAGCTCGAAGAGCTGCTGATCGACGCCGAGGCCGATGACGAACAAATTCAGCAAAGTCACCCGATTCTGCGGCGGCCGTGGCTGTTGTTGCTGGGGCTGATTCTGGTGGCGCTGAACCTGCGCCCGGCGCTGTCGAGCATGGCGCCGATGCTCAGCGAGGTTTCCAGAACCCTCGGCTTGTCCGCTGCCCAGGCCGGTTTGCTGACGACGTTGCCGGTGCTGTGCCTCGGTCTGTTCGCGCCACTGGCTCCGATCCTGGCCCGGCGTTTCGGCGCCGAGCGTGTGGTGTTGGGGATTTTGCTGGTGCTGGCCGGCGGGATCATCCTGCGCAGTTGCTTCGGTGAAGTCGGGTTGTTCGCCGGCAGCGTGTTGGCCGGCGCCAGCATCGGTGTCATCGGCGTGTTACTGCCGGGAATCGTCAAACGCGACTTCCCGAAACAGGCCGGCACCATGACCGGTGTCTACACCATGGCGCTGTGCCTGGGTGCGGCGATGGCGGCAGGGGCGACCGTGCCGTTGAGCGAGCATTTCGACAAGAGCTGGGCGTTGGGCCTGGGCTTCTGGGTGATTCCGGCGGTGGTCGCGGCGATGTTCTGGTTGCCGCAAGTGGGACAGAAACACGGCTCGCATAACGTCGCCTATCGGGTGCGCGGGTTGCTGCGCGATCCATTGGCCTGGCAAGTCACGCTTTACATGGGCCTGCAATCGTCCCTGGCTTACATCGTGTTCGGCTGGTTGCCGTCGATCCTGATCGGTCGTGGGCTGACACCGACCCAGGCCGGGCTCGTATTGTCCGGTTCGGTGATTGTCCAACTGGCCAGTTCCCTCGCCGCACCTTGGCTGGCGACACGCGGCAAGGACCAACGGCTGGCGATTGTCATCGTTATGCTGCTGACTCTCGGCGGTTTGTTCGGTTGCCTCTACGCGCCGATCGAAGGCCTGTGGGGTTGGGCGATCCTGCTCGGTCTGGGGCAGGGCGCCACGTTCAGCCTGGCGCTGACCCTGATCGTGTTGCGCTCGCGGGACGCGCATGTGGCCGCCAACCTGTCGAGCATGGCCCAGGGCTTCGGTTACACCCTGGCGTCCATGGGGCCATTTGCGGTCGGCATCGTTCATGACTGGACCGGTGGCTGGAACGCTCTCGGCTGGATCTTCGGCATCATCGGCCTCGGCGCGATCATCGCCGGGCTCGGTGCCGGGCGAGCGCTCTACGTCCAGGTGCACAGGGAAAAAGTCTGAATTTTCGCACTGCTGGCATTCGGCCCACGAATGCCGGTGGTCTTGCGCGCATTTGCAGACTATCGTGCATGCAATCTTTTGAAACCATTTTGCAAACCCACGGAGTCTGCCCATGAGTGATGCCCACAACGCCTTGATCACCCGGTTCTACCAAGCCTTCCAGCGGTTGGATGCCGAGGCGATGAGCGCCTGCTACACCGACGACGTGGTGTTCAGTGATCCGGCGTTCGGCGAGTTGCGCGGCCGCGATGCCGGCGACATGTGGCGCATGCTCACCACTCGGGCCAAAGACTTTTCCCTGACCTTCGACAGCGTGCGCAGCGACGACCGCACCGGCGGCGCCCATTGGGTGGCGACGTACCTGTTCAGCCAGACCGGCAATGTCGTGATCAACGACATCCAGGCGCGTTTTGTGTTTCGCGACGGCAAGATCTGCGAGCACCACGACAGCTTTGATATGTGGCGCTGGTCCCGCCAGGCACTGGGCGCCAAAGGCCTGTTGCTGGGCTGGACGCCACTGGTGCGCAACGCCGTTCGCGCCCAGGCGTTGAAGGGGCTGAAGGCATTCCAGGCCAGTCGCTGATAAGATCGCGGCTTGTTTCCCCTCAAGCCTTGATCGTCACGTGAGCACCCTCAGCGAAATACCCGCCGACCCGCAAACCCCGGTGAGCAAACCCTGGTTCGTCTACCTCGTGCGGGCGGCCAACGGGTCGCTTTACTGCGGGATCAGCGACGACCCGGTGCGCCGTTTTGCCACGCATCAAAGCGGAAAGGGCGCACGCTTCTTCCTTTCCAGCCCCGCCGTGGCGCTGGTCTACACCGAAGCCTGCCGCGATAAAAGCGAAGCCCTGCGTCAGGAACGGTTGATCAAAAAACTCAAGAAAAGCGCCAAGGAATGTCTGGTCGGTACTTATCAATCTGACTGATAAGTTCCCATCAGGCAGATCTGTAGGCTGCTCACCCATTGCACGTTAAGCTGCGAGCTCCTTCATCTGAGCGGCGGAGCCGAGCATGTCAGAGCTGATTCTTCACAACTACCCGACGTCCCCTTTCGCTGAAAAAGCGCGTTTGTTGCTGGGCTTCAAGGGGTTGTCCTGGCGCTCGGTGAAGATCTCGCCGGTGATGCCAAAACCTGATCTGACCGCTTTGACCGGCGGCTACCGCAAGACCCCGGTGCTGCAAATTGGCGCCGACATCTATTGCGACACCTCATTGATCGCCCGTCGCCTGGAGCAGGAAAAAGCCCTGCCGGCGTTCTTCCCCGAAGGTCAGGAAATGATCGTCGCGGCCTTCGCGGCATGGGTGGATTCGGTGGTGTTCCAGCACGCAGTGAGCCTGGTGTTCCAGCCGGAATCGGTGGCGGTGCGTTTCGGCAAATTGCCGCCGGAAGCGATCAAGGCGTTCCTGGCTGACCGAGCCGGGTTGTTTAGCGGTGGCAGCGCGACGAAGTTGTCGGCGGAACAGGCGCGGCACCAGTGGCCGACCATCATGGGCGGTCTCGAATTGCAGCTTCAACGCGAGCAGGGCGACTTCCTGTTTGGCGAGCCGTCGATTGCCGATTTCTCCCTGGCCCATTGCCTGTGGTTCCTCAAGGCAACACCGGTGACTTCACCGTTGGTCGATGCTTATCCGGCGGTGTTGGCGTGGTTTGGTCGGGTGCTGGGCTTTGGTCATGGCGCGTTCAGCGAGATGACGGCTGAAGAGGCGCTGGAGGTGTCGCGCAAGGCCACGCCGGCTCCGTTGCCGGATGAAGCGTTCGACGAGCCTAACGGCTTTGAGGCGGGCCAGCAGGTGGTGATCGCAGCGACCGACTACGGCTGTGATCCGGTGGCGGGCAAGCTGGTGTTCGCGGGGCGTGAGGAATTGATACTGCGCCGTGAAGATGAACGTGCGGGCGTGGTGCATGTGCACTTTCCGCGGTTCGGATTCCGCATCGAAGCTGTCTGATTTGGCGGCAAATCTTTGGTGAAGCGGATATCGCCAGGATCGCAGCCTTCGGCAGCGTACACCCTGTAGGAGCTGCCGAAGGCTGCGATCTTTTGATTTTAAAAAATCATTTCAGGGCGGCGAGGATTTCATCCGGGTCATACCCGCGAATCAACGTCCCGTTCACGTCAATCAACGGAATCCCGCGCCCGCCCAACGCTTCATAAGCCTTGCGCGCTGTCGCGTCCTTCTCGATGTCGAATTCCTTGTACGGAATGCCCTTCTGATCGAGAAAGCGCTTGGTCAATTTGCAGTAGCCGCACCAGTCGGTGGCGTAGAGCACGACGTTGGCCTTGGCCTGGGTTTGCTCGGACACCACTTGCGCCGGGTGGATGTAGCGCTCGATCTTGCCCCAGTTCTGGTAAACCACGACCACCAGCAGGATCAGCAGGAATTTCTTCAGCACCCCGTTGAGCATCAGTTGCGTCGCTTCAACTGATCGGTCAGTTGGGTGGGCAAGCCCTTGATGATCAGCGTGCCGGCTTCTTCGTCGTATTCGATCTTCGAGCCCAGCAGGTGCGCTTCGAAGCTGATGGACAGGCCTTCGGCGCGCCCGGTGAAGCGGCGGAACTGGTTCAGGGTGCGCTTGTCCGCCGGAATTTCCGGCGAGAGGCCGTAATCCTTGTTGCGGATGTGATCGTAGAAGGCCTTCGGCCGCTCTTCGTCGATCAGCTCCGAGAGCTCTTCCAGGCCCATCGGCTCGCCGAGTTTGGCCTGGCTGCTGGCGTAGTCGACCAGGGTCTTGGTTTTTTCGCGGGCGGACTCTTCCGGCAAGTCTTCGCTTTCAACGAAATCACTGAAGGCTTTGAGCAAGGTGCGGGTTTCGCCGGGGCCGTCGACGCCTTCCTGGCAGCCGATGAAGTCGCGGAAATACTCCGAAACCTTTTTCCCGTTCTTGCCTTTGATAAACGAAATGTACTGCTTGGACTGCTTGTTGTTCTGCCACTCGGAAATGTTGATCCGCGCCGCCAGGTGCAACTGGCCCAAGTCCAGGTGACGGGACGCGGTCACGTCCAGCGCTTCGGTCACGGCCACGCCTTCGCTGTGGTGCAGCAGGGCGATGGCCAGGTAATCGGTCATGCCTTGCTGGTAGTGGGCGAACAACACGTGTCCGCCTGTTGAGAGGTTCGATTCTTCCATCAGCTTTTGCAGGTGTTCCACCGCCACGCGGCTGAATGCCGTGAAATCCTTTCCGCCATCGAGGTATTCCTTCAGCCAGCCGCTGAACGGATGCGCCCCGGACTCGGCATGGAAGAAGCCCCAGGCCTTGCCCTGCTTGGCGTTGTAGCTCTCGTTGAGGTCGGCGAGCATGTTCTCGATGGCGGTGGACTCGGCCAGCTCAGAGTCGCGCGCGTGGAGAACTGCGGGTGTGCCGTCGGGTTTTTTGTCGATCAGGTGGACGATGCAATGACGGATCGGCATGGGCTTCTCGGCTGATTGAAGGGGCGGAGGGCGTGCTCCCCCAAAAAAGTGCCAAGTGTACCGCAAACAGGCCGGCAAGCTCCCTTTGTAGGCGCTGCCGAAGGCTGCGATCTTTTGATCTTGTTTTTAAAAATCAAAGTCAAAAGATCGCAGCCTTCGGCAGCTTCTACAGGGGGCGGAAGGCAAAATCATCGGTCTGGAGCGGTCCTTATTCGATTTTTTCCCGGTTTAGAGCAATAAAGCTGACCAAATGGGTAGCAAGAGGCGGATATTTCCCCGTCTCTGTGCTAGTTTTGCCCGGTCTTACGCGAAGTCACTGCGTTAAGCGTGCATTCAGCATTTGTCAGGTCGAACCAAACCCTGATTTCGGTATCTATAACCCCGACTCGTCGCGGTTATGGCCGAGGGTGCCAGATCCAGAAGATCGGGCTCGATGGCTGACACTGCACTCTGCAATCCATATGAATTTGATAGGGAAGGAACACTACATGGCTCTTACTAAAGACCAACTGATCGCCGACATCGCTGAAGCTATCGACGCGCCAAAAACCACCGCGCGTAACGCTCTGGACCAACTGGGCCAAATCGTTGCTGATCAGCTGGAAAACGGCGGCGAAATCACTCTGCCAGGTATCGGCAAACTGAAAGTGACTGAGCGTCCAGCCCGTACCGGCCGTAACCCTTCGACTGGCGCTGCCATCGAAATCGCTGCCAAGAAAGTTATCAAGCTGGTTGTGGCCAAAGGCCTGACCGACGCTGTTAACAAGTAAGACGCAGTAAAAAAAACCGTGCTCCGGAGTGATCCGGGCACGGTTTTTTTGTGTCTGCGATTTAGCGATTGACCCGCAAATACTACAAAAACAATTGTGGGAGCGGGCTTGCTCGCGAATGCGGTGTGTCAGTCGACTTCAATGGTGACTGATACACCGCATTCGCGAGCAAGCCCGCTCCCACATTTTCGACCAGTATTGGTCAGTTACCTTTGCGTACCCAGCGCTCACGCCACGCTTGCTGCTCGGATTTGGTCTGGAAGGTCCAGGCCACGAAGCGGCTTTGCTTCTGCCCTTGGGACATTTCCACGACCTGGCTTTCCAGTACGCCAGCCTTTTTCAGCGCGGTCTGGATCGCCGGCAGGTTCGACGCTTTCGACACCAACGTGCTGAACCACAGCACTTTGTGCTGGAAACTCGCGCTTTCGGCGATCAGTTGTGTCACAAAGCGAGCTTCGCCGCCTTCACACCACAATTCGGCCGACTGACCGCCGAAGTTCAGCACCGGCAATTTGCGTTTCGGGTCGGCACGGCCCAGGGCGCGCCATTTACGTTCGCTGCCCTTGGTCGCTTCGTCCATCGAGGCGTGGAACGGCGGATTGCACATGGTCAGGTCAAAGCGTTCGCCGGGCTCCAGCAAACCCAGCAGGATGTGCTTGGGATTGCTTTGCTGACGCAACTGGATGGCTTTGTTCAGCCCGTTGGACTGGACGATGGCTTTAGCGGCTGCGACGGCCGTCGGGTCGATTTCCGAGCCGAGGAAGTGCCAGCGGTAGTCGCTGTAACCGATCAACGGATAAACGCAGTTGGCGCCCATGCCGATATCGAGCACCTTGACCGCCGCGCCGCGTGGGATCTCGCCGTCATTGACGCTGGCCAACAGGTCCGCCAGGAAGTGCACGTAGTCGGCACGCCCCGGAACCGGTGGGCACAGGTAATCAGCCGGGATGTCCCAGTGCGCCACGCCGTAGAACGACTTGAGCAGCGCCCGGTTGAACACCCGCACCGCGTCCGGGCTGGCGAAGTCGATGCTTTCCTTGCCGTACGGGTTGAGGATCACGAACTTCGCCAGTTCCGGCGTGCTCTTGATCAGCTCCGGGAAGTCGTAGCGACCCTGGTGGCGGTTGCGCGGGTGCAGGCTGGCCTTCGGGCGTGGTTCCACGGCCTTGGCCGGGGTGGCGGAGTCAGGCTTCTTGCGCGCAGGGCGGGGTGTGCGGGGGGCGTTCATGGGTGTGGTCGATTCGGGTATGGCTGAAAGTGCGGGCATTGTCCCACATTAGCTCCCTGATGACGCATATCCCCTGTAGGAGTGCCGAGTGAAACGAGGCTGCGATCTTTTGAGGGTGTTTTTGAAGAGCAAGATCAAAAGATCGCAGCCTCGTTTCACTCGGCAGCTCCTACAGATATCGGTGGCGGGCATGAAAAAGGGAGGCCGTTGCGGGCCTCCCTCTTTCATTGCGATGTGCCCTTACAAACTGGCAATCCGCGCGTGTTGCTCGGCCAACTTGCCCAAAGCCTGTTCAGCTTCAGCCAGTTTGGCGCGTTCCTTGTCGATGACTTCGGCCGGGGCCTTGTCGACGAAACCGGCGTTGGACAGCTTGCCGCCCACGCGCTGGACTTCACCCTGCAAACGCAGGATTTCCTTGTCCAGGCGTGCCAGTTCGGCGTCCTTGTCGATCAGACCGGCCATCGGCACCAGCACTTCCATCTCGCCCACCAGCGCGGTGGCGGACAGCGGTGCTTCTTCGCCAGCGGCCAACACGGTGATCGATTCCAGACGCGCCAGTTTCTTCAGCAGCGCTTCGTTCTCGGTGAGACGGCGCTGGTCTTCGGCACTGACGTTTTTCAGGAACAGGTTCAGCGGCTTGCCCGGACCGATGTTCATCTCGGCGCGAATGTTGCGCGTGCCGAGCATCAAGGTTTTCAGCCACTCGATATCATCTTCGGCGCCCTGATCGATGCGTGCTTCGTTGGCCACTGGCCAAGGTTGCAGCATGATCGTCTTGCCTTCGATGCCAGCCAGCGGCGCGATGCGCTGCCAGATTTCTTCGGTGATGAACGGCATGAACGGATGCGCCAGGCGCAACGCCACTTCCAGTACCCGAACCAGCGTGCGGCGAGTACCGCGCTGACGTTCAGCCGGAGCGTTTTCGTCCCACAGCACTGGCTTGGACAGTTCCAGGTACCAGTCGCAATACTGGTTCCAGATGAACTCGTACAGCGCTTGTGCCGCCAGGTCGAAGCGGAACTGGTCGAGCTGACGGGTCACTTCGGCTTCGGTGCGTTGCAACTGCGAGATGATCCAGCGATCCGCCAGGGACAGCTCGTAGGCCTCGCCGTTCTGGCCGCAGTCTTCGCCCTTGTCCAGAACATAACGCGCGGCGTTCCAGATCTTGTTGCAGAAGTTGCGATAGCCTTCGACGCGGCCCATGTCGAACTTGATGTCGCGACCGGTGGACGCCAGCGAGCAGAAGGTGAAGCGCAGGGCGTCGGTGCCGTAGCTGGCGATGCCATCGGCGAACTCGTCGCGGGTCTGCTTCTCGATCTTCTTCGCCAGTTTCGGTTGCATCAGACCGTTGGTACGTTTGTGTACCAGGTCTTCCAGCTCGATACCGTCGATGATGTCCAGCGGGTCGAGGACGTTGCCCTTGGACTTGGACATCTTCTGGCCCAGGCCATCACGTACCAGACCGTGCACATAAACGGTCTTGAACGGTACCTGCGGTGTGCCGTCTTCGTTTTTCACCAAGTGCATGGTGAGCATGATCATCCGGGCAACCCAGAAGAAGATGATGTCGAAACCGGTGACCAGCACGTCGGTGGAGTGGAATTTCTTCAGGAACTCGGTCTGCTCGGGCCAGCCCAGGGTGGAGAACGTCCACAGGCCGGAACTGAACCAGGTGTCGAGTACGTCGTTGTCCTGTTGCAGCGCAACGTCCGGGCCCAGATTGTTCTTGGCCCGCACTTCGGCTTCGTCGCGACCGACGTAGACCTTGCCCGACTCGTCGTACCAGGCCGGAATCCGGTGGCCCCACCACAACTGACGGCTGATGCACCAATCCTGGATGTCGCGCATCCACGAGAAGTACATGTTTTCGTATTGTTTCGGCACGAACTGGATACGGCCGTCTTCAACGGCGGCAATCGCAGGCTCGGCCAATGGCTTGGTCGATACGTACCACTGGTCGGTCAGCCATGGCTCGATGATCGTGCCGGAACGGTCGCCTTTCGGCACTTTCAGGGCGTGATCGTCAACACTGACCAGCAGGCCGGCGGCGTCGAACGCCGCAACGATTTGCTTGCGCGCTTCGAAACGGTCGAGGCCGGCGTATTCGGCCGGGATCTTGCCGTCGATGCTTTCGTTCAGCGTGCCGTCCAGGTTGAACACCTGGCAGGCCGACAACACGGCGGCGTTCTTGTCGAAGATGTTCAGCAGCGGCAGGTTGTGGCGCTTGCCGACTTCGTAGTCGTTGAAATCGTGGGCCGGGGTGATTTTCACGCAGCCGGTGCCGAATTCAGGATCGCAGTAATCGTCGGCGATGATCGGGATGCGGCGGCCAACCAGCGGCAGCTCGACAAATTTGCCGATCAGGGCTTTGTAGCGTTCATCGTTCGGGTTAACGGCCACGGCGGCGTCGCCGAGCATGGTTTCCGGGCGAGTGGTCGCGACGATCAGGTAATCATTGCCTTCAGCGGTCTTGGCGCCGTCGGCCAGCGGGTATTTCAGGTTCCACAGGAAGCCTTTCTCGTCGTGGTTTTCCACTTCGAGGTCGGAAATCGCCGTGTGCAACTTGGTGTCCCAGTTGACCAGACGCTTGCCGCGATAGATCAAGCCGTCTTCGTGCAGGCGCACAAAGGCTTCTTTCACCGATTCCGACAGGCCGTCGTCCATGGTGAAGCGTTCGCGACTCCAGTCCACGGACGAACCGAGGCGGCGGATCTGACGGCTGATGTTGCCGCCGGACTCATCTTTCCATTCCCAGATTTTCTCGAGGAATTTCTCGCGGCCCAGGTCGTGGCGGCTCTGGCCTTTGGCTTCGAGTTGGCGTTCCACCAGCATTTGCGTGGCGATACCGGCGTGGTCGGTGCCCGGCTGCCACAGGGTGTTGCGACCCTGCATGCGGCGGAAACGGATCAGGGCGTCCATGATCGCGTTGTTGAAGCCGTGACCCATGTGCAGGCTGCCGGTGACGTTCGGCGGCGGGATCATGATGGTGTAGGACTCGCCCGCGCCTTGCGGGGCGAAGTAATTCTCGGACTCCCAGGTGTTGTACCAGGAAGTTTCAATGGCGTGCGGCTGGTAGGTCTTATCCATGCGCGGCGGGACCCTATTGGCATTTATTCAGGAAAAGCCGGCAAGTATAGCGAGGCATGTGGCAGAGGGCGAGCAGGGCCAGACCGGGCGCCTCTGAAATACGGCGAGTGCACCCGTAGGAGCTGCCGAAGGCTGCGATCTTTTGGCGTCTTCAATAACGCTGAAGATCAAGATCAAAAGATCGCAGCCTTCGGCAGCTCCTACAGTGGGGCGCGGGGTTATTCGTACTGGCTGAGCAGCCGTTCCATCCGTGCGTCGAGGCGACGTTTGATCTCGGTTTCAATATGCGGGGCGAAGTCGTCGATCACGTCTTGCAGGATCAATTGCGCGGCGGCGCGCAGTTCGCTGTCCAGGTGCAGCAGGGCGTCGGGGCCTTTGCTGGCGGCCGGTGCCGGTTGCGCGGCAGGGGCGGGGGGCGGCTCGACGGCTTCAGGCGGGGTGCCTACCGCGTCGAACAGCATTGGAATCTGTTCCTGGTCACCGTCATTGACCGTGTCGGTCAGCAAGGGCGGTTGCAGGTTGTCATCACCGAGCAGTTGGCGGATCGACTCAAGGTCATCCAGCAGGTGCGCGGACTTTTGCTGTGGTTTTGGAGTGTCCATCGGAATGCTCAGAGTCGCTGTAAACGGTGATCTTGCAGAGGATAGCCCTGTTCGCGGTAGAAACGGAAACTCTCCCGCGCAGCCGCGCGAATCGTCGGATCTTCCACCACCACTTCCGCCACCCGGGCGAACTTGTTGGCGAAGGCTGGAACCTTCAGATCGAGATTGACCAGCAGGTCCTGATGCACGCCGCAGTCATCGCCAAGCCCCAGGACAATCAAGCTGTCCGGTTCGCTTTCGGCGGGGCCGTGGGGCACGAAGCTCTCGCCCTTGAACGCCCACAGACGCGCATCGAGATCATCACGCTGGGCGGCATCGCTGCAATGCAGGTAGATGCGGTGCCCCATGCGCCAGGCTTTCTCGGTGAGCTTGCAGGCAAAGTCCAGCCGCGCTGACGGATCGGCGCTGGGCAGGATATAGAAGTCGACTTTGGTCATTGCGGTTCCTGAGCCATGAGCGGCGTCACCAGTCGGTGGCGCCGCCCAGGGTCATCGGTTTCAGGCTTTGGCGCGGTCCAGCAGGTATTGGGTCAGCAAAGGAACCGGACGCCCAGTGGCGCCCTTGTCCTTGCCGCCGCTGGTCCAGGCGGTGCCGGCGATGTCCAGGTGCGCCCAGTTCAGGTTCTTGGTGAAGCGCGACAGGAAGCAAGCCGCAGTGATGGTCCCGGCTTTCGGGCCGCCAATGTTGGCGATGTCGGCGAACGGGCTGTCCAGTTGCTCTTGATATTCATCGAACAGCGGCAGTTGCCAGGCGCGGTCGTCGGCCGATTGGCCAGCACTCAGCAGTTGGCCGATCAGTTCGTCGTTGTTGCCCAGCAAGCCGGAGGTGTGAGCGCCCAGGGCAACCACGCAAGCGCCGGTCAGGGTCGCGATGTCGATCACGGCTTGTGGCTTGAAGCGTTCGGAGTAGGTCAGGGCATCGCACAGCACCAGACGGCCTTCGGCGTCGGTGTTGAGGATTTCCACGGTCTGACCGCTCATGGTGGTGACGATGTCGCCCGGGCGCGAAGCGTTGCCGCTCGGCATGTTCTCGGCACAGGCCAAGATGCACACCAGGTTGATCGGCAGTTTCAGTTCGAGCACGGCACGCAGGGTGCCGAACACGCTGGCGGCGCCGCCCATGTCGTATTTCATCTCGTCCATGCCGGCGCCCGGTTTCAGGCTGATGCCGCCGGTGTCGAAGGTGATGCCCTTGCCGACCAGTGCGAACGGCTTCTCGGATTTCTTGCCGCCGTTGTATTGCATGACGATCAGGCGCGGCGGCTGGGCGCTGCCCTGGCCGACGGCGTAGAACGAGCCCATGCCCAGCTCCTTGATTTTCTTCTCATCAAGGACTTCGACTTTCAGGCTCTTGAATTCCTTGCCCAGGTTCTTGGCTTGTTCGCCGAGGAACGTCGGGTGGCAGATGTTCGGCGGCAGGTTGCCCAGGTCGCGGGTGAACGCCATGCCGTTGGCGATGGCAGTGGCGTGGGCCACGGCACGCTCGACTTCAGCCTGGGCAGCCTTGATGGTCACCAGGGTGACTTTCTTCAGGGCGCGGGGTTCGGCTTTCTGGCTCTTGAACTGGTCGAAGGTGTATTCGCCGTCCACCAGGGTTTCGGCCAGCAGGCGGGTCTTGCCGTAGCTGTCGCGACCCTTGACCACGACTTCGTCCAGCGCCAGCACGGCATCGCTGCCGCCCAGGCCTTTGAGGGTGTTGAGGATGCCGGCGATGATTTTGCGGAACGGGCGATCACCCAGTTCTTCATCCTTGCCCACGCCCACCAGCAGCACGCGCTCGGCCTTGAGGTTCGGCAGGCTGTGCAGCAACAGGCTTTGACCGACTTTGCCGGCCAGGTCGCCACGCTTCAGTACAGCGCTGATCGCGCCGCCGCTCAGTTCGTCGAGTTGCTTGGCGACGGCGCCGAGTTTGCGGCCTTCGCCGACGGCGACCACCAGAGTGGCGGTTTTCAACGTTTCTGGGCTAACGCTTTTTACAACCAGTTCCATGTCCGGGTCCCTGAATTAATGGTCAACACGCAGCGTTCGGCAGTGTGCGCAAACGCCTGCTTATATAGATAGAAAGACGCAGGTCACGACCCGCGACAAAGGCCGCAGTTTGAACCTCGGGCCACGAGCCTGACAACCCTCGGCGGTACGATCTTCCACGCTTTAATCACCTGCTTGAGCGTGCGCAGTGACAGGCGCACCCAATCACAGGATAATGCGCCATCTTTTTCGGCGGCTCTGCCCTGCGGGCCGCCCGATACGTTTGCTTGTTT
Source organism: Janthinobacterium sp. LPB2021202312-11-4 (assembly GCF_037049705.1). NCBI lineage: Bacteria > Pseudomonadati > Pseudomonadota > Betaproteobacteria > Burkholderiales > Oxalobacteraceae > Janthinobacterium > Janthinobacterium sp. LPB2021202312-11-4. The sequence continues at coordinate 76,895 of NZ_JBAGKV010000023.1, read as the reverse complement.
GGCCGCCTTAGCCTGACAACCCTGGAGTGTCTGGTTTGATCGTCTTCCGTTATCTATCCCGCGAAGTCCTGTTGACCCTGAGTGCCGTGAGCGCGGTGCTGCTGGTCATCATCATGAGCGGTCGCTTCATTAAATACCTCGCGCAGGCGGCTTCGGGCCAACTGGACCCGGGTTCGTTGTTCCTGATCATGGGGTTTCGTCTGCCGGGTTTCCTGCAACTGATCCTGCCGTTGGGGCTGTTCCTGGGCATCCTGCTGTCGTATGGCCGGTTGTACCTGGAAAGCGAAATGACTGTGCTGTCGGCCACCGGCATGAGTCAGCAGCGTCTGTTTCAATACACCCTGTTCCCGGCGACCCTGGTGGCGCTGGTGGTTGCATGGCTGAGCCTGAGCCTGGCGCCGCAAGGGGCCAATCAGTTCCAGCTTCTGCTGAACAAACAAGACGCCCTGACCGAATTCGACACCCTTGAGCCGGGCCGCTTCCAGGCGCTGCGTGACGGTACGCGGGTGACCTACACCGAAACGCTGACGGACGACCGTATCAATCTGGGCGGCGTGTTCATCTCGCAAAAGAACATTTCTTCGGCCCAGAAGGATCGCGGGATTTCCGTGCTGGTGGCCGAAAAGGGCCGCCAGGAAATCCGCCCGGACGGCAATCACTACCTGATTCTCGACAACGGCTACCGCTACGACGGTAATCCGGGGCAGGCCGACTACCGCTCGATCAAGTACGACGAATACGGCGTTCTGCTGCCCAAGCCGGACGTCAGTGACGAAGTGACCGACCGTGATGCAATGACCACCAGCTCCTTGCTGGTCGGTGATGACGTCCGTTCGCGCGCCGAACTGGAATGGCGTCTTTCCTTGCCGATACTGGTGTTTATCGTGACCCTGATGGCGGTGCCGCTGTCGCGCGTCAACCCGCGACAGGGCCGTTTCCTGAAGCTGCTGCCGGCGATTCTTCTTTATATGGCTTACCTGACCATCCTGATTGCCGCGCGCGGCGCCCTCGAAAAGGGCAAGATCCCGCAATCGCTGGGCTTGTGGTGGGTGCACATGATCTTCCTGGCCATCGGCCTGGGATTGCTTTACTGGGAACCCTTGCGCTTGAAGATCGCGAGTCGCCGCGCTGCGCAGGAGGTGGCTCGTGGTTAAGCTCGATCGCTACATTGGTAGCAGCGTTTTCGTTGCAATCCTCGCGGTGCTGGGGATCATCCTCGGTCTGGCCACGCTGTTCGCCTTCATCGACGAGATGGGCGACGCCAGCGATACCTACACTTTGCTGGATGTCCTGAGCTACGTATTGCTGACCGCGCCACGTCGTCTTTACGATATGTTGCCGATGGCCGCGTTGATCGGTTGCCTGATCGGCCTGGGCAGCCTGGCCAGTAACAGCGAACTGACCATCATGCGCGCCGCCGGCGTGTCGATCGGGCGGATCGTCTGGGCGGTCATGAAGCCGATGCTGGTCCTGATGGTGGTGGGTGTGTTGATTGGCGAGTACGTGGCGCCGGCGACTGAAGTCACTGCCCAGGCCAATCGCTCCCTGGCTCAGGGCAGTGGTGACGCGCAAAGCGCCAAGCACGGCTTGTGGCATCGCCAGGGTGATGAGTTCATTCACATCAACTCCGTGCAACCCAATGGCGTGCTGTACGGCGTGACCCGTTATCGCTTCGACAAAGAGCGGCACATGCTGTCGGCGAGCTTCTCCAAGCGTGCGGAGTTCGACAAGGATCACTGGCAACTGAGCGAAGTCAGCACCACGCTGTTCCATGAAAGAAACACGGAAGTGGTCAATACTCCGGTCGAACGCTGGGACGTGGCCTTGAGCCCGCAACTGCTCAACACCGTGGTGATGACCCCTGAAACCCTGTCGATCAGTGGTTTGTGGAATTACATCCACTACCTGGCGGACCAGGGCCTGGCCAATGGCCGTTACTGGCTGGCATTTTGGGTCAAGGTGTTGCAACCGTTGGTCACCGCCGCGCTGGTGTTGATGGCGATTTCCTTTATCTTCGGTCCGCTGCGTTCGGTGACTCTCGGTCAGCGGGTCTTTACCGGCGTGCTGGTGGGCTTCACCTTCCGCATCATCCAGGATTTGCTTGGGCCTTCGAGCCTGGTGTTCGGTTTCTCGCCGCTGTTTGCGGTGCTGGTGCCGGCCGGTGTCTGTGCCCTGGCCGGGGTCTGGCTGTTGCGTCGGGCCGGTTGATTCCGGGTCTTTCCTGAGGTTGCCGCTACTGAAAAACGCCCTGGTCGCAAGACCGGGGCGTTTTTGTATTCGCCGTCTGACCTGCGAACGTGACGCTTGCGTCGTGGATCAGGTACAATTCCCGGCTATTTTTCGGCGGGCTATGCCTGCAGCCTTTTTGAGTGTTGATCCGTGAGTGATTTGAGTCATATCCGCAATTTCTCCATCATCGCCCACATTGACCATGGCAAGTCGACGCTGGCCGATCGCTTCATCCAGATGTGCGGCGGCCTTGCCGAGCGCGAAATGGAAGCCCAGGTTCTGGACTCCATGGACCTGGAACGTGAACGCGGGATCACCATCAAGGCCCACAGTGTCACCCTGTATTACACCGCTCGCGACGGTATCAAGTACCAGCTGAACTTCATTGACACCCCCGGCCACGTTGACTTCACCTACGAAGTCAGCCGGTCGCTGGCGGCCTGTGAAGGTGCGTTGCTGGTGGTCGATGCCGGTCAGGGCGTCGAGGCGCAGTCGGTTGCCAACTGCTACACGGCGATCGAACAGGGCCTGGAAGTCATGCCGGTCCTGAACAAGATCGACCTGCCACAGGCCGATCCGGACCGCGTCAAAGAAGAAATCGAAAAAATCATCGGCATCGACGCTACCGATGCAGTCGAGTGCAGCGCCAAGACTGGCCTGGGCGTCGATGAAGTCCTCGAACGCCTGGTTCACACCATCCCTGCACCGACCGGCAACTACGAAGATCCGCTGCAAGCGTTGATCATCGATTCCTGGTTCGACAACTACCTGGGCGTTGTTTCCCTGGTACGCGTACGTCACGGTCGGGTGAAGAAGGGCGACAAGATCCTGGTTAAATCCACCGGCAAGATCCACCTGGTGGACAGCGTCGGTGTGTTCAATCCCAAGCACACCCCGACAGTTGACCTCAAGGCTGGCGAAGTGGGCTTCATCATTGCCAGCATCAAGGACATTCACGGCGCGCCAGTGGGCGACACCCTGACCTTGAGCTCGACGCCAGACGTCGACGTGCTGCCAGGTTTCAAGCGCATCCAGCCGCAGGTCTACGCCGGCCTGTTCCCGGTCAGCTCCGACGACTTCGAAGATTTCCGTGAAGCCCTGCAAAAGCTCACGCTCAACGACTCGTCCCTGCAATACACCCCGGAAAGCTCCGACGCCCTGGGCTTCGGCTTCCGTTGCGGGTTCCTCGGCATGTTGCACATGGAAATCATCCAGGAGCGCCTCGAGCGCGAGTACGACCTGGACCTGATCACCACGGCGCCGACGGTTATTTTCGAGCTGTTGCTGAAAACCGGTGAAACGATTTACGTCGACAACCCGTCCAAGCTTCCGGACGTCTCGTCGATCGAAGACATGCGTGAGCCGATCGTGCGGGCCAATATTCTTGTGCCGCAAGAGCACCTGGGCAACGTCATTACCCTGTGCATCGAAAAGCGTGGCGTGCAGCACGACATGCTGTTCCTCGGGTCCCAGGTCCAGGTGACCTACGATATTCCGATGAACGAAGTGGTTCTGGACTTCTTTGACCGTCTGAAATCCACCAGTCGCGGCTATGCTTCGCTGGACTACCATTTCGATCGTTACCAATCGGCTAGTCTGGTGAAGCTGGATGTGCTGATCAACGGTGACAAGGTCGATGCCTTGGCGTTGATCGTGCACCGGGATAACGCGCACTACAAAGGTCGCCAGTTGACCGAGAAGATGAAAGAACTGATTCCGCGCCAGATGTTCGACGTCGCGATCCAGGCCGCCATTGGCGGGCAGATCATTGCGCGAACCTCCGTCAAGGCACTCAGAAAGAACGTATTGGCCAAATGCTACGGCGGTGACGTTAGCCGTAAGCGCAAGCTGTTGGAAAAGCAGAAGGCCGGTAAAAAACGCATGAAGCAAGTCGGTAACGTGGAAATTCCACAAGAAGCCTTCCTTGCAGTGCTCAGGTTGGATAGTTAGGTCCTATGTCACTAAATTTCCCGCTGTTGCTGGTCATCGCCGTGTTCGTCTGCGGCCTGTTGGCGTTGCTTGATCTGTTGTTCCTGGCGCCTCGGCGCCGGTCCGCCATCAATGCCTATCAAGGCAGTGTCAGCCAGGCTGACATGGTGGTCGTCGAAAAACTGAACAAAGAGCCGCTGCTGGTCGAATACGGCAAGTCGTTCTTTCCGGTGTTGTTCATCGTGCTGGTGCTGCGTTCGTTCCTGGTGGAACCGTTCCAGATCCCTTCCGGCTCGATGAAACCAACCCTGGACGTTGGCGACTTCATCCTGGTGAACAAGTTTTCTTACGGTATCCGCCTGCCGGTGATCGACAAGAAAGTCATCGAAGTCGGTGATCCACAGCGTGGCGATGTGATGGTGTTCCGCTATCCAAGCGATCCGAACGTCAACTACATCAAGCGTGTAGTGGGCCTGCCGGGCGACCAGATTCGCTACACCGCTGACAAACGTCTGTTCGTCAACGGCGAGTCGATTGCCGAACAACTGGTCGGCTCCGAGCCGGGCACGTTGGGCAGCGCCGAGCTCTACATGGAAAAACTCGGCGCGGCCGAGCACCAGATCCGCAAGGAAATGAGCCGCTACCGCGCAACGCCGGACCATACCTGGACCGTGCCTGCCGGCCATTACTTCATGATGGGCGACAACCGCGACAACTCGAACGACAGTCGCTACTGGGATGATCCGACTATTCCCAAGGATCTGCTGGGCATGGTTCCCGACAAGAATATCGTCGGCAAGGCCTTCGCGGTCTGGATGAGCTGGCCGGAACCCAAACTCAGTCACCTGCCGAATTTCTCGCGGGTTGGCCTGATCAAGTAATCACCCACGGCGCTGTGAACACAGCGCCGAATGCATTTCTGGAGCCGGCACAATCGGCGTCCGAAGCATGAAAACAATGATATTCAGGACGTTATTTTTGAACACAGCGTTAATTGTCCCAAGCCTGCGCCGTACCACGGCGATGGCGGTGGAAACCAGCCACGAACTCAGCGTGGGTAAACCGTGAGCGTCTCCTTAAGCCGTCTAGAGCGTCAGCTCGGCTACACCTTCAAGGACCAGGAACTGATGGTCCTGGCCCTGACTCACCGCAGCTTTGCCGGGCGCAACAACGAACGCCTGGAATTCCTCGGTGATGCCATCCTCAACTTCGTCGCCGGCGAGGCTCTGTTCGATCGCTTCCCGCTGGCCCGCGAAGGCCAGTTGTCGCGTTTGCGCGCACGCCTGGTGAAAGGCGAGACCCTGGCCGTACTGGCCCGTGGTTTCGACCTGGGCGACTACCTGCGACTGGGTTCCGGTGAATTGAAGAGCGGCGGTTTCCGTCGCGAGTCGATTCTGGCCGATGCCCTGGAAGCGCTGATTGGTGCGATCTACCTCGATGCTGGCATGGACATGGCGCGCGAACGCGTACTGGCCTGGCTGGCCGGGGAGTTCGAGGGCCTGACCCTGGTCGACACCAACAAAGATCCGAAAACCCGCCTGCAGGAATTCCTGCAGTCCCGGGGCTGTGAACTGCCACGTTACGAAGTGGTGGATATCCAGGGTGAGCCGCATTGCCGAGTGTTCTTCGTCGAATGCGAAATCACCTTACTGAATGAAAAAAGCCGAGGTCAGGGTGTGAGTCGTCGTATTGCCGAACAGGTAGCGGCCGCCGCAGCACTGATTGCCCTGGGCGTGGAGAATGGCCATGACTGATTCAATTGCAACTCGCTGTGGCTATGTCGCCATCGTCGGCCGTCCCAACGTGGGCAAGTCCACGCTGCTGAACCACATTCTGGGTCAGAAGCTGGCGATCACCTCGCGCAAGCCGCAAACCACCCGTCACAACATGCTGGGCATCAAGACCGAAGGCGCCATTCAGGCGGTCTACGTCGACACCCCGGGCATGCACAAGGGTGGCGAGAAAGCCCTGAACCGTTACATGAACAAGACCGCTTCGGCGGCGTTGAAAGACGTCGACGTGGTGATCTTCGTGGTTGACCGCACCAAGTGGACCGACGAAGACCAGATGGTCCTCGAACGCGTCCAGTACGTGACCGGCCCGCTGATCGTGGCCCTGAACAAGACCGACCGCATTGAAGACAAAGCCGAACTGATGCCGCACCTGAGCTGGTTGCAGGAACAGTTGCCGAACGCGCAGATCATGCCGATCTCGGCCCAGCACGGGCACAACCTCGAAGCGCTGGAACGTGTGATCGCGGGCTACCTGCCGGAGAACGAGCACTTCTTCCCGGAAGACCAGATCACCGACCGCAGCAGCCGTTTCCTCGCCGCTGAACTGGTGCGCGAAAAAATCATGCGCCAGATGGGCGCCGAGCTGCCGTACCAGATCACTGTCGAAATCGAAGAGTTCAAGCAGCAGGGCAAAACCCTGCACATCCATGCCTTGATCCTCGTTGAACGTGACGGCCAGAAGAAGATCATCATTGGCGACAAGGGCGAGCGGATCAAACGCATCGGCACTGAAGCGCGCAAGGATATGGAGCTGCTGTTCGACTCCAAGATCATGCTTAACCTCTGGGTGAAAGTGAAAGGCGGCTGGTCCGATGACGAGCGCGCCTTGCGTTCGCTGGGTTACGGCGACCTGTAACACTCGGTTCCAGATACACCAGAGACACCTTGTGGGAGCGGGCTTGCTCGCGAAGAGGATGTAACCTTCAGCATTGATGTTGACTGTTGCACCGCTTTCGCGAGCAAGCCCGCTCCCACATTGGTTTTGGGTTGTTTGTAAAACTGCGCGCCTTCATTGAGTACTCCATGTCCCAGCCCATCGGCCAACTCGCCTACGTGCTCCACTCCCGCGCCTACCGCGAAAGCAGTGCGCTGGTGGATTTCCTCACGCCGCAAGGTCGGCTGCGGGCGGTGTTGCGCAGTGCGCGGGGCAAGGCTGGCACCCTGGCGCGGCCGTTTGTGCCGCTGGAAGTCGAATTCCGTGGCCGGGGCGAGCTGAAGAATGTCGGGCGCATGGAAAGCTCGGGCACTTCAACCTGGCTCGTTGGTGAGGCGCTGTTCAGCGGTCTCTACCTCAATGAACTGCTGATCCGCCTGTTGCCGTCCGAAGATCCGCACCCCGGTGTTTTCGATCACTACGCCGCGACGCTGCTGGCCTTGGCCGAAGGTCGGCCGCTGGAGCCGTTGCTGCGCTCCTTCGAATGGCGACTGCTGGACGATCTCGGCTACGGCTTTGCGCTGAACACCGACATCCACGGCGAACCCATTGCCCCTGACGGGCTCTATCGTTTGCAAGTGGATGCCGGGCTGGAGCAGGTGTACCTGCTGCAACCGGGTCTGTTCAACGGCACTGAATTGCTGGCCATGGCCGAGGCTGACTGGTCAGCCCCCGGTGCGCTGTCCGCCGCCAAGCGTTTGATGCGCCAGGCGCTGGCCGTGCATCTCGGCGGTCGTCCGTTGGTTTCCCGAGAGTTGTTTCGAAAGCCGTAAATTCAGCGTGTATGCTGTGCACCGAACTTACCTCTCTCAGGAGCGCTTCCGTGACCACCAGCAATCGCATTCTTCTTGGCGTGAACATCGACCACGTTGCCACCCTGCGTCAGGCCCGGGGCACGCGTTACCCGGACCCGGTCAAGGCTGCACTGGATGCGGAAGAGGCGGGCGCTGATGGCATCACCGTGCATTTGCGCGAAGACCGTCGGCACATCCAGGAGCGCGACGTGTTGCTGCTCAAGGACGTGCTGCAAACCCGCATGAACTTCGAAATGGGCGTCACCGAAGAAATGATGGCGTTCGCCGAACGCATCCGCCCGGCGCACATTTGCCTGGTGCCGGAGACTCGTCAGGAACTGACGACCGAGGGTGGCCTGGACGTCGCGGGGCAGGAAGCGCGGATCAAGGCTGCCGTGGAGCGCCTGTCGAAGATCGGCTGTGAAGTGTCGCTGTTTATCGACGCTGACGAGCGGCAGATCGCGGCGTCCAAACGTGTGGGCGCGCCGGCGATCGAGTTGCACACCGGTCGCTACGCCGATGCCGAAACGCCGACCGATGTGGCTGAAGAACTCAAGCGTGTGGCGGATGGCGTGGCGTTTGGCCTGACCCAGGGCTTGATCGTTAACGCCGGCCATGGCCTGCATTATCACAACGTCGAAGCGGTGGCGGCGATCAAGGGCATCAACGAACTGAACATTGGCCATGCGCTGGTGGCCCATGCGTTGTTTGTCGGGTTCAAGTCGGCGGTTTCGGAGATGAAGGCGCTGATTTTGGCGGCGGCTTTGAAGGGCTAAGATCAAAAGATCGCAGCCTTCGGCAGCTCCTACAGAGGGTTCGCATAACCTTGTAGGAGCTGCCGAAGGCTGCGATCTTTTGCTTTAAAGCGGCGGGGTTTCCTGGCTCTGCTTGCTCTTGTCGATCCCCGGCACGTGCAGATTGCCTTCAGCCACCTGATCGCCCTCAAGCACAGAGGGTTCGCATAACCTTGTAGGAGCTGCCGAAGGCTGCGATCTTTTTTGCTTTAAAGCGGCGGGGTTTCCTGGCTCGGCTTGCTCTTGTCGATCCTAGGCACATGCAGATTGCCTGCGGCCACCTGATCGCCCTCAAGCACAGAGGGTTCGCATAACCTTGTAGGCGCTGCCGAAGGCTGCGATCTTTTTTGCTTTAAAGCGGCGGGGTTTCCTGGCTCGGCTTGCTCTTGTCGATCCCCGGCACATGCAGATTGCCTTCAGCCACCTGATCGCCCTCAAGCACAGAGGGTTCGCATAACCTTGTAGGAGCTGCCGAAGGCTGCGATCTTTTGCTTTAAAGCGGCGGGGTTTCCTGGCTTGGCTTGCTCTTGTCGATCCCCGGCACGTGCAGATTGCCTTCAGCCACCTGATCGCCCTCAAGCTGTGGCTGCGTCACCCACGTGAGGATGTCGTAGTAGCGACGGATGTTCGCCACGAAGTGCACCGGCTCGCCGCCCCGGGCGTAGCCATAGCGGGTTTTGCTGAACCACTTTTTCTCGGATAGTCGCGGCAAAATCTTCTTTACGTCCAGCCATTTGTCCGGGTTCAGCCCTTCCTTGGCCGCCAGTTTGCGCGCGTCATCCAGGTGACCGCTGCCGACGTTGTAGGCTGCCAGGGCAAACCAGGTGCGATCCGGCTCCTGGATCGATTCGTCCAGTTGATCCTTCATGTAGGCCAGGTACTTGGCGCCGCCCATGATGCTCTGCTTGGGGTCCAGGCGATTGGACACACCCATGGCTTGCGCGGTGTTCTGGGTCAGCATCATCAAGCCGCGCACGCCGGTTTTGGAGGTAACAGCCGGTTGCCACAGCGATTCCTGATAACCAATCGCCGCCAACAGGCGCCAGTCGACTTTCTCTTTCTTGGCATAGGCCTTGAAGTGTTGTTCGTACTTGGGCAGCCGTTGCTGCAAGTGCTGGGCGAAGGTGGTGGCGCCCATGTAGCCGAGGACATCGACGTGGCCGTAATAGCGGTCTTTGAGGCGTTGCAAGGTGCCGTTTTTCTGCACCTTGTCGAGGTAGTTGTTGATCTCGTTGAGCAGGCTGTTGTCTTCGCCAGCCGCCACGGCCCAGCTCTGGTTGCTGGAGTCGCCGAGGTCGAAGGCAACCTGGATGTTGGGGAAGTAGACCTGGTTCATCGCCACTTCGTTGGAATCGACCAGGGTCAGATCAATCTGGCCTTCATCCACCATCCGCAGCAGGTCGACCACTTCAACCGCGTCGGACTCTTCGTACTCGATGCCGGGGTATTTCTTTTTCAGCTCTGCCAGTTGTTCGGCGTGGGTGCTGCCCTTGAGCACCATGATCTTCTTGCCGACCAGGTCGCCCGCATCCGTGGGCCGCGACTGGCCGTTGCGGTAGATGACCTGAGGGGTGACTTCCAGATAAGAGTGGGAGAACCGCACCTGCTTCTTGCGCTGCTCGCTGCTGACCAGACCGGCCGCCGCCAGCACAGGGCCGTTAGGCTTGCCCACCTGATTGAACAGGTCGTCGAGGTTGTCGGCGGTTTCGATCTTGAGCTCGACCCCCAGATCTTCGGCAAAGCGTTTCACCAGCTCGTATTCGAAGCCGGTCTCGCCGTTACGATCCTGGAAGTAGGTGGCGGGGCTGTTTCGGGTAATTACCCGCAGCACGCCATCCTCCTTTACGCGCTCCAGCGTGTTGGGTTTATCAACACAGCCACTGAGCATCAGGAAGAGTCCGGTTGCGATCAGCCATTTGGCGTACCGCGGACGCAAAGCCGTTGGGGAAAACATTTGCGCAGTATACGCAAAGGACTGCGAGCGCCATATCTCGACAGCGAAGGGCTAGTCTGCTAGAGAACCGAAAACCCGCCCGGACCCCGCAGGAATGGGCCACAAGCGCATTTTGTGACAGAAAAAATAAGCCCCGATTAGCACCGGTTTCAGGCCTTGATACCCGGCCCGACGCCCGGGTCATGCCGCCCGTACCGTTTCGGGTGATGTCGCGGGCGGTTTAGGCTAGAATGCACGGCCTCAAAGCACACCCCTTCCCGAGGCTGTCCCGAAGATGTTGATCCTGCGCGGCGCTCCTGCCCTTTCTGCCTTTCGCCACAGCAAACTCCTTGAGCAACTGAGCCAGAAGGTATCGGCTGTCAGCGGCTTGTATGCTGAATTCGCTCACTTCGCCGAAGTCACCGGCGTCCTGACCGGCGACGAACAGCAGGTGCTCGCGCGCCTTCTGAAGTACGGCCCAAGTGTCCCGGTGCAAGAACCGACCGGTCGTCTGTTCCTGGTGTTGCCGCGTTTTGGCACCATTTCGCCATGGTCCAGTAAAGCCAGCGACATCGCTCGCAACTGCGGCCTGAGCAAAATCCAGCGTCTGGAGCGCGGCATCGCGTTCTACGTCGCCGGTCAGTTCAGCGACGTTGAAGCCCAGCAAATTGCTGATGTGCTGCACGACCGCATGACCCAGATCGTGTTGGGCAACCTTGAACAGGCTGCCGGCCTGTTCAGCCACGCCGAACCCAAGCCCCTGACCGCCATCGACGTGTTGGGCGGCGGCCGTGCCGCGCTGGAAAAAGCCAACACCGAGCTGGGCCTGGCCCTGGCCGACGACGAGATCGATTACCTGGTCAACGCCTTCGTCGGCTTGAAGCGCAACCCCCACGACATCGAACTGATGATGTTCGCCCAGGCGAACTCCGAGCACTGCCGTCACAAGATCTTCAACGCCAGTTGGGACATCGACGGCCAGAGCCAGGAAAAAAGCCTGTTCGGCATGATCAAGAACACCTACGTGATGCACAGCGAAGGCGTTCTGTCGGCTTATAAGGACAACGCCTCGGTGATCGTCGGCAACGTTGCCGGCCGTTTCTTCCCGGACCCTGAAACCCGCCAGTACGGCGCGGTGCAGGAACCGGTGCACATCCTGATGAAGGTTGAAACCCACAACCACCCGACCGCGATTGCCCCGTTCCCGGGCGCAGCCACCGGTAGCGGCGGCGAGATTCGTGACGAAGGCGCCACCGGGCGCGGCGCCAAGCCCAAGGCTGGCCTGACCGGTTTCACCGTGTCCAACCTGCAAATCCCGGGCTTTGAACAGCCATGGGAAGTGCCGTACGGCAAACCTGAGCGCATCGTCACCGCGCTGGACATCATGATCGAAGGCCCACTGGGCGGCGCCGCGTTCAACAACGAATTCGGCCGTCCAGCCCTGACCGGTTACTTCCGTACTTTCGAACAATCGATCACCACCCCCCGTGGCGACGAAGTTCGTGGTTACCACAAGCCGATCATGCTGGCCGGCGGCATGGGTAACATCCGTGCCGAACACGTACAGAAAGCCGAAATCACCGTGGGCTCCAAGCTGATCGTGCTCGGCGGCCCGGCGATGCTGATCGGCCTGGGCGGCGGCGCGGCATCCTCCATGGCCACCGGCACCAGCTCGGCGGACCTGGACTTCGCTTCGGTACAGCGCGAAAACCCGGAAATGGAACGTCGCTGCCAGGAAGTCATCGACCGTTGCTGGCAGTTGGGTGACAAAAACCCGATCAGCTTCATCCATGACGTCGGCGCGGGCGGTCTGTCCAACGCCTTCCCGGAACTGGTCAACGACGGCGACCGTGGTGGCCGTTTCGAACTGCGCAACATTCCAAACGACGAGCCGGGCATGGCCCCGCACGAAATCTGGAGTAACGAATCCCAGGAACGCTACGTTCTGGCGGTCGGCCCGGCGGACTTCGAACGCTTCCAGGCGATCTGCGAACGTGAGCGCTGCCCGTTTGCCGTGGTCGGCGAAGCCACTGCCGAGCCGCAACTGACGGTCACCGACAGCCACTTCGGCAACAGCCCGGTGGACATGCCCCTCGAAGTGCTGCTGGGCAAAGCCCCGCGCATGCACCGTTCGGCCGTTCGTGAAAGCGAACTGGGCGACGACTTCGATCCGTCGACGCTTGAGATCGCAGACTGCGTTGAACGCGTTCTGCATCACCCGGCCGTGGCGAGCAAAAGCTTCCTGATCACCATCGGCGACCGCACCATCACCGGCCTGGTGGCCCGTGACCAAATGGTCGGCCCGTGGCAGGTTCCGGTGGCCGACGTTGCCGTGACCGCCACCAGCTTCGACGTCTACACCGGTGAAGCCATGGCCATGGGCGAGCGCACTCCGCTGGCTCTGCTCAACGCTCCGGCGTCGGGCCGCATGGCCATCGGCGAAACCCTGACCAACATCGCGGCTTCGCGCATCAACAAGATCTCCGACATCAAGTTGTCGGCGAACTGGATGTCCGCTGCCGGTCACCCGGGTGAAGACGCGCGTCTGTACGACACTGTGAAAGCGGTCGGCATGGAACTGTGCCCGGACCTGGGTATCACCATTCCGGTGGGCAAGGACTCCATGTCCATGGCCACCCGCTGGACCGACGAAGGCGTCGACAAGACCGTGACGTCGCCGATGTCCCTGATCGTGACCGGTTTCGCGCCAGTGGCTGACATCCGTCAGACCCTGACCCCGGAACTGCGCATGGACAAGGGCACCACCGACCTGATCCTGATCGATCTGGGCCGTGGCCAGAACCGCATGGGCGCTTCGATCCTGGCCCAGGTTCACGGCAAGCTCGGTTCGCAAGCGCCGGACGTCGATGATGCCGAAGACCTCAAAGCTTTCTTCGCCGTGATCCAGGGCCTAAACGCCGACGGTCACCTGCTGGCTTACCACGACCGTTCCGACGGTGGTCTGCTGACCAGCGTTGTCGAAATGGCGTTTGCCGGTCACTGCGGCTTGAGCCTGAACCTCGACGGTCTGGCGGAAACCTCCGCCGACATCGCCGCGATCCTGTTCAACGAAGAATTGGGCGCGGTGATCCAGGTTCGCCAGGACGCTACCCCGGACATCCTCGCGCAGTTCAGCGCGGCCGGTCTGGGTGACTGCGTGTCGGTGATCGGTCAGCCGATGAACAACGGCCAGATCAACATCACCTTCAACGGCGAAACCGTGTTCGAAGGCCAGCGTCGCCTGCTGCAACGTACCTGGGCTGAAACCAGCTACCAGATCCAGCGTCTGCGTGACAACGCCGACTGCGCCGAACAAGAGTTCGACGTGCTGCTGGAAGAAGACAACCCGGGCCTGAGCGTCAAGCTGAGCTTCGATGTCAACCAGGACGTCGCCGCGCCTTACATCAAGAAAAACATCCGTCCACAGGTTGCCGTGCTGCGTGAGCAGGGCGTCAATGGTCAGGTTGAGATGGCTGCCGCGTTCGACCGCGCCGGTTTCAACGCGATCGACGTGCACATGAGCGACATTCTGGCCGGCCGTGTCGACCTGAACGAGTTCAAGGGCCTGGTGGCTTGCGGCGGTTTCTCCTACGGCGACGTGCTGGGTGCCGGCGAGGGCTGGGCCAAGTCCGCGCTGTTCAACAGCCGTGCCCGCGACGCGTTCCAGGGCTTCTTCGAACGTAACGACAGCTTCACCCTCGGCGTGTGCAACGGTTGCCAGATGATGTCCAACCTGCACGAACTGATCCCGGGCAGCGAGTTCTGGCCGCACTTTGTGCGTAACCGTTCCGAGCAGTTCGAAGCCCGCGTGGCGATGGTTCAGGTCCAGGAATCGAACTCGATCTTCCTGCAAGGCATGGCCGGTTCGCGCATGCCAATCGCCATCGCTCACGGTGAAGGGCATGCCGAGTTCTCCAGCGAAGAAGCGTTGCTGGAAGCCGATCTGTCCGGTTGCGTGGCGATGCGTTTCGTCGACAACCACGGTAAGGTCACCGAGAAATACCCGGCCAACCCGAACGGCTCGCCGCGCGGGATTACCGGGCTGACCAGCCGCGACGGTCGCGTAACGATCATGATGCCGCACCCGGAACGTGTGTTCCGCGGCGTGCAGAACTCGTGGCGTTCGGAAGACTGGAACGAAGACGCACCGTGGATGCGTATGTTCCGTAACGCACGCGTCTGGGTTAACTGATAGCTGTGCACAAGCTCAGCTTTTTTGTTCCGGCCAGTCATGTGGAACAGGTCAAAAGCGCCGTATTCGCCGCCGGTGGCGGACGGATCGGTGCTTATGATCACTGCGCGTGGCAGGTGCTGGGTCTGGGCCAGTTTCGTCCATTGGATGGCAGTCAGCCGTTTATTGGCGAAGCAGGGCAGGTCGAGCAGGTTGAGGAATGGAAGGTTGAGCTGGTGGTGGCGGATGAGTTGATCGTGGCCGTGGTGGCTGCGCTGAAACTCAGCCATCCCTACGAGACACCTGCTTACGAAGTGTGGCGGCTGGAAGATTTTTGATCTTCCGAACCGCTGAAACGAGAAACCCGCTGATGCAGATCAGCGGGTTTTTTGTTGCCCAGGATTTGTGGTAACCGGGCGGGCCCCTTCGCGAGCAAGCTTCGCTCCTACAGGAGAAACGCATTCCAATGTAGGAGCGAGGCTTGCCCGCGAAGACTGACTAAACATCGCCACAAGACCCCCGTTTAAAAGCGCTCGAAGTTACTTCCTGAGACCTACAAAATCTTGCGCCGTTGCCTACGGCTCCGCCAGAATCCGCCGGCTTGTGCACCTTGGGGCTGCTCGGTAACTTGAATCCTGTCACTGCCCATCAGTGATCGGGTTTAGCAGCCCAGGGTATCTAGTGAGTAGCGCAAGCTCCGTCAGTCAGGCCTTCCCATGCCTGCACTCGATGGTGGCTGTGCGCAGGGCGCCTTCGGGCGCGCCGGCTTTGCTAGTTTCCCCGGTCTGCTAACCTGCGCACAGCTGCCTCCCTCTCGTTTAGCAGCAGGAGAGTTGGCACTCAATCAGAGAAAATAGCGTATGTCTAAAATTACCCCCGATCCGCCAGAAACCGATCCGACATCTCCGCAACAACCCGAAGCAAAACCACGCGACATCCCCTCATTCGCCGACATCAAAGCCACACCGCGCACCCCCAGCAGCCTGTTTGCCGTAAACCCAAACGCCACGACCGAAACTCTCGCGGTTTACCTGGTCGAGACCCTGGCCTCGGTCGACGTGATGGTCCATCACTTGGTAGACCTGCTGGACGGCGGCGCCCGCAATGCCCTGCTGGGCATTTCAAACAGCGTGATGCTGGCGGAAATCACCGCCAACCGCGTACTGGATCGGATTGATCCACGGGAGTAGATCCGGGTTGTCTGACACACAGCCTTCGCGGGCAAGCCTCGCTCCTACAGGGGGAATGCGATAGACGCACCACCCCGTAGGAGCGAGGCTTGCCCGCGAAGACTGACTGGCAAGCGCCAAAAATCTAAACCTTCGCACTCACCTCACTCCGATTCACCAACGCCTCCAGCGCTCCACTCAAACTCGGCGCTTTATCGCCAATCAACAAGTGCCAGACACCGCCCTCCAGTTGACTGACACCCTGGCAGCCCAGCTCTTTCAACTGACACTCCGACAACGCCTTGCCATCCGCCAGGTGCAGGCGAATTCGGGTCATGGCGATGCAGTCCATTTGCAGCACATTTTCGCCACCGCCCAACGCGTTCAGCCATTGCTGCGCCTCTGGCACGGCCACCGGTTTCGCGACTTCGACCTCGGCGGCGGGCGTGCTGATGACCGCGCGGCCCAACGCTGGCATGGCCAAGCGAATTTCATCGGCAATGCTGTCGGCCATTGGCCCGACCACCACCTGCAAACTCCCGCCCTTGCCCGGACGCACCACCGCCATCGCGCCCAGGGCTTTCAACTGCGCGTCGTCAGCCTTGTTGCGATCCACCATGTCCAGCCGCAACCGGGTGGTGCAGGCCCCGACGGTGATCAAATTGGCGGCGCCGCCCAGTGCCTTGATGTAGGCCCCGGCGCGTTCGTTCTCGGCGACGACGACCTTCTCACCCGAAACAACGTCCTCACGCCCCGGCGTCTTGAGGTTGAAGCGGCGAATGCAGAAATCGAACACCACGTAGTAGATCACCGCATACGCCAGCCCCACCGGGATCACCAACCAGCCGTTGGTGGATTTACCCCAGCCGAGAATCATGTCGATAAAGCCGCCAGAGAACGTGAAGCCTAAATGGATGTTCAACGCGTTGGTGACGGCCATCGACAGGCCGGTCAGCAAGGCATGCACCAGGTACAACATCGGCGCGAGGAACATGAAGGCGAATTCGATCGGCTCGGTCACGCCGGTCAAAAACGAGGTCAGCGCCATCGACAGGAAGATCCCGCCCATGACCTTGCGGCGTTCCGGCAGGGCGTTGCGGTACATCGCCAGGCACGCGGCGGGCAGGCCGAAGATCATCATCGGGAACATGCCGGTCATGAACTGGCCACCCTTCGGGTCGCCGGCAAAGTAGCGCGACAGGTCGCCGGTAACGATGGCGCCCGTGGTCGGGTCGGTGAAGCTGCCGAAGATGAACCACGCCATGTTATTGAGGATGTGGTGCAGGCCGGTGACGATCAGCAAGCGGTTGAACACGCCGAAGACGAACGCGCCGAAGCTGCCGCTTTCCATCATCAAGGCGCCGAAGCTGTTGATGCCTTGCTGGATCGGCGGCCAGATGAAGCCGAACACCACCCCCAGGCCGACGGCGGCAAACCCGGTGACAATCGGCACGAAACGCCGGCCGCCGAAGAACGCCAGGTATTCCGGGAGCTTGATGTCCTTGAAGCGGTTATACAGCGCCCCGGCCATCAAGCCGCTGACGATCCCGGCGAGCATGCCCATGTTGATGCTCGCATCCAGCACCTTGAGCGTGGAAATCATCACCAGATAACCAATCACCCCGGCCAGGCCTGCGGTGCCGTTGTTGTCCTTGGCGAACCCGACCGCGATGCCGATGGCGAAGATCATCGCCAGGTTGGCGAAAATCACCTGGCCGGCGTCGTGGATGATCGCGATGTTCAGCAGGTCGGTATCGCCCAGGCGCAGCAGTAAACCGGCGATGGGCAGGATCGCGATCGGCAGCATCAGCGCGCGGCCGAGGCGCTGCAGGCCTTCGATAAAGTATTGGTACATGGCGTTTCTCCCAGGATTCTTTTTGTTGTTCAGCTCAGGGGCCAATGCTGGTGACAGGCGTGACGCACCGCCGCAGCGCTGCTCAACTTGAGCAGGCCCTGGCTGAGGCGTCGGCATTCGTTCGCGTCGAGATGGCGGACGCGGTCCTTGATTTCACCGATCTGCACCGGGCTCACCGACAACTCGCTGACCCCCAGGCCAATCAGCACCGGTGTGGCCAACGGATCAGAGGCGAGTGCGCCGCACACCCCGACCCAGCGGTGATGCACCGCCGCGCCGGCACAGGTCTGGGCGATCAAGCGCAGCAGCGCCGGGTGCAAGGCGTCGACCCGCGAGGCGAGGCCGGCGTGGTCGCGGTCCATGGCCAGGGTGTACTGGGACAAATCGTTGGTGCCGATGGACAGGAAATCCGCGTGTTCGGCCAGTTGCTCGGCCAACAGCGCGGCGGCCGGGACTTCGATCATCACCCCCAGCTCCGGGCGCTGGGTCAGTTCCAGCTCGGTGCACAAGGCGTCGAGGCGCTGGCGGATGTGCAGCAATTCATCGACTTCGGTGACCATCGGCAACAGGATTCGGCAGCGCGACAACGGGCTGACGTGCAGCAACGCGCGCAGTTGTTGATCGAGCAGTTCCGGGCGCACTTGTGCCAGACGGATACCGCGCAGACCCAGCACCGGGTTGGCTTCGATAGGCAGCGGCAAGTAGTCGAGTTGTTTGTCGCCGCCGACGTCGATGGTGCGGATGATCACCGATTTGTCGCCCATGGCGTCGAGCACGGCTTGGTAGGCGGCGCGTTGTTCCTGTTCGTCCGGCGCGGTGTTGCGGTCGACGAACAGAAACTCGGTGCGCAACAACCCGACACCGTCGGCGCCATTGGCCAAGGCATCCGCCGCTTCGGCGCTGGACGCTACATTGGCCGCGACTTCGATGTGCACGCCATCGAGGGTCAGCGCCGGGGTGTGCGCCTGGGCCTGTTGTTGGGCGCGGCGTTGTTGGTGATCGAGTTGCGCCTGACGCACGTCGGCCAAGCGTTCGGTGGTCGGTGTCAGTTCGAGGCGACCGCCATCGGCATCCAGCACCACCGCTTGGCCTTGCGGCTGATCCAGCAGCGCCGAACCCAGTGCGACCAGGCACGGCAGGCCTTTGCCGCGAGCGAGAATTGCCACGTGAGAGGTCGCGCCGCCCGCCGCCATGCACAACCCGGCGACCCCTTGCTGGCTCAGTTGCAGCAAGTCCGACGGGGTCAGTTCATGGGCAATGACGATGGCGCCGGCCGGTACATCGTACTGCCAGGCTTCACCCAGCAGAGCCCGCAGCACCCGTTGCTTGAGGTCGCGCAGGTCGTTGGCGCGTTCGGCCAGCAACGCACTGCCGAGTTGCTGAAGGACCTCGCACTGCACGTCGATGGACTGGCTCCAGGCGTGAGTCGCGGCCATGCCGTTGTCGATGGACGTGTTCGCCGCGTCCAGCAGCGCCGGGTCTTCGAGCAAGGCCAGGTGCGCAGCGAAGATCGCTTCTTCGTCGGTGTTCTTGTGTTTTCTGGCCTGAATCAGCGTCTGGTCGATTTCGCTGCGCACGGCGTTCAACGCGGCATCGAGGGTTTGCAGTTGTTGCACGGGGTCGTGATTGCCGGCGTCCACGGGCAGGCTGATCGCACTCAGGCGAAACAACGGCCCCGCGACCAAACCCGGTGCGGCACACACACCGTGCAACACGCCCGCTTCGGCCGGGCGATTGCGCTGGGCAATCGGCGCGGGTGCAGCGGCGTGACTGTCGTCGGCCAGGGCGGTGGACAACGCGAGCAACAAGGCCTGCAACGCCGCTTCGGCATCCGGGCCCTGGCTGCTGACCTGCACTTCTTCCTGCTCGCCAATCGCCAGACTCATCAGCCCGATCAGGCTGTCGCACGACGCCGATTTACCGGCGAAATGCAGCAGCGACTTGCTCTTGAAACCCTGGGCAGTCTGCCGAATCAGCGCCGCCGGCCGAGCGTGCAAACCCCCGCGATGGGCGATGCGCACATGACCGTGAACTTCGACGCCAGACACCTCGACTTCAGCCTGTGCGCCATTGCTCAGACGCCGAACGATGTGCAGCAACGGATCGCCGACCTTCACCGATTTCAGGGTGATCGGCCGCGCCTGGAAGTCTTGGCTGTTGGTCAGGATCATCAGGCTGACCAGGCTTTTGCACTGCTGCGCGACTTTGTCCAGGTCATAGCGCAGCAGCGGCTGGCCGTTGCTGACCCGGGCGCCTTCCTTGACCAGCATCGAAAAGCCTTCGCCCTGCAACTCGACCGTGTCGAGGCCCAGGTGCAGCAGCAATTCGGCACCGTTGTCGGCCCGCAAAGTGATCGCGTGCCCGGTGCGGGCGACATGCACCACCACGCCGGCGCACGGCGCGTGGAGGGTGTCGTTGAGCGGGTCGATGGCAATCCCGTCGCCCATGGCGCCGCTGGCGAACACTGGGTCCGGGACTTTGGCGAGCGTGAGCACCGGGCCGCTGAGCGGGGCGCTTAAGGTCAGCTCTTTATTATTGTTGTGCATGGCTCGGTACTCATCGGTAAACAATTCGGTCTGGATCACTCACCCCCGTAGGAGCTGCCGAAGGCTGCGATCTTTTGATCTTGATCTTGATCTTGATTTTGATTTTGATTTTCAAGATCAAAAGATCGCAGCCTCGTTTCACTCGGCAGCTCCTACCGGGGGTATTCAGTCGTCATCAGTGGGTGCGCGTTACTTTGCTCAAGTGCCGTGGCTGGTCCGGGTCCATGCCACGGGCGACGGCCAGCCCGGCGGCCATCACGTAGAAACTCTGGATCGCCAGGATCGGATCGAGGGCCGGGTGTTCGGCGCGGATCAGGGTCAGGTCGCGTTCGCTGACGTCATCCGGCGCCGCGAGCAATACCCGAGCGCCCCGTTGGCGCATGTCGGCGGCCAGGCTCAGCAAACCGGCCTGCTCGGCACCGCGTGGGGCGAACACCAGCAGCGGGTAGTGCTCGCCGATCAACGCCATCGGGCCGTGACGGACTTCGGCACTGCTGAACGCTTCGGCCTGGATCGCCGAGGTTTCCTTGAATTTCAACGCCGCTTCCTGGGCGATGGCGAAACCGGCGCCACGGCCGATCACCATCAGGCGTTGGCAATCGCGCAGGGCCTCGATGGCCAGGCTCCAATCCTGTTTCGCCGCGTCGCGCAGACCTTCCGGCAGGGCGTTGCCGGCCTCCAGTAATTCCACGTCTTCTTTCCAGTGGGCGATCAACCGGGCGCTGGCGCTGAGGGTGGCGATGAAGCTCTTGGTTGCGGCGACACTGCTTTCAGTGCCGGCCAACAACGGGAGGCTGAATTCACAGGCTGCTTCCAGTGGCGAGTCGGCGGCGTTGACCATGGAAATGCTCAGGGCGCCGCGTTTGCGCAACAGCCGCAGGCTGTTCACCAGGTCCGGGCTTTGTCCCGATTGCGAGAAGCCGAACGCCACCTGACCGCTGACTTTCAATGGCGCTTGTTGCATGGTCACCACCGACATCGGCAACGACGCCACCGGAATGCCCAGTTGCTGCATGGTCAGGTAAGCGAAGTAACTCGCCGCATGGTCGGAGCTGCCACGGGCGACGGTCATCGCCACTTGCGGCGGCTGACGGCGCAGGCGCCCGGCGATCTCGATCATCTGCGGGTCGAGTTGCTGCAATTGGGCTTGCACGGCCTCGAACGAGGACAGCGCCTCTTCAAGCATTTTTGAAGTCAATGTCTTCTCCTTCGACCATGACGGCGGTCAGTGTGAGTGAGCGATCCAGCCGCACGCAGTCGGCCCAGGCGCCGGGTTGCAGGCGTCCGCGTTCGTTGAGGCCGAGGTAGTCGGCGGGGAATTGCGACAGGCGTTGCGAGGCTTCGGCGATGGGCAAGCCGATCTTCACCAGGTTGCGCAGGGCCTGATCCATGGTCAGGGTGCTGCCCGCCAAGGTGCCGTCGGCCAGCCGCACACCGCCCAGGCATTTGGTCACGGTGTGGCTGCCGAGCTTGTATTCACCGTCGGGCATCCCCGCCGCAGCGGTGGAATCGGTGACGCAATACAGGCACGGGATCGAGCGCAGGGCCACGCGCATGGCGCCGGGGTGTACGTGCAGCAAGTCCGGAATCAGTTCGGCGTATTTCGCGTGAGCGAGGGCCGCGCCGACGATGCCCGGCTCGCGGTGATGCAGCGGGCTCATGGCGTTATAGAGGTGGGTGAAACTGCTGGCGCCCGCTTCCAGCGCCGCGACGCCTTCCTCGTAACTGCCGAGGGTGTGGCCGATTTGCATGCGCACGCCGCGAGCGCTGAGGGCGCGGATCAAACCGTCGTGGCCGGCGATTTCCGGGGCAATGGTGATCACGCGGATCGGCGCCAGGGCCAGGTATTCCTCGACTTCAGCCATCAACGCGGTGTGGGCGAAATTCGGTTGGGCGCCGAGTTTTCCGGGGTTGATGTACGGGCCTTCGAGGTGCACGCCGAGCACTCGGGCGCTGCCTTTGGGCCGCTGCTCGCAGAACTCGCCGACGGCTTTGAGCACGCTGGAAATCTCTGCGCTCGGCGCGGTCATGGTGGTGGCCAGCAGCGAGGTCGTGCCAAAACGCACGTGGGTTTGGGTGATGGTTTCGAAGGCTGTCGCGCCTTCCATGATGTCTTTGCCGCCGCCGCCGTGAACGTGCAGGTCGATGAAACCTGGCAGCAAATAAGGCAAGTCATTGTCGGCCGGATCGCAGGGCACGCCTTCGATGGACACGACTTTGCCGTGTTCGTGAATCAGCCGGCCGCGAACCCAGCCGTGGGCGGTAAGGATGTTGTCTTCGGACATGATCGGTTCTCGTCTTAGCGACGCAGCTCTGCGACAAAGTCGTAGTAGTCGTTGCGGCAGTAGGTGTCGGTGACTTCGATGGGCGTGTTGTCTTCCAGGTAACCGACCCGGGTCATCAGCAACATGGCGGTGCCGGGTGCGATGCCCACCAGTGCGGCGAATTCGTCCGAGGCGTTGATCGCCTGGATGTGCTGCAAGGCACGGACGATCGGTTTGCCGATGCCGTCGAGGAATTCGTAGAGGGAATCACCCACCGCTTGCGGTTTGGGAATGATCGAGGCGGGCAGGGTGCTCATCTCGATGGCCATCACCGTGTCGTCGGCTTTGCGCAAGCGCTTGAGCCGCGCGACCTTGTCGTTGGGCGAAAGGCCTAGGCGGATCAGTTCTTCGTGGGTCGGCGGGGTGATTTCCCGTTCCAGCCATTGCGAGC
The DNA here is from genome assembly GCF_037049705.1 of Janthinobacterium sp. LPB2021202312-11-4. Lineage (NCBI taxonomy): Bacteria > Pseudomonadati > Pseudomonadota > Betaproteobacteria > Burkholderiales > Oxalobacteraceae > Janthinobacterium > Janthinobacterium sp. LPB2021202312-11-4. Next base: position 54,033 of record NZ_JBAGKV010000023.1, on the reverse strand, counting down.
CAGGAACGAAGCCTTTCAAGCGCAGCATTTCGCTGAAGCCGGACAGGCGCGACAGCGGTTGTTCCAGGCGTGGCGTGATGAAGGTGCCGGAGCCTTGATTGCGGCGGATCAGACCTTGATCAAACAACACTTCCAACGCCTTGCGCGCGGTGACGCGAGAGATGCCCAGGGATTCGCTGAGGCTGCGCTCCGACGGCATGGCCTGCTCGGCTTTCCATTGACCGGCGTGGATCGCCGCTTCCAGATTGCGCGCCAGTTGCAGGTACAGCGGCGTCGGCTGAGAGTCGTCAGGACGTAGGGCCTGGATGTCATTCATGTAGGTTGTTTCCGATGCGGATGTTGGATTTTTGTCGCCCGCTTGTGGGACGGAAGCTAATACCACTTAAATACCATGTCAATGAGACCACTTTGCTCAAGGCACAGGGAAGCCGGGCCTACTGGCCGGGTTGAGTGAGGGTTGGCTTTAAGTGGTATTACGGGAGGGAATCGCAGAAGCAAAGATCGCAGCCTTCGGCAGCTCCTACAGGTGAGAGTGGTATCAACCCTGTAGGAGCTGCCGAAGGCTGCGATCTTTTGATTTATTTTTTCGGAGGGCGACAGAAGGTAGGGGGCATAAGACGAAATCAGAGGCGAATCCAGGCTTTTGTGGCGAGGGAGCGCTACGGCCGAATTTCGATCATCGTGCCATCCGGCACCAAACCCCAGACTTCGCGCATGTCCATGTTGCGCATGGCGATGCAGCCGTCGGTCCAGTCCAGGGTATGGAACAGGTTTTCCGGGTAGTCATACGTGTCGGGGGTGCCGTGGATCATGATCATGCCGCCGGGCTGCACGCCTTCGCGACGGGAGCGCTCGGAATCGTCGCGGTTGGGGTAGGAAATGTGCATCGCCAGGTTGTAGCGGTCACTGACCTTGCGCCAATCCACCCAATAGAAGCCCTCGGGCGTGCGTTTGTCGCCTTCCATCAGCTTCGCGCCCTTGGGCTGTTTGCCCAGGGAGATGCGGTAAGTGCGCAACGGCTTGCCGTCGGCGATCAATTGCAGTTGATGGGCGGATTTGAGCACCAGCACTTTATCGATGGGTTTGCCATCCAGGGTGACCACGGTGGAAGCCTGGGACACGAGCACGAACGACAGGCAAAACAGGGCAAGCAACCAGCGCATTGAAACGATATCCCTAGAGGTGTCGCGACTATTTATAAGTACAAGTAAGAGCTTAGGTGATGGCTGGCTGAGTCAGTGGTGGAATCGACTCGGAGCGCACCGGGTAGACCTCCGTCCGGCGGTCAGCGAAGAAGCATTCTAAGGTACGGCCCACGGTGCGGAAAGCCAGCTCGGACCAAGGGATGTCGGCTTCTTCGAACAACATGACTTCCAGGCTCTCGGGGCCGGCAGAAAAGTCCAGGTCCACCAGCTCGGCGCGGAAGAACACATGCACCTGACTGATGTGCGGCACATCGATCAGCGTATAGATGTTCAGGTTGCGCACCCGGGCGCAGGCTTCCTCGGCGGTCTCGCGCACGGCGGCCTGCTCGACGGTCTCGCCGTTTTCCATGAAGCCGGCGGGCAGGGTCCAGTAGCCGAGTCGCGGCTCGATGGCGCGCCGACACAGCAGCACTTTCGAGCCCCAGGTCGCGACGCAACCAGCGACGATATTGGGGTTCTGATAGTGAATGGTCTGACAGCTATCACAGACAAATCGCAGGCGCGAATCGCCTTCGGGAATGCGCTGGGTGACCGGGTTGCCGCACTGACTGCAAAATTTCATGCTTGGGTTCCTGAATGCTGCGCCTATCTTGGCGTGCGGCAGTGTCTGTCGGCAAGTTGTCGTTTCGCGACATGGGGTGGTTCGGGGGTTGGGCGGTCGGTGTGATTGGTGCATGATGCATAGGGTCTGTTGACGTTTGCTGGCGAACCGCGTTGCAGTGCCAACGCGTGCGAGGCAAGGCGCGGGATGCAGCTAATGTCTGTTTCCTTGGCAAATCCCGCAACGCAGCCGCGCGCGCGTTGGCGCGCAACGCGGTCGTCAGCAAACGTCAACAGACCCTACGGCCAACAGATCGAGAAGACTCATGCTGGACGAGCTACTTCACCGGGTAAGCAACCACACGCCACGCACCCTGGAAACTGACAAGCGTTTCCCCGAGGCCGCTGTACTGGTGCCGATCACCCGCAGTGATGAACCGGAACTGGTTCTGACCCTGCGCGCCAGCGGGCTCTCGACCCATGGCGGCGAAGTCGCCTTCCCGGGCGGGCGCCGCGATCCTGAAGACCCCGACCTGATCTTCACTGCCCTGCGCGAAGCCGAAGAAGAAATCGGCCTGCCGCCCGGTCTGGTGGAAGTGATCGGTCCGCTCAGCCCGCTGATCTCTCTGCACGGCATCAAGGTCACGCCTTACGTCGGCGTGATTCCCGATTACGTCGAATACCTGGCCAACGATGCCGAGATCGCCGCGGTGTTCAGCGTGCCCCTGGAGTTCTTCCGCAAGGACCCGCGCGAACACACCCACCGCATCGATTACCAGGGCCGCAGTTGGTACGTGCCGAGCTATCGTTATGGCGAATACAAAATCTGGGGTTTGACCGCGATCATGATCGTCGAGCTGATCAACCTGCTTTACGACGCCGACATCAGCCTGCACCGTCCGCCCAAAAGTTTTATCCACACCTGAAGCCATCGTTCGAATGGCCTGAACCAGCCTGATCCTCGAGGACAACAAGATGAAATATCGCCTGGGCGACGCCCGCGTCGACACCCATCCACAGAGCTGGGTCGCCCCCAATGCCGTGCTGGTGGGCAAGGTCAAACTGGAAGAGGGCGCCAACGTCTGGTTCAACGCTGTGCTGCGCGGCGACAACGAACTGATCCTGATCGGCAAGAACAGCAACGTCCAGGACGGTACCGTGATGCACACCGACATGGGCTACCCGCTGACCATCGGCACCGGCGTGACCATCGGCCATAACGCCATGCTTCACGGTTGCACCGTCGGCGACTACAGCCTGATCGGTATCAACGCGGTGATCCTCAACGGCGCGAAAATCGGCAAGAACTGCATCATCGGCGCCAACTCGCTGATCGGCGAAGGCAAGGAAATCCCTGACGGTTCGCTGGTCATGGGCTCGCCGGGCAAAGTCGTGCGCGAACTCACCGAGCCGCAGAAGAAAATGCTCGAAGCCAGCGCCGCGCACTATGTGCACAACTCTCAGCGCTATGCCCGCGATCTGGTCGAGCAGGAAGAATGAACGCCCCCGAACGCCCTGTGCCCTCGCCGTGCGTGAGCATTTGCGCACTGGATGACGACGATATTTGCACCGGGTGCCAGCGCACGGTGGAAGAAATCACCCGCTGGAGCCGGATGGACAACGCCGAGCGGCGCAAGGTGTTGGGGTTGTGTCATGAGCGGGCCAAGTCCAGCGGCCTGCTCTGGATGATCGGCAAAACCCCCGACTTGTAGGCGCCGGTAGGAGCTGCTAGGAGCTGTCGAGTGCAACGAGGCTGCGATCTTTTGATGGTGTTTTTTGAAGAACGGGATCAAAAGATTGCAGCCTCGTTGCACTCGTCAGCTCCTACGGTACTCTGTGCGCCAAATTGACAGGTATTCCCACGCCCCATGTTCTTTCTGATCGCTTACATCAGCAGCGTCGTGCTGATCAACTTCGCCTTCTCCACCGCCCCGCACCTGGACATCATCTGGTCGGCATGGGGCGGCCTGGTGTTTATCCTGCGCGACATGGTGCAAACCCGCTTCGGCCACGGCGCCATCGCCGCGATGCTGGCGGCGCTGGTGCTGTCCTACGTCACGTCCGATCCGTCCATCGCCCTGGCCAGCGCCACGGCGTTCGCGGTGTCCGAGTGCATCGACTGGCTGGTGTTCAGCATCACCAAGCGTCCGCTGCACGATCGCCTGTGGATAAGTTCGGCCCTGAGTATTCCCCTCGATACGTTCATCTTCTTTGGCCTGATCGACGCTTTCACGCCAGGGGTGATTCTCACCGCCATGGCCTCGAAGTTCGCCGGGGTGACCGCCGTTTGGCTGATCATGGTCTGGCGCTTGCGCAAACAGGCCGTCGCCGGCTGAAGCCAAACCCCGCAGTTCATGTAAAATGCCGCGCTTTGGGACGCGCGCTCAGCGTTGCGACCCTCGATGATCCGCTTCTTTGAGGACCTGAGATGACCCGTATCGGAACTCCATTGTCGCCAACCGCGACCCGCGTATTGCTGTGTGGCTGTGGCGAGTTGGGCAAGGAAGTGGTGATCGAGCTGCAACGCCTGGGCGTTGAAGTGATTGCCGTGGACCGCTACGCCAACGCGCCGGCCATGCAAGTCGCCCACCGCAGCCATGTGATCAACATGCTCGACGGCGCGGCCCTGCGTGCCGTGATCGAAGCCGAGAAGCCGCACTTCATCGTGCCGGAAATCGAAGCCATCGCCACCGCGACCCTGGTTGAACTGGAAGCCGAAGGCTTCACCGTGATCCCGACCGCCCGCGCCACGTTGCTGACCATGAACCGCGAAGGCATCCGTCGCCTGGCCGCTGAAGAGCTGGACTTGCCGACCTCGCCGTACCACTTCGCCGACACCTTCGAGGACTACAGCAAAGCCGTCGAAGACTTGGGTTTCCCGTGCGTGGTCAAACCGGTGATGAGTTCGTCGGGCAAAGGCCAGAGCCTGCTGCGCAGCGCCGCCGACGTGAAAACCGCGTGGGATTACGCCCAGGAAGGCGGGCGTGCCGGTAAAGGTCGGGTGATCGTCGAAGGCTTCATCGATTTCGACTACGAAATCACCCTGCTGACCGTGCGCCATGTTGGCGGCACTACGTTCTGCGCGCCGGTCGGTCACCGTCAGGAGAAGGGCGACTATCAGGAATCCTGGCAGCCACAAGCCATGAGCCCGATTGCCCTGGCCGAGTCCGAACGCGTCGCTAAAGCCGTGACCGAAGCCTTGGGTGGCCGTGGTCTGTTTGGCGTCGAGTTGTTCATCAAGGGTGATCAGGTGTGGTTCAGCGAAGTCTCGCCGCGCCCGCATGACACTGGTCTGGTGACCCTGATTTCCCAGGACCTGTCGCAGTTCGCGTTACACGCACGGGCGATTCTGGGCTTGCCGATTCCATTGATTCGTCAGTTCGGGCCGTCTGCGTCGGCGGTGATTCTGGTGGAAGGGCAGTCGACCCAGACGGCTTTCGCCAATTTGGGTGCTGCGTTGAGCGAGCCGGACACGGCGTTGCGTTTGTTCGGCAAGCCTGAGGTTAACGGCCAGCGCCGCATGGGCGTGGCGTTGGCGCGGGATGAGTCGATCGAGGCTGCTCGTGCTAAAGCGACCCGTGCTTCTCAGGCTGTCGTTGTAGAGCTGTAACCGAGGCGATGCCTTCGCGGGCAAGCCTCGCTCCTACAGGTTTTGCGTCGTTCACATCATCGTGGCGCGACGAAGACCTGTAGGAGCAAGGCTTGCCCGCGATGGCGGTCTGTCAGGCCACACGATTCAAATCGTTGTGACGCGTTTCTTTCAGGCACAGCACCGCAATCAAGCTCAGCACCGCCGCCCCCGACACATACCCGCCGACATAACTCAAACCACCCATCGCCACCAGTTTCTGCGCAAAGAACGGCGCCGCCGAGGCCCCGACAATGCCGCCCAGGTTGTAGGCTGCCGACGCCCCGGTGTAGCGAACGTGGGTCGGAAACAGTTCCGGCAACAACGCGCCCATCGGCGCAAACGTCACGCCCATCAGAAACAACTCAATGCACAGGAACAGCGCCACACCCCAAGTCGTGCCGTGGGTCAGCAGCGGTTCCATCAAGAACCCGGACAGAATCGCCAGCACGCCGCCGATGATCAGCACCGGTTTGCGCCCGTAACGGTCACTGGCCCAAGCTGACAACGGTGTCGCGGCGGCCATGAACAGCACGGCAAAGCACAGCAGCGCGAGGAAGGTTTCACGGGTGTAGCCCAGGGTCGAGACGCCATAACTCAGGGAAAACACCGTCGAGATGTAGAACAGCGCGTAGCAGACCACCATCGAGCCGGCCCCCAACAACATCGGTGCCCAGTACTGGCTGAACAGCTCGACCAGTGGAATCTTCACTCGCTCCTGGCGCGCCATGGCATTGGCAAACACCGGGGTTTCATGGAGTTTGAGGCGCACGTACAGGCCAACCATCACCAGCACGGCGCTCAGCAGAAACGGAATCCGCCACCCCCAGGCGCGGAACTGTTCATCGTTCAACGTCATCGCCAGCGTCAGGAACAAGCCATTGGCGGCGAGGAAACCGATCGAAGGGCCAAGCTGCGGGAACATGCCGAACCAGGCGCGTTTGCCCTTGGGCGCATTCTCCGTCGCCAGCAGCGCCGCGCCGCCCCATTCTCCGCCCAACCCCAGGCCCTGGCCGAAGCGCAACACGCACAGCAGGATCGGCGCCCAGGCCCCGATGCTGTCGTAACCTGGCAGCACGCCGATCAGCGTGGTGCAGACACCCATTAGCAGCAACGACGCAACCAGGGTCGATTTGCGCCCGATACGGTCACCAAAGTGGCCGAACAGCGCCGAACCCAATGGCCGCGCCAGGAAGGCAATGCCAAACGTGAGAAACGCCGAGAGCATCTGAGCAGTGCCGGAGGTCTGCGGAAAGAACACCGGCCCGATCACCAGCGCGGCAGCGGTGGCGTAGACGTAGAAGTCGTAGAACTCGATAGCGGTGCCGATAAAACTCGCGGTGGCCACGCGGGTGGCGGAGTTCGTCGGTTGGGCAGGCGCGGTGTCGCTGTAAGCGGTGCGGGTGGTCATGCGGTGATCCCTGACAGTCATGCTCCAGTGGAGCGAATTATTATGGTCGAACACCCAGGGATGTGGGTTTGCAGCGGTGTGCGGGTAGCACGGGGTGGGGCGAGGCTTGGGTAAGCGGCTCGATTATAGGAAGGTGGCTAACGATCGAACAAGGGGCAAAAAGATCGCAGCCTTCGGCAGCTCCTACAGGGGAATGCGTTTCAAATGTAGGAGCTGCCGAAGGCTGCGATCTTTTAACAATCTAACGGACGGGCACAACCGCCGGCACCGAACTGGTATGCCACACCATCACGCGAGTCACCCGGTTGTCTTCGGTCTCAAGAATCTCCAACCGATAACGCCCGATCTTCAGGCACACCGCGCTGTCCGGAATGGTCTCCAGCGCCTCGGTCACCAGGCCGTTCAGGGTTTTCGGCCCGTCGCTGGGCAGGTGCCAGCCCAGGCTCTTGTTCAGCTCGCGAATCGACGCCGCACCTTCGATCACCAGTCGGCCGTCGGCCTGCGGATGAATGTGCGGGTTGTCGAGGCTGTGCTCGCTTTCGAATTCGCCAACGATCTCTTCAAGAATGTCTTCCAGCGTGACGATGCCGAGCACTTCGCCGTACTCGTCTACCACCATGCCCAGGCGCCGCTGTTGCTTGTGGAAGTTGAGCAATTGCAACTGCAGCGGGGTGCTTTCCGGGACGAAGTAGGGTTCGTGGCTGGCGGCCAGCAAGGCTTCGATGGTCAGGCTGGCGTCCGGCAGTAAATGGCGGATTTGCCGGGTATTGAGCACCGCTTCGACCTGATTGATGTCGCTATGAAACACCGGCAGGCGCGTGCGGCGGTTTTTGCGCAATTGCTCGATGATTTCTTCGAGGCTGTCGTCGAGGTTGATTCCGTCAACGTCGCTGCGCGGGACCAGAATGTCATTGACCGTGATGTTGTCCAGTGCGTGGATGCCCGCCAGTGCATGGGGGCGGCTGGCGGCGTGTTCGTGATCGTCGTGACGGTCTGCCGGCGCTTCGTCTTCGCTCTGTTGCACCACGTTGACCTTGCGGGCAAATGGCCGCAGCAGCAATTGGCTGAAGCCATTGAGCAGCCAGGCGGCGGGGTAGATGATTTTCAGCGGTGCGCCGAGCAGGGTGTTGCCCAGGTTCAGGATCGCGTCCGGGTAGCGCACGGCGAGGGTGCGCGGCAGGTAATCGGCGAACACCAGCAACATTACGCCGGCGCCAATGCAGGCGGCCCATGGACCGTTTTGCGCCCAGGTGAACATCGCCAGCAGCGTGCCGATGACCATCACCAGCGCCCGACACAGGGTGTTGCAGAAAATCAGGCTGTTGAGCGCAAAGCTCAGCTTCGCCACCGGCTTGTCGCTGGCGCGGGTGGCGGTGCGTTGGGCCAGCAGGTGCTGGTGCGCGACTTCGATGGCGGTAAACAGCCCCGACCATAAAATCAGCAGGGCCATCACTGCGAGCATCGGCCCTATGGGCAAGTCGTCCATTATTGCCGCCCGTCAGATGTGCAGAATGTATTCACGAACCAGCTTGCTGCCGAAATAGGCCAGCATCAGCAGGCAGAAACCGGCGAGGGTCCAGCGGATCGCCTTGTGCCCGCGCCAGCCGAGGCGGGTACGACCCCACAGCAATACGCTGAAGACGATCCAGGCCAGGCAGGCCAGCAGGGTTTTGTGCACCAGGTGCTGGGCGAACAGGTTCTCGACGAACAGCCAGCCCGAGATCAGCGACAGCGACAGCAGCGTCCAGCCGGCCCAGAGAAAGCCGAACAACAGGCTTTCCATGGTTTGCAGCGGGGGGAAGTTTTTGATCAGCCCGGACGGGTGCTTGTTTTTGAGCTGGTGGTCTTGCACCAGCAGCAGCAAGGCCTGGAACACCGCGATGGTGAACATGCCGTAGGCGAGGATCGACAAGAGGATGTGGGCGAGGATGCCCGGCTCTTCATCAATGATCTGCACCGTCCCGGCGGGGGCGAACTGCGCCAGTAGTACGGTGGCGGCCCCTAGCGGGAACAGCAAGACCAGCAGGTTCTCCACCGGAATCCGCGAGCAGGCCAGCAACGTCAGCGCGATGACCGCGGCGGCAATCAGGCTGGCGGCACTGAAGAAATCCAGGCCCAGGCCAATCGGCGTCAGCAGATGCGTGAACAGGCTGGCGCTGTGAGCCAGCACGGCGAGCACGCCGAGCGTGACCAGCAGGCGCTTGTTCGCCTTGGCACCAGTGGCCAGACGAGTGCCCTGATAGAGGGTCGCAGCGGCATAAAAGCAGGCGGCGGCGAGGGTAGTAATCAAACTCGGTGACAAGGGGAGCATAAATCCTGTTAGGCAAGCCCGAAAGGCGCTGAGTTTGGCATAGAACCCACATGGCACGAAAGACCATAGAACCTGACAGCGAGGTGTCCGCCGGCCGCAGTCTTCGCTATAATCCGCGACCTGCCCACGCCGCAGGCTCGCCGAGCACATGTTTATTCCGGTCTGGGCCGCCATTATCCCGGTCTACACAGGGCCTGAAAGGATCGCGCAATGTTTGAAAACTTAACCGACCGTCTCTCGCAGACGCTGCGCCATGTCACCGGCAAGGCCAAGCTGACCGAGGACAACATCAAAGACACCCTGCGCGAAGTGCGCATGGCGTTGCTTGAAGCCGACGTCGCCCTGCCGGTGGTCAAGGACTTCGTCAATTCGGTCAAGGAACGCGCCGTCGGCACCGAGGTGTCGCGCAGCCTGACGCCGGGCCAGGCCTTCGTGAAGATCGTCCAGGCCGAACTCGAAAGCCTGATGGGCGCGGCCAACGAAGACCTGAACCTGAGCGCCGTTCCGCCCGCCGTCGTATTGATGGCCGGTTTGCAGGGCGCGGGTAAAACCACCACCGCCGGCAAACTCGCGCGCTTCCTTAAAGAGCGCAAGAAGAAGTCGGTGATGGTTGTGTCGGCCGACGTTTACCGTCCGGCGGCAATCAAACAGCTGGAAATGCTCGCGGCTGAAGTCGGTGTTACCTTCTTCCCGTCCGACCTGAGCCAGAAGCCGGTCGAGATCGCGCAAGCGGCTATTAAAGAAGCAAAACTGAAATTCATCGACGTGGTCATCGTCGACACCGCCGGTCGTCTGCACATCGACGAAGAGATGATGGGCGAGATCAAGGCGCTGCATGCCGCGATCAATCCGGTCGAAACCCTGTTCGTGGTCGACGCCATGACCGGCCAGGACGCCGCCAATACGGCCAAGGCCTTCGGTGATGCGCTGCCGCTGACCGGTGTGATCCTGACCAAGGTCGACGGCGATGCCCGTGGCGGTGCCGCGCTGTCGGTCCGCGCCATCACCGGCAAGCCGATCAAGTTCATCGGTATGGGCGAGAAGAGCGAAGCGCTCGAACCGTTCCACCCTGAGCGTATTGCTTCGCGCATCCTCGGCATGGGCGACGTGCTCAGCCTGATCGAACAGGCCGAAGCGACCCTCGACAAGGACAAGGCCGACAAACTGGCCAAGAAGCTGAAGAAGGGCAAGGGCTTCGACCTCGAAGACTTCCGCGATCAGTTGCAACAGATGAAAAACATGGGCGGCCTCGGCGGCCTCATGGACAAACTGCCGAACATCGGCGGCGTGAACCTGGCGCAAATGGGCAATGCCCAGGGCGCGGCAGAGAAGCAATTCAAGCAGATGGAAGCCATCATCAATTCCATGACCCCGGCCGAGCGCCGCGACCCTGAGCTGATCAGCGGTTCGCGCAAACGCCGGATCGCCATGGGTTCCGGCACCCAGGTGCAGGACATCGGTCGCTTGATCAAGCAACACAAACAGATGCAGAAGATGATGAAGAAATTCTCCGCAAAAGGCGGAATGGCCAAAATGATGCGCGGCATGGGCGGTATGTTGCCCGGCGGCGGCATGCCGAAAATGTAAAGAATTCGCGTCGGCAGCGATGTTGACGCAACCCCACAGGGAAGTGGGATCTCCAGCAAACCCGCACTTGGCGGGAGCTGACTGGCCGTTTTCAACGACGGCTCTATAGCAAATCTGGATGACGACCGAAAGGCCGTCGGAAAAAGACATTTGCAAAAGTCCGGATATTCCTTAGAATATGCGGCCTTTCGGGCACCTATGCCCGCTGTGCCTTTAGATTTGCAGCACCGACTACAGGAACGATGTTCACATGCTAACAATCCGTCTTGCCCTTGGCGGCTCCAAAAAGCGCCCGTTTTACCACTTGACCGTAACCGACAGCCGCAACCCGCGCGACGGTTCGCACAAGGAACAGGTTGGTTTCTTCAACCCTGTTGCTCGTGGTCAAGAAGTTCGTCTGTCCGTGAACCAAGAGCGCGTAGCCTACTGGCTGAGCGTTGGTGCACAACCTTCTGAGCGTGTTGCTCAGTTGTTGAAGGATGCATCTAAGGCTGCGGCCTGAGCAATATGAACGCGACGCCTGCCATTGCTGATGATTTGATCGTTATCGGCAAGATTTATTCTGTTCACGGCGTTCGCGGCGAAGTGAAGGTTTACTCCTTTACTGATCCGACTGAAAACCTGTTGCAATACAAAACCTGGACGCTCAAGCGCGAAGGCAGCGTTAAACAGGTTGAGCTGGTCAGCGGACGAGGGAACGACAAGTTCCTGGTCGCAAAGCTCAAGGATCTTGATGACCGTGAAGAAGCTCGTCTTCTGGCCGGTTATGAGATCTGCGTGCCGCGCAACCTGTTCCCTGAATTGACCGACGGCGAGTACTACTGGTACCAGCTCGAAGGTCTGAAGGTTATTGACCAACTCGGGCAATTGCTCGGGAAGATCGATCATCTTCTGGAAACCGGCGCCAATGATGTAATGGTGGTCAAGCCTTGCGCTGGCAGCCTGGATGATCGCGAACGCCTGTTGCCCTATACCGAGCAATGCGTGTTGGCAGTCGACCTTGCCGCAGGCGAGATGAAGGTGGAATGGGATGCGGACTTCTAAGCGTGGCTAACTTGCGCGTAGAAGTGATCAGTTTGTTTCCCGAGATGTTCTCCGCCATCAGCGAGTACGGCATCACCAGTCGTGCGGTGAAACAGGGGCTGTTGCAGCTCACCTGTTGGAATCCGCGAGACTACACGACGGATCGACATCACACTGTGGACGATCGCCCATTTGGCGGTGGCCCGGGCATGGTGATGAAGATCAAGCCCCTGGAAGATGCTCTGGTTCAGGCCAAAGCAGCAGCCGGGGAGGCGGCGAAGGTAATTTACCTGTCCCCCCAAGGCCGCCAACTGACTCAGTCGGCGGTGCGCGAGTTGGCGAATCTGGATGCATTGATCCTGATTGCCGGCCGCTATGAAGGCATTGACGAGCGTTTTATTGAAGCTCATGTCGATGAAGAGTGGTCGATTGGCGACTATGTACTGTCTGGCGGCGAGCTGCCGGCGATGGTCCTGATCGATGCGGTTACACGACTGCTGCCTGGAGCTTTAGGGCATGCGGACTCCGCCGAGGAAGATTCCTTTACGGATGGTTTGCTGGATTGCCCGCACTACACCCGACCTGAGGTGTATGCGGATCAGCGTGTTCCCGACGTGTTGCTAAGTGGCAATCACGCGCATATCCGGCGTTGGCGTTTACAGCAGTCCCTTGGTAGGACCTTTGAACGACGCGCCGATCTTCTGGAAAGCCGCTCGCTTTCTGGAGAAGAGAAGAAGCTGCTCGAGGAATACATCCGCGAGCGGGACGATAGTTAACAACGTATCGATGGTAGATCCGACGATTTACCTTAGGAGCACAGCATGACTAACAAAATCATCCTTGCACTCGAAGCAGAGCAGATGACCAAAGAGATCCCTACCTTTGCCCCGGGCGACACCATTGTCGTTCAGGTGAAAGTGAAGGAAGGCGACCGTTCGCGTCTGCAAGCGTTCGAAGGTGTTGTTATCGCCAAGCGTAACCGCGGCGTAAACAGTGCTTTCACCGTTCGTAAAATCTCCAACGGTGTTGGCGTAGAGCGTACTTTCCAGACCTACAGCCCGCAAATCGACAGCATGGCCGTTAAACGTCGCGGTGACGTACGTAAAGCCAAGCTGTACTACCTGCGTGACCTGTCCGGTAAAGCAGCTCGCATCAAGGAAAAACTGGCTTAAGTCCAGCTTCCGATGCAGAAAAAAGCAGCCTACGGGCTGCTTTTTTGTTGCCTGCGATTTATGGGGGGCTGCCGGGAGTGCATTTCTGGTCCGGCACCGAGTTGCGATGTTCGCGGGCAAGCCTCGCTCCTACAGAATCGAAAACCGATCAATCCTGTAGGCGCGAGGCTTGCCCGCGATCGATCTTTCAAGCACCGCGTCTACATCAGGCTCTATAAAGCCTGAGCAGGCTATGAAAGACTTGCTGCCAGTTTCCCCGCAACCTGAGCCTCTATGCCCGCCATTGACCACCCCCTGATAGACCAATTCCTCGACGCCCTGTGGCTGGAGAAAGGCCTTTCCGACAACACCCGCGATGCCTATCGCAGTGATCTGGCGCTATTCCACGGCTGGCTGCAGGAAAAAAACCTGGAGCTGATCAACGCCGGTCGTGAGCTGATCCTCGATCACCTGGCCTGGCGCCTGGAGCAAAACTACAAACCCCGTTCCACCGCCAGATTTCTCTCCGGCGTGCGTGGCTTTTATCGCTATCTGCTGCGGGAAAAGCTGATCGCCGTCGATCCGACATTGCGTGTCGACATGCCGCAACTCGGTAGGCCATTGCCCAAATCCTTGTCGGAAGCGGACGTGGAAGCTCTGCTAAAAGCCCCGGACCTGAGCGAAGCCATCGGCCAGCGCGACCGGGCCATGCTTGAAGTGCTTTACGCTTGCGGCTTGCGGGTGACCGAGCTGATCAGCCTGACCCTGGAACAGGTCAACCTGCGCCAGGGCGTGCTGCGGGTGATGGGCAAGGGCAGTAAGGAACGGCTGGTGCCAATGGGCGAGGAGGCGATTGTGTGGGTCGAGCGCTACCTGCGCGATGGCCGTGGCGAACTGCTCGGCGGGCGGCCCAGCGATGTGATGTTCCCGAGCCAGCGCGGCGAACAAATGACCCGCCAGACCTTCTGGCATCGGATCAAGCACCAGGCCAAAGTCGCCGGGATCGCCAAGTCGCTGTCGCCCCACACCCTGCGCCACGCCTTCGCCACGCACCTGCTCAACCACGGCGCCGACTTGCGCGTGGTGCAAATGCTGCTCGGCCACAGCGACCTGTCCACCACCCAGATCTACACTCATGTTGCCCGCGCCCGTTTGCAAGACCTGCACGCCAAACACCATCCCAGAGGCTGAATACAGCACTTTGCAGGAGTTGCCGAAGGCTGCGATCTTTTGATCTTTAAAATCAACATCAAAAGATCGCAGCCTTCGGCAGCTCCTACACAAAGGATCATGGATGTCTGCATCTCCCGCATTCGGCCACCGGAGCCTTATGTGGTAGGCTTTGCGGGTTTGCACGATGGGCGGTTATGACCCGGTGTTTCGGCACGGGCGTTCTGATCGTTCCATTTGTCCGCCTTCAGGAGTTCTCATGCGTCTGACCCAGATTTTCGCCGCCGCCGCCATTGCGTTGGTCAGTACCTTTGCCGTCGCTGATGACGCGGCCGACAAAGCCATTCGTAAAAGCCTGGAAAGCCTCCAGCTTGAAACCCCGATCGAAACCATCAGCGCCAGCCCGCTGGCCGGTCTGTACGAAGTCAAACTCAAAGGCAGCCGCGTGCTCTACGCTAGCGCCGACGGTCAGTACGTGGTTCAGGGCTACCTGTTCCAGCTCAAGGACGGTAAACCGGTCAACCTGACCGAGAAAACCGAACGCCTGGGCATTTCCAAACTGATCAACGACATCCCGGTTGCCGAAACCGTGGTCTACCCGGCGATTGGCGAAACCAAGTCGCACATCACCGTGTTCACCGACACCACCTGCCCGTACTGCCACAAGCTGCACGCCGAAGTGCCGGAGCTGAACAAGCGCGGCATCGAAGTGCGTTACGTGGCGTTCCCGCGCCAGGGCCTGGGCTCGCCGGGTGACGAACAACTGCAAGCGGTCTGGTGCTCGAAAGACAAGAAAGCGGCGATGGACAAGATGGTCGATGGCAAGGAAATCAAGGCCGCCAAGTGCGATAACCCGGTTTCCAAGCAGTTCGCCCTCGGTCAGTCGATCGGCGTGAACGGCACGCCGGCCATCGTTTTGGCTGACGGTCAGGTCATTCCGGGCTACCAGCCTGCGCCACAAGTCGCCAAACTGGCGCTGGGCGCGAAGTAAATTCGCATCGTCACGGTCAGCCATTGACGATCATGGTCCGGCGGCAACATGAGCCGGGCCATTAATAGAGAGCCGCGAGCACGCGGCTGTTTTCACGGCCGGCCTTGAGTCGGCCGTTTTATGGGGAGTTCACAGTGAAACCGGTCAAAGTAGGCATCTGTGGGTTAGGGACCGTCGGTGGCGGAACCTTCAACGTACTTCAGCGCAACGCCGAGGAAATTGCTCGTCGTGCCGGGCGTGGAATCGAAGTGGCACAAATTGCCATGCGCACGCCAAAGCCTCAGTTCCAGACGACCGGTATTGCGATTACCAACGATGTCTTCGAAGTGGCCACGAACCCTGAGATCGACATCGTTATAGAGCTGATGGGCGGCTATACCGTTGCCCGCGAGCTGGTACTCAAGGCCATCGAGAATGGCAAGCATGTGGTCACCGCGAACAAGGCACTGATTGCCGTTCACGGTAATGAAATTTTCGCCAAGGCACGCGAGAAGGGCGTGATCGTTGCGTTCGAAGCGGCTGTGGCCGGTGGCATTCCGGTGATCAAGGCGATTCGTGAAGGCTTGTCCGCCAACCGTATCAACTGGGTCGCCGGGATCATCAACGGCACCGGCAACTTCATCCTCACCGAGATGCGTGAGAAGGGTCGCACCTTCGAAGACGTCCTCGCCGAGGCGCAAGCCCTGGGTTACGCCGAAGCCGATCCAACGTTCGACGTTGAAGGCATCGACGCGGCCCACAAGCTGACGATCCTGGCCTCCATTGCGTTCGGCATTCCGCTGCAATTCGACAAGGCTTACACCGAAGGCATCACCAAGCTGACCACTGCTGACGTGAACTACGCCGAAGCGCTGGGCTATCGCATCAAGCACCTGGGCGTGGCGCGCAGCACCGCGGCCGGTATCGAGTTGCGTGTGCACCCGACGCTGATCCCGGCCGATCGCCTGATCGCCAACGTCAACGGCGTGATGAACGCGGTGATGGTCAACGGCGATGCGGCGGGTTCGACCCTGTTCTACGGCGCTGGCGCCGGCATGGAGCCGACCGCTTCGTCGGTGATCGCCGACCTGGTGGACGTGGTTCGCGCCATGACCTCGGACCCGGAAAACCGTGTGCCGCATCTGGCCTTCCAGCCGGATTCGCTGTCGGCGCACCCGATCCTGCCGATCGAAGCGTGCGAAAGTGCTTACTACTTGCGGATTCAGGCCAAGGATCATCCAGGTGTACTGGCCCAAGTGGCGAGCATCCTGTCGGAGCGCGGCATCAACATCGAATCGATCATGCAGAAGGAAGTCGAGGAACACGACGGCCTGGTGCCGATGATCCTGCTGACCCACCGTGTGCTGGAACAGCACATGAACGACGCCATCACTGCCCTGGAAACACTGGCGGGTGTGGTCGGTCCGGTGGTGCGGATTCGCGTCGAGCACCTGAACTAAATTGAAGCAGCGGCAAGTGGCAAGCTTCACGCGGCAAGTAAAAGCTGATCTGCTTTTGTCTTGCCGCTTATAGCTTGCAACTTGCAGCTCAAACCGAAGGTTTGCCCCTATGCGCTATATCAGTACTCGCGGCCAGGCACCGGCCCTGAATTTCGAAGACGTTCTGCTGGCCGGTCTGGCCACGGACGGCGGCCTGTATGTGCCGGAATGCCTGCCACGTTTCACCCAGGAAGAAATCGCTTCCTGGGCCGGCCTGCCGTATCACGAACTGGCCTTCAGGGTGATGCGCCCGTTCGTGGCCGGCAGCATCCCCGACGCCGATTTCAAAAAGATCCTTGAAGAAACCTACGGTGTGTTCTCGCACAGCGCCGTGGCGCCGTTGCGTCAATTGAACGGCAACGAATGGGTGTTGGAGCTGTTCCACGGCCCGACCCTGGCGTTCAAGGACTTTGCCCTGCAACTGCTCGGTCGCCTGCTCGACTACGTGCTGGAAAAACGCGGCGAGCGCGTGGTGATTGTTGGCGCCACCTCCGGTGATACCGGTTCGGCCGCCATCGAAGGCTGCAAGCACTGCGAAAACGTCGACATCTTCATCCTGCACCCGCACAACCGTGTGTCCGAAGTGCAGCGCCGCCAGATGACCACGATCTATGGCGAGAACATCCACAACATCGCCATCGAAGGCAACTTCGATGACTGCCAGGAAATGGTCAAGAACAGCTTCGCTGACCAGAGCTTCCTCAAAGGCACGCGTCTGGTGGCCGTGAACTCGATCAACTGGGCGCGGATCATGGCCCAGATCGTTTACTACTTCCACGCAGCCCTGCAACTGGGCGGCCCGGCGCGTTCGGTGTCGTTCTCGGTGCCGACCGGCAACTTCGGCGACATCTTCGCCGGTTACCTGGCGCGCAACATGGGCCTGCCGATCAACCAGTTGATCGTCGCCACCAACCGCAACGACATCCTGCACCGCTTCATGAGCGGCAATCAGTACGTCAAGGAAACCCTGCACGCCACGTTGTCGCCGTCCATGGACATCATGGTCTCGTCGAACTTCGAACGCCTGCTGTTCGACCTGCACGGTCGTAATGGCGCGGCGATTGCCGGTTTGATGGACAGCTTCAAGCAGGGTGGCGGTTTCAGTGTCGAGCAAGAGCGCTGGACCGAAGCCCGCAAGCTGTTCGATTCCCTGGCCGTGGATGACGCACAAACCTGCGAAACCATTGCCGAGGTTTTCGAGCAGACTGGCGAGTTGCTGGACCCGCACACTGCAATCGGCGTTAAAGCGGCTCGCGAATGCCGTCGCAGCCTGGACATCCCGATGGTGATCCTGGGCACCGCCCATCCGGTCAAATTCCCGGACGCGGTGGAAAAAGCCGGTGTAGGAAAAGCGCTCGAACTGCCTGCACATCTTTCTGATTTGTTTGAGCGAGAAGAGCGCTGCACCGTTTTGCCAAACGACCTGAAAGCCGTGCAGGCCTTTGTCAGCCAGCATGGCAACCGCGGCAAGCCACTTTAAGCCCGCAACGCTGTCACATTTTGAAGCCCGTCTCCTGACGGGCTTTCTTGTTTCTGCGTGCCACACTTGTCGCGTTTTCGCCCCTGAAGGACGGGCGATTTGATCGCGAAGGAAGTGGCAATGTTGTTTTTTAGAGGGTTGAAACCAGCCATGTGCTGGGTTTTTTTGTTGGGTGCACTGGGCCTCGCATCGTCCGCACGGGCTGCACAACTGGTGGGTTATGAGGCCACGTCCTCGGTAACCGTCAACGCCATTGAGCTCAGTGCCCAGGAGCGCCAATGGATACGCGAGAACCCGAAGGTCATCGTCGCCTCGACGCAGTATCCGCTGTACCTGTTCAAGGATGAGCACGGGCACTGGAATGGTTTGAACAATGATGTGCTCAACCGCATCAGTGCGATGACCGGGCTGCATTTCGTCCATGAAGAATCGTTTTCCACCGACCAGTTACTCGGGCGCCTGGAAAGCGGCGGCGCAGACATGAGCACCACTCTGGCGGTGAATGACGAGCGCAAGCGGTTTCTGGATTTCAGCCATGCCTTCGGCGGCTCTGCCTGGGTCATGGTCGGGCACGCCGGGGCGCCGCTGTTGCAGTCCCTGGATCAGCTGTCCAAACGGGTTTTGGTGCTGCCCGCCCGGCACGCACTGCTGGAAACCATTCGCCGTGACTATCCGGCCATCGAAGTACGTTCGGTCAAGACCTACGCCGAGGCCCGGGCGCTGGTCGAAAGCGGCGAGGCCTATGCCACCATCGAGAACGAAACCGGTGCGCAGCTTTATCCGCTCGGGCAGTTGAAAGTAGGGCATACCGTGGAGGGTTCGTGGGAAGCCGACCATCTGGCTGTACGAAAAGGACAGCCGCAGCTCTTGAGCATTCTCAACAAGGCACTTGAAGCCTTCCCTCCGACCGAGTTACGGGCCATCCGCCTGAAGTGGCTCGATGGCATTGCCCCCAATCCAGCGCTTTCCGTTTGGCAGCGCTTCGCCCAATGGGGGTGTTGGGGGATGTTCATCGTCAGCCTGTTCAGCCTGCTGTCCTTGCTCTGGAACCGGCGGCTGGCGGCACTGATCAAGCAGCGCCGGGACGCCGAGAAAGACCTCAGCGATCAGCTGGCGTTCCAGCATGCATTGATCGATGCGATGCCCGATCCCATGTTCGTCCGCGATCTGGAGGGGCGGTTGATCATGTGCAACAAGAGCTATGAGGAGAGCCTGTCCATCCGCTTCGACCAGGTGCAGGGGCGGCGGCTGATCGACGTCGACGTCATGCCCGGGGACTCCGCCGAAATGCTGCACGCCGAGTTCATGGCCCAACTCGATACGCGCAAGACCCGGTTCAGCCAGCGGCAGTTGAAGTTCAATAACGGGGTTCGGGACGTCTATCAGTGGACGGTGCCGTTTTACAGTGCCGACGGTCAACTGCGCGGATTGCTGGGAGGGTGGACCGATATCGGTCAGCGCCGAGGTTCGTGTGCCTGTCAGCGCTCCTCACAAGTTTAGGAATTGTCCTATAGGGTGCGACTACTTTTCTGATGGGACGCTGAAGGAAGCTCCCCTAGAGTGGTTGGCAACTGCGGTGAGAGTCCGCGATTGTCGTCTCAGGGGTCGCCCATGCGCTCGCTCAAGATTCTGATACTTGAACACAACCCGTTCCGGATGATGGCGTTGCACCAGATGCTCAACGCCATTGGCGTGTATGACGTGCTGGCGGCGTCGTCGATGGCCCAGGCGCGATGTTCCCTGGAACACAGGGGCGCGGTCGACATCGCGCTCTGCGATCCGCAACTCCAGGGGGGCGACGGGGTGGCACTGGTGCGACATCTGGCGCAGCACCGTGAGGCCCGTGCGCTGATTCTGCTGGGGAGCGTGGCGTCGAGTGTCATGTCAGACTTGACGGCCCTGCTGGCCGACAGTGACGTCAGGCTGCTGGGGCACCTGCACAGCCCCGTTTCCGCGGTGTTGATGCGCGGGCTGCTGGACAGCTATCAAGCGCAATCGACACTTCAAGCCAGGGCCTGAGGTCAGCTGTTTTTTCCCTGTCATCTTTGCGGCGCATGCTCTTTCGACCAGAGACGCAGGTCGGTATCCAGAACTTTCTTCTCGGGCCAGGGGTCATTTACTGTAGACACGCCCTCCCAGGCACTTTGTTTTCGGACTATTGAGTGGTGATCGAGATGGAAAGTATCAGTCTATTGCTCGGTGAGGCTCTGAGCCCGTATCAGGTTACGTTGACCCCTTCCGGTGCCCATGGCGAATGCCTGGTGACCCTGAAGAGCGCGGCCGGTGCCATTGTGGTTGAACGTGCATTCAATCAGGCGCAGTTGAGTGACAAGTGGCAACTGACGGATGTCGTCGACGGTTTGCACCGCGACGTGCTGATCGCTGAAGGACGCCTGGAGCCCTGTGTGATCGCGGCTTTGCGCAATGCGGCCCAGGACAAGATCCTGGCCCGCTGAAATTGAATTGGTTTTTGTGGGAACCTTCCTGCTCCAAGGTCAGTCAGACGTTGTAACAGCAGGATCAAGCATTGTGCTCCGGTGCTTGTAGCTTGCTGCTACTGGTCTTTATGTAGACCACGTTTAACCCCGAGTCGTCTCCCCACTTCTCGGGGTTTCTTTTGTCCGGAATTTGTCATTGCTCAGTCGGATGCTCGAAAAAGGCCTTGGCTTGTTCCAGATAGTCGTTGCGCCGTTGCGGGTCGAGCCAGTCGGCATAGGCATGAGCCAAGCGTTCGTGGGGCAGGGTGCGCAACAGTTGATTGATCTCGCTGATGTCCTGCTGGCCCTGAGGGGTCTTTGAGCAGCCGATGTATGTGGAAATGTAGGTGTCGGTGCCCTTGACCGGATAAAACGCCAACTCGCTGTCGGCAATATGTTCTTGCTGGGCCAGGTAACGGATCTCCGGCCAGTAGCCCAAGACCGAGAGCAATCGCCCCAGGCGCTGCATCTGCAACAGGCTGCCCAGTGCGTCGTTGCCATAATGGAGTGTCAGCGCATTCGCGGGCGCTTGTTGCAGCAAGACGTCGACAAACTGCCCGTAACTGCGCTCGGCAACAGTCCCGACCTTCTTCTCGCCACTGGCCAGCAGCGCCGCCAGATCGACCTCGCCATTCACCAGGAATGGCTCCAGTTCCGGTCGATCTTCCTGCCGGACAACCAGGCCATTGCTGACCGCCCGGAACACCGGAATGGAAAACACGATCCACTGTTCCCGCGCCTTGCTCCAGACCAGCGACGGATCACAGGTGAACGATTCCTCACGAAGCATCTGCATGCCACGGGCGCGGTTGACCCGCATCAGCGTGTGATCGTATTGCGGCATACCGGCGATCAACAGCGGCATCAGTTGATCGACGACCCCTTGGCCTTTTTCCGGGCCTTCGAAGATCGTCAGTGGCGGCAAGTCGCGCAACAGCCAGACCAGCGTCTCTTTCGGGTGTGCCGACACGGGTGATATCAGGCCGACCAGCAGCCCGAAAAGCGCCAGTGCATGCCTGCCGCTGGCGCGATTGATGAAGGTCGATCGCAGGCGCTTCAGCTTAGATGGCCCCGTTTTCACGCAGTTGTGCGATCTGCCTCTCGTCATAGCCAAGATCGTGGAGTACCTGCGCATTGTGCTCACCCAGTTCCGGTCCGACCCATTCAGACGTGCCGGGTGTCTCAGAGAGTTTCGGCACGATCCCCGGCATCTTGAAGTCCTTGCCGTCCGGCAGCTTGGCGTGCAGGAACATTTCCCGGGCCAGGTACTGCGGATCGCTGAACATGTCTTCGGCGCTGAAAATCCGGCTGGCTGGGACTTCGGCCTGATTCAATTGCGCAATCACGCTGTCGAGCGGCAGCGAATTGACCCAACGATCAATCACCCCGTAAATCTCGTCACGGCGACTGTCGCGGCCATCGTTGCTGGCCAGCACCGGGTCGTTGGCCAGGTCTTCCCGGCCGATGATCAGCATGAAACGTTTGAAAATCGCATCGCCATTGGCGCCGATCTGCACGTGTTTGCCGTCAGCACTGGTGTGGATGGAGGAGGGTGTGATGCCGGGCATGATGTTGCCGGTGCGTTCGCGGATGAAACCGAATACGTCGAACTCCGGGACCATGCTTTCCATCATGGCGAAAATCGCCTCATACAGCGCCACATCGACCACTTGGCCGAGGCCGCCGTTGACCTCGCGATGACGCAATGCCATCAGCGCGCCGATCACGCCCCAGAGCGCGGCAATCGAGTCGCCGATGGAGATTCCGGTGCGTACCGGCGGTCGGTCTTCGAACCCGGTGATGTAGCGCAGGCCGCCCATGGATTCGCCGACCGCGCCAAACCCTGGCTGATCTTTCATCGGCCCGGTCTGGCCGAAGCCCGAAAGCCGAACCATCACCAGTTTCGGGTTCAGCGCATGCAAGACGTCCCAGCCCAGGCCGAGTTTTTCCAACACGCCAGGACGGAAGTTCTCGATCAGGATGTCCGCTTCGCTGAGCAGTTTTTTCAGAATCGCCAAGCCGTCAGGGTGCTTGAGGTTCAGGGTCAGGGACTTTTTATTGCGCGCCTGGACGAACCACCACAGCGAAGTGCCTTCATACAGCTTGCGCCATTTGCGCAACGGATCACCGCCGTCCGGGGATTCGATCTTGATCACTTCGGCACCAAACTCACCGCAAATGCGCGAGGCAAACGGCCCGGCAATCAACGTACCCAATTCGATGACTTTCAGACCTGAGAGCGGTTTTCCGGTGAGTGGCATGTAGGTTCCTGTAGGACAAAGTCTTTTAAGTAGTGCGTTTTAACATAGCCTAGTGTCAGTCGCCCAAGGTTGATGGTCGTCAATTCTCTGATTGCCTACTGCATCGGTTAGACTTGCCGCCTTTCCTCGTATCAAGAAGCCCGTTCATGGCCCAGCCGTCCACGACCTACAAGTTTGAACTGAACCTTACCGACCTCGACCGCAGCGTCTACGAGAGCGTGAAGCAGACCATCGCCCGTCACCCTTCGGAAACCGAAGAGCGCATGACCGTGCGGCTGCTGGCCTACGCCTTCTGGTACAACGAGCAGCTATCGTTTGGTCGTGGTCTGTCAGACGTGGATGAACCGGCCCTGTGGGAAAAAAGCCTGGATGACCGTGTCCTGCACTGGATCGAAGTCGGCCAGCCGGACGCCGATCGCCTGACCTGGTGCTCCCGTCGCACCGAGCGCACCAGCCTGCTGGCTTATGGCAGCTTGCGAGTCTGGGAAACCAAAGTGATCCCGGCGATCAAGAACCTGAAAAACGTGCACATCGCGGCGGTGCCGCAAGACGTGCTGGAAACCCTGGCCAAAGACATGCCCCGCGTTATCAAGTGGGACGTGATGATCAGCGAAGGGACGATTTTCGTCACCGACGACCGTGGTCAACACGAAGTCCAGTTGCAGTGGCTGAGCGGCGAACGCGGCTGATTATTCGCCGTTCTCACGTTTCATCCGGTTTTATCCTACGTATTCCAGAGAAGCACCTGTCACCCCATGCGCATCGAACCTCGCCTGTTGCCCGATACCCTGCCATTCCTCGGTGATCTGCCACCGCTGCTGACCCGTTTGTACGCGGCGCGTGGTGTGCAGAGCGAGGCTGAACTGGACAAGAGCCTGGCGCGGCTGATTCCGTTCCAGCAGCTCAAGGGCATCGATGCGGCGGTGGATTTGCTGGTAACGGCGCTGGAGCAGCGTCAGCGGATTCTGATCGTCGGCGACTTCGACGCCGATGGCGCGACGGCCAGTACCGTCGGCATGCTCGGTTTGCAGTTGCTCGGCGCAGCCCACGTCGACTATCTGGTGCCGAACCGTTTCGAGTACGGCTATGGCCTGACCCCGGAAATCGTCGAAGTGGCGCTGACCCGCACGCCGCACCTGCTGATTACCGTGGACAACGGCATTTCCAGCGTCGAAGGCGTGGCTGCGGCGAAAAAGGCCGGGCTCAAGGTGTTGGTCACCGATCACCACTTGCCCGGCGATGAACTGCCGCTGGCCGATGCCATCGTCAACCCGAACCAGCCAGGTTGTGAGTTTCCGAGCAAGGCGCTGGCCGGCGTCGGCGTGATCTTCTACGTGCTGATGGCCCTGCGCGCACGCTTGCGCAGCCTCGGTTGGTACGAGAGCAAGCCGCAGCCGAACATCGGCGAATTGCTTGATCTGGTGGCGCTGGGCAGCGTCGCCGACGTGGTGCCGCTGGATGCCAACAACCGTATCCTGGTGCACCAAGGCCTGGAACGGATTCGCGCCGGTCGCGCCCGGCCGGGGATCAAGGCGATCCTCGAAGTTGCCAAGCGTGACCACACGCGCATCACTTCCACGGATTTGGGTTTTATCGTCGGCCCGCGCCTGAACGCGGCGGGGCGCCTGGATGACATGAGCCTGGGCATCGAATGCCTGCTCACCGAAGACGCGGCGGGCGCCCGGGAAATGGCGGCCCAGCTCGACGGCATGAACCAGGACCGCAAATCCATCGAGCAGGGCATGCAGCGTGAAGCGCTGGCCCAGCTCAAGGACTTGCCGGTGGAATCGATGCCGTTCGGCTTGTGCCTGTTCGATCCCGAGTGGCACCAGGGCGTTATCGGCATCCTCGCCTCGCGGATGAAAGAACGCTATTTCCGCCCGACCATTGCCTTTGCCGATGCGGGCGAGGGCATGCTCAAGGGCTCGGGGCGCTCGGTCCAGGGCTTCCATATTCGCGACGCCTTGAGCGTGGTCGCGGCGCAGCATCCGAACCTGATCAGTAAGTACGGCGGCCATGCGATGGCGGCGGGTCTGACGTTGCCGGAAGCGAATTTTCCGCTGTTCGCCGAAGCCTTTGACGCTGAAGTGCGTCGGCAATTGCGCGAAGAAGACCTGACCGGACGCCTGCTGTCGGATGGCACGTTGGCGGTCGAGGAATTTCACCTGGAACTGGCTCGTGCCTTGCGCCACGCCGGTCCTTGGGGGCAGCACTTCCCTGAGCCGCTGTTCCACGGTGTGTTCCAGTTGGTCGAGCAACGCGTGGTCGGCGAGCGGCACCTGAAAGTGGTGCTGAAAAGTGAATGTGGCTCGGTGAAGCTCGATGGCATCGCTTTCGGGATTGATCGCGATATCTGGCCGAACCCGACCATCAAATGGGTGGAATTGGCCTACAAACTCGACCTCAACGAGTTTCGCGGCAACGAGACCGTGCAGTTGATGATTGCCCACATCGAACCGCGCTGACCCCTTCGCGGGCAAGCCTCGCTCCTACAGGTTGTACGCCGTCTGTAGGAGCAAGGCTTGCCCGCGATAGCGATCACCCCGGCGCCAAATATCCCCGGAACCCTCCCTCATCCCCCGTTGTCGACTAGGCTCTAAGCACTGCTTGATTGGCCTTGTGACGTCTTGTCGAATTTTTTGCCCGCGGGGGCGGGTGCTGCACCTTTTCCTGTCACTCGTCGACTTTTCAAACAGAACCCTGGAGCCTGCCCACTGATTCGAGAGGTGCCCCATGAGTCTGCTGCTTGAACCCTATACCCTTCGCCAATTGACCCTGCTCAACCGCATTGCCGTATCGCCAATGTGCCAGTACTCCAGCGTCGATGGGCTGGCCAATGACTGGCATTTGGTCCACCTCGGCAGTCGCGCCGTCGGCGGGGCCGGTCTGATTTTTACCGAAGCCACGGCCATCACCGCCGATGGCCGCATCACCGCCGAGGACCTCGGCTTGTGGAATGACGAACAGATCGAACCGCTGCAACGCATCACCCGGTTTATCGCCGCCCAAGGTGCGGTCGCCGGCATTCAACTGGCCCACGCCGGGCGCAAGGCCAGCACCCATCGGCCGTGGCTTGGCAAACACGGCAGCGTCAAACCGGAGGATGGCGGCTGGACTCCGGTCGGGCCTTCGCCGATTGCCTTCGACCCACAGCACACACCGCCCAAACAACTGGATGAAGGGCAGATTGCTGAAGTCATTCAGGCCTTTGTCGAGGCGGCCAAACGCTCACTGGTTGCCGGTTTCAAAGTGGTCGAGATCCACGCCGCGCACGGTTATCTGCTGCACCAGTTTCTCTCGCCCCTGAGCAATCAGCGGCGTGATCAATATGGCGGTTCGTTCGAGAATCGCATTCGGTTGGTACTGCAAGTCACCGAAGCGGTGCGCGCGGTCTGGCCGGAAGAACTGCCGCTGTTTGTGCG
Source organism: Janthinobacterium sp. LPB2021202312-11-4 (assembly GCF_037049705.1). NCBI lineage: Bacteria > Pseudomonadati > Pseudomonadota > Betaproteobacteria > Burkholderiales > Oxalobacteraceae > Janthinobacterium > Janthinobacterium sp. LPB2021202312-11-4. The sequence continues at coordinate 27,898 of NZ_JBAGKV010000023.1, read as the reverse complement.
GGTATCGGCCACCGATTGGGTGGAAGACGGCTGGAACCCGGATGAAACCGTGGAACTGGCGCGACGCCTCAAGGACCTGGGGGTGGATTTGATCGACGTGTCGTCGGGCGGCACGGCGGCCAATGCGGAAATTCCTACAGGCCCGGGGTATCAAACCCGCTTCGCTGAGCGCGTGCGCAAGGAGTCAGGCATCGCCACCGGCACCGTAGGAATGATTACCGAGCCGGCGCAGGCTGAGCACATTCTGCGGACCTGTCAGGCGGACATTATCTTCCTGGCTCGGGAGTTGTTGCGCGATCCGTACTGGCCGCTGCATGCCGATGATGATCTGGGTGGGCGTAAAGCGGTGTGGCCGGCGCAGTATCAGCGTGCGACCCATCGGGATCAGCCGATTCATGAGTCGGATTTGCGGGACTAAATAACGCCGTAAAACAAAAAGCCCTGGCCGGTTTGGTCGGGGCTTTTGCGTTTTCAGGGTCAAAAGATCGCAGCCTGCGGCAGCTCCTACAGAGAAATGCGATTCCCATGTAGGAGCTGCCGCAGGCTGCGATCTTTTGATTTGGCTACATCACGTGTACTTACGCTTATCCGGCGCCGGCGGGAAATACTGGTACAACCAGGTTTCACTCAACGTCCGGTCGTTGGTGCGAATAAACAACCGCAGTTCTACCGGTGCAACGCTGTCATTGGTCGGGTACCAGTCAAACGTAATCCGGTAACCCTTGATGTCATCGAGCACCAGCACGTTGAAGTCCTTCACCTCGCCGTTGGAGCACGTGACCACCGGCTCGATCCCCGCACCCTCTGGCAAGCGGTCCAGACCGCCACCGGTGAAGTCCACCGCAAACCGGCGGGCCCAGACTTCCGGGTAATGCTCGCCCGGTGCCCAGCCTTCAACGAAACCGCCCATGCCCGAACGGGTCGCGTTGACCCGCGCCAGCGGTGTGCCGACCGGCGGCAGGGCGCTCCAGTACAGCTTGTAGCCGTAATTCAGCGAGTCGCCGGCGGCTACCGGTTTCTTCGGCGTCCAGAACGCGACGATGTTATCCAGGGTCTCGCCGGTGGTAGGAATTTCCAACAGATCGATAGAGCCTTCGCCCCACGCGGTTGTCGGTTCTACCCACAGGCTCGGGCGCTTGCTGTACCAATCAACGGTGTCCTGATAACTGGCGAACTCATGATCGGTCTGCACCAGGCCGAACCCTTTCGGGTCGGTGTCGGCGAAAGCGTTGAACTGCAAGGTCGCCGGGTTGTTCAGCGGACGGCAGATCCACTCGCCATTGCCGCGCCACATGGCCAGGCGATCGGAGTCGTGGATTTGCGGGTGGATGGTGTCGCACATGCGCCGCTCATGAGTGCCGCAGCTGAACATGCTGGTCATCGGCGCGATGCCCAGTTGTTCGATGGCAGTGCGCGCATTGATATGAGCGTCGATGCCCATCACCACTTGATTGGCCTGGCAGTCGATGTCGAAACGATAGGCCCCGGTGGCGCTAGGTGAATCGAGCAGGGCGTAGACCACGAAACGGGTACTGTCCTTGTCCGGCGTCTCGAACCAGAACTTGGTGAAGTCCGGGAATTCCTCACGTTTCTTGGCGTAGGTGTCGATCGCCAGGCCACGAGCCGAGAGGCCATATTGGCCAGTGGAATCCACGGCGCGGAAATAGCTGGCGCCAAGGAAAGACAGCACGTCGTGCTTGTCCAGTTCCGGGGCCTTGAACAGCTTGAACCCGGAGAAGCCCAGGTCACCGGTGAGCTGCTTGGTGTCGACGGTGGTTTTTTCATAGTTGAACAGCGACGGGCGGAAATGCACCTCGCGCGCCTGACGCGTCTTGGGATCGACGCTGTACATGCGCACCGGTTGCTTGAAGCCCATGCCGACATGGAAAAACTGCACGTCCAGTTGGCCGTTCAGCTCGTTCCATAGCGAATGCTTGCCGTCGTACTGAATCGCATTGAAGTTCTGCGGCGTCATGCTTGCCAGGGTCGGCGGCAGCACCTGCTTGGTGTCCTGATAACGGTTGGTGGCGAGTTGCTTGGCCTGGATTTTCAGCGCTTCGAAGTCGAACGCCTGGGCGTCGCCATCCGCCGCGCCATTGCCGGCCCAGGCTCGGGCGGCCAAGAGTCCGGTGGCCGATAAACCGGTGTAAGCCGCGATGGCCATGGACGCTTTGAGCAAATTCCTGCGGTGCATAGGTACAACCTGTCGTGAACAATCCCGCGCCGTTCCTGGCACGTGCTGGATCAGAAATGGAGGTTCGGACATGCCTTCGGCCAAACGCAACGGACTTTAAACAGATGCCAAATAGCTTAAACCGTTCGGTTGTTGAGAAAAAATGATTGATAGCACAACGATGTTGCGGCAATGAAACAAGACATGTCCGGTAACGTTTCCCACAGCACTTTCTGTTTTATAAGGCATTTGTGCCTTTTTCGACTAATTACTCTAAAAACCACTTTTCAGCGCCGATTTAATTCCTATTCTATGGGCATAGCCGGTTTCGGCCCTTCAGGCCGGTGGGTTCAGCGCGCACCAAGCGTTTGCTGAAAAAAGTAGAGGGCGATGCGGTTTTCTGAAGTTTTCTTTGACGTATTAGAAGGACATCGTCCATGTCGAAAGTACAAGGCATCACCGAACTGCTAGGGATATTTCCATGCCTGAGCACGGGGCGGCGCAGGCGCCGGCTCAATTCCGAGGAGATGAAGTTGGTGGAGCGGTATCGGGAGCTGTCCGAGAGTGATCGGATTGCGATGAGGTATCTGGTTGATGCGATGAGGAGTGTTTCGAGGTTTTGAGCGGAGGGGGATACCAAAGGGGCGGAGTGCAAAGTCTGCCCCTTTTTAATTTTGTCTGTCACACCAGAATCCCTGTGGGAGCGGGCTTGCTCGCGAAGAGGGCGTGTCAGTCGACATTGATAGTAATTGACCCACCGCATTCGCGAGCAAGCCCGCTCCCACAGGTTTTGCATTTACCTGACCTTCAACTGCAAGTACCCATGATCTTGAACGGGCGTTGTACCTGCATCAGATCAGGCATATCCCGCCACTTGATCCAGGCCTGATGCTGCCAGTGCAGCAGCGGCACCGAGATGCCGGCCCATTGCAACGAACTCAGGCTCGGAATGTTATCCACAGGTGCCGCGTTCGACTCACGCAGCATCGGGATGACTTCATTGCTCAGCCATTGGCGCAGGTTTCGATTTTCCGGGATGAAGTGGTGGACGAGAAGGGCGTACATGCCTGATTCGCTGACCATCAAGGATTCGACGGGATTGCCGCTTTTCAGCAGCCGAACGTTTCGGCGCTGATCGGGATCGAGTTTCAGGGTGAGGCGTTCGTCCATTGGACGGCCCATTAGCCGACCGAGGTCCTGGACGCAGAACCAGGCTTGGTTGTCTTGCATGAGCGTGTGGAGGAAGCGGTTGTGGCGGGTGAAGACGGTTGGGGTGAAGTACGGATGGATTTCACGCTGATGTAATTTGGGATCAATCATTTTGCGACTCCATGTTGAGAAAGGAGCCGCCACTAATCCTTCGACAGATTTGGGTGGCGGACCGTGCGGCGTTCGAAGTCGGAACATTCTCGATCAACATGTAAGCCGAGAGGCCCGCGCCACACGGCCCACCATATAAGCGAAGCTGAACGGCAAAAAACGCCTCAGTTCATATGGGGGCGCGGATGCGCCATGTTGATAATGTTCCGGCTTCGACCCCGGGTCGCTGATTTGGCAGCGACGAGGTAAAGCCTATCGTCCAGGCGCTCGCGGCGCCAAGTCTACTCTGGCGCCGTGTGTTGTAGGAATTGGAGCTTTTATCGGAAGGCTCGGTCTGTAGGAATTTCCTGTTTTTGCATGAGCTACAGCGCAACTGCGCCAAACGGCTGTTTTTTCCTTTATTTTTTGGTCTTTCAGGAATGAACTGCGGGTTCGCTGCATGCTGATCGAATTTTCCGTATCCAACTATCGCTCCTTCCGGGACAAGCAAACCCTGTCCATGGCTGCGACGCCGCGCTTGAGCAAAAAGCGCAACCTGTTCGCACCACCCGTGATTGGAGAAAAACTGCCGGATTTGCTAAAGGTGGCTGCAATCTACGGTCCGAATGCATCGGGTAAATCTTCGCTTATCCGGGCGATGGGAATCATGGGTCAACTGCTTGCCGCGCCACCGTCCTTGAACGATCAACCGCTACCCGCCTCGCCCTTTCGTTTTGACCCGCAACTTCAAAATGAACCGAGCTTCTTTGAATACAACTTTATTCAACGAGGACTCCGCTATCGATTTGTTCTGCGCATGACTGCGCAGCGGATTATCGAGGAGCATCTGGTTTCGTATCCCAGAGGCAAGGAGACACTGCTGTATCAGCGTCGTTTTGTGGAGGAGGGCGAGCAGTATGTTTTTGGGGCAAGCCTTGAAGGGGGGAAAGATGTGCATAACGCGTGGCGGCGTTTGACGAACCCGAAGACACTCTTTATTTCGCAAGCCGTCGCGAACAGCAGTGAAGATTTGACCCAGTTGTGCAGCCCATTTAGCTGGTTCCAAACCGGTCTACTGGTTATCGAGCAGAACAACATGATGGGGCTGTCCGCTGCATCCATCAGATTCCTTCGGATGGCATCAGACGGCACACAGGATTTACGAGACTTTCTAAGAGCCGTGGATATTCCGGTGTCCGCTATTCAACTCAACACCGAAGACACCGAGTCGGTTCAGAGCACCAAAAAACTCACCCTGAAAGCGTTCTTCGCTGCGGCGCAAAAAGACAAAGTAACCCTGACCCATACAAGTCTTTTAGGCACAGCCGAGTTTGATTTTTCCGAGGAGTCCGGCGGTACGAAAAACCTGATCGGCTTTTGGTTACCCTGGTTCATGATCAATCACGCCGATGGGAGCGGAATACTGGCTGTCGATGAATTGGACAGCAGCCTTCACCCCTCAATAGTCGATGACTTGATTGCAAAGCACCTTGGCAGTGGACCGGATACTCAACTGATCTTTACCACTCACGACACTCATCTAATGAACGCCAAAGCGCTTCGGCGCGATCAGTTCTGGATCACTGAGCGAGATGCTAACGGTGCAACCCGTCTTTTTTCTGTTCATGATTTTGAAGGACGGGAAGGGGAGGACGTCGAGAAACGTTACTTTGAAGGCCGTTATCGCGGGTTGCCGTTGATAAGGCGAGGTTGATCATGGCGCGTTCGATACGGTTATTTGATCGAAAGGCTCCACGGTTTAAGCCACAACCCAAGGTGCTGATCCTTTGTGAAGACAGCAAGTCAGGAAAACGATATCTGGAGGAAGCTGCATTTCATTTCCGTGCCAATGCTCAAGTGGAAATTGCCCACTGCGGCGTCACACACCCAAGTGGCATTGTCGAAACAGCCATCGCCCGGCAGAAAGGCTTCGACAAGGTGTTTTGTGCGTTGGATCGCGATACGCATCTTTGTTTTGGGAGGGCAATAAATCTGGCGAAGCCGCACCCGAAAATAAAAGTTATTGCTTCGTACCCGTGCTTCGAGTTTTGGCTGCTTCTGCACTTCGGCTTCAATCGAAAGCCATTTCGAGCGGTCGGGAAGCATTCTCCAGGTGACTTGGTGGCCAAGAGCCTAAGAGAAAAGCCCCGCATGGAAAAATACGAAAAGGGAAATGACACCAACTATTTCGCACGACTATTGGGCGAGCCATTTCAAAAGGCGAGAACTTTAGCGCCAAAGATTATCGAGGACGTTGCTATAAGCGGCGAACCCAACCCCAGCACCGAAATCCATCTTCTGATGGACGAATTCGAAACCCTCTCCAAACCACAACCCATCTAACAACCCAGCCCGCATCACTACGGGCTGGGCAACCTCATTTACCGACTAACCTTCCAAGCATCCCCCGCAGGCGCAGTCCCGTGGTCGTAAGGCTTGGCAAGCCACATGTAGATCAGCCCCAACCCAATCACAATGGCCGTACTCAGCACCATCGCATAGTTGATATACCAAGCCGCATCCGGCGTACGTGGCCAAGCCATGTTGATGATCGCGCCAACGCCATAAACCAGTGCTCCAATGTTCACCGGCAAGCCCCAAGCACCCAGGGTGAATTTGCCACTTGGTTTCCAGCCTTTCATTCGTGCGTAGAGCGCGGCCAATACGATCATCTGGAACGCCAAATAGATGCCGATGGCGGCGAAGCTGACAATGGTCGCCACCGCATCTTGCAGGAAAAATCCAAGCACGATGATCAATGCGGGTAGGACACCTGATACAAACAGCGCCGCAACCGGCACCTGAGTCGTAGGCGAAATCTTCTTCAGCAACTTGCTGCCGATAACCATTTCATCCCGGGCGTAGGAATACAACAGACGACTCGCCGCCGCTTGCAGGCTGATGACGCAGGAGATGAAGGAAATCATGACCACGCCCATCACCACTTTCGAGCCTACCGGGCCGAAGGCGTTGTTGAGGATGGTGGTGACCGGGTCTTTATCGGTGCCGTTGATCACCGCTTGCATATCCGGCACGGCGAGGATCAGTGCCAGGCAAGCGAACATCGCCGAGATGCCGCCGATGTAAATCGTCATGCGCATGGCAATCGGGATTTGCTTGCTCGGGTTTGGGGTTTCTTCAGCCACGTCGCCGCAGGCTTCGAAGCCGTAGTACAGGAACATCCCCGCCAGCGAAGCGGTGAGGAACGCCGGAAGGTAGGAGCCGTCGATGCGGATGTCGAAGGTGTTGAACAAGACGCTGATCGGTTGATGGCGTTCAAACACCAGCAGATACACACCCACGACGACCGCGCCGATCAGTTCGCAGAGGAAGCCAAACATGGCGATCCGCGCCAGCACTTTGGTGCCGCTGAGGTTGACCAGGGTGGCGAACAGCGTGAGGAACAACGCGATGACGATGTTGGTGTTGTTGCTCGGTTCAAAACCCATCATCGCGGCCAGGTACGGACCGGCGCCGACGGCCACGGCGGCGATGGTCACGCACAGGGCGATGGAGTAGATCCAGCCGACCATCCACGCCCATTTTTTGCCCACCAAGCGGCGCGCCCAAGGGTAGACGCCGCCGGAAATCGGGAATTGCGACACCACTTCACCGAAGATCAGGCACACCAGCAACTGGCCGCAACCGACCAGTAAATAGGCCCAGAACATCGGTGGCCCGCCAGCGGCCAGGCACAGGCCGAACAAGGTATAAACCCCGACGACCGGCGAAAGGTAAGTGAAGCCCAGGGCGAAGTTTTCCCACAGGCTCATGCTGCGATTGAAGTTTGAGGTGTAGCCCAGTTTGCGCAGTTGTTCGGCATCGCTGTCGGCAACGGCGGGGGAGAGTTCGGGTAATGCACTCATGGTCTGTCAGCTCCGGAAAATCGGCAGATTTCGGATGTCCGAAACCGTGGCGGAGCCATAACGGCGCCGCCCGGGTCGGTGGTTATTGTTTTGAATTGCGGTGAGGCCTTGTGGTAAATCGCCGACAACTTCCGTGTGTCTGCTGAAAAGATCGCAGCCTGCGGCAGCTCCTACACCAACCGCATACACCGCAGGTATCGCGCCTGACGCAACTCCTGTAGGAGCTGCCGAAGGCTGCGATCTTTTCGCTTTTTAATGTTTAAACATCACATGCCGAACAGTGGTGTAGTCCTCCAGCCCGTACATCGACATGTCCTTCCCGTAACCGGACAATTTCTGACCGCCGTGGGGCATTTCGCTGACCAGCATGAAGTGCGTATTCACCCAGGTGCAGCCATATTGCAAACGTGCGGCCAGGCGATGGGCGCGACCGACGTCCGCAGTCCAGACCGACGACGCCAAGCCGTAGTCCGAATCATTGGCCCAGCCCAATACCTGCGCTTCATCGTTGAATTTCGTCACCGACACCACCGGCCCAAATACCTCGCGACGGACGATTTCGTCATCCTGCTGCGCATCGGCCAACACCGTCGGTTCGAAGAAGAAACCATTGCCTTCCACAGCCTTGCCGCCCGTGACCAAGCGGATGTGCGACTGCGCCACGGCACGTTCGACAAACCCGGCCACGCGGTCGCGATGTTGCGCGGTGATCAGCGGACCGAGCTCGGTTTCAGGGTCATCCTGCAAACCGTATTTGATGGTGCTCACTGCCGCGCCAAGCTTCTCGACGAATTTTTCGTAGATGCCGGCCTGGGCGTAGATGCGGCAGGCAGCGGTGCAATCCTGACCGGCATTGTAGAAACCGAAGGTGCGAATACCTTCCACGGCAGCGTCGATATCGGCGTCGTCGAAGATGATCACCGGGGCCTTGCCGCCCAGTTCCATGTGCATGCGTTTGACGCTGTCGGCGGTGCTGGAAATGATGTTCGCGCCGGTAGCGATGGAGCCGGTGAGCGAGACCATGCGCACTTTCGGGTGCGTGACCAGCGGACTGCCCACCGTAGGACCACGACCGAACACCAGATTGAGTACGCCGGCCGGGAAGATTTCCGACGCCAGTTCCACCAGACGTAACGCGGTCAGCGGGGTTTGTTCCGACGGCTTGAGCACCACGGTATTACCGGCAGCCAGGGCCGGGGCGATTTTCCAGGCAACCATCATCAACGGGTAGTTCCACGGCGCGATGGAGGCGATCACGCCCACCGGGTCGCGGCGGATCATCGAGGTGTGGCCGGCCAGGTACTCACCGCCCGCCGAACCGCTCATGCAACGGCTGGCGCCGGCGAAGAAGCGGAACACGTCGGCAATCGCCGGGATCTCGTCGTTGAGCGCGGCGCTGTAGGGTTTGCCGCAGTTGTCCGATTCCAGTTTGGCCAGCTCTTCGCCGTGGGCTTCGATGGCGTCGGCGAGTTTGAGCAGCAGCAGCGAGCGGTCTTTCGGCGGGGTTTGCGACCAGGCTTCGAAGGCGTTGTCGGCGGCGCGCACGGCGGCGTCGACCTGGGCTTCGCTGGCTTCGTTGATTTCCACCAGCACACGGCCGAGCGCCGGGTTGAACACCGGTTGGGCGGGGCCTTCGCCGTCGATCAGTTGGCCGTTGATCAAGAGTTTGGTTTGCATGACGTTGTCCTCATCGAAACTATTATTTTTCTGTCAGAACCGAATCCCTTGTAGGAGCGAGGCTTGCCCGCGAAGGCGTCCTCAAGTGCGCTAAAAGCTTCGCGGGCAAGCCTCGCTCCTACAGGATTCGGTTTCCACATTGAGAAAGGGGTTGTCAGTTATTTCCCGCCGCTGCCCGCCACACTCTCGCCGCCACGGGTCAGGTAATACGCGCCGAGGATCGGCAGCATGGTCACCATCATCACCAGCATCGCGACGACGTTGGTTACCGGCACGTCCCGTGGGCGGCTGAGCTGGTTGAGCAGCCACAGCGGCAGGGTGCGTTCATGGCCGGCGGTGAAGGTGGTGACGATGATTTCGTCGAAGGACAGCGCAAACGCGAGCATGCCGCCGGCCAGCAACGCCGAGCCGAGGTTGGGCAGGACGATGTAGCGGAAGGTCTGCCAGCCATCGGCGCCGAGGTCCATCGAGGCCTCGATCAAGCTGTGGGACGTGCGGCGCAACCGGGCGATAACGTTGTTGTAGACGATCACCACACAGAAGGTCGCGTGGCCGACGATGATGGTGAACATCCCCGGTTCGATCCCCAAGGTCTTGAACGTCGCCAGCAGCGCGATCCCGGTGATGATCCCCGGCAGCGCAATCGGCAGGATCAGCATCAGCGAGATGCCTTGCTTGCCGAAGAATTCCCGGCGGTACAACGCCGCCGACGCCAGCGTGCCGAGGACCATCGCAATCAGCGTGGCGATGGCGGCGATTTGCGCCGAGAGCTTGATCGCTTCCAGTACGTCGGGGCGCGAAAACGCCACGCTAAACCAGTGCAGGGTGAAGCCCTTGGGCGGAAAGCTGAACGCCGCCTCTTCGGTGTTGAAGGCGTACAGGAAGATGATCAGGATCGGGAAGTGCAGAAACACCAACCCGCCCCACGCAGCGATTTTCAGGCCCAGGGAGGCCTGGTCGCCCTGTTTGATTGGCTTAGAGCGCATCGAAGGCCCCCATGCGTTTAACGATGGTCAGGTAAATGGCGATCAACACAATCGGCACCAGCGTGAACGCGGCGGCCATCGGCATGTTGCCGATTGCACCTTGCTGGGCGTAGACCATGCTGCCGACGAAGTAGCCCGGCGGGCCCACCAGTTGCGGGACGATGAAGTCGCCCAACGTCAGCGAGAACGTGAAGATCGAACCAGCGGCAATGCCCGGAATCGACAGCGGCAAAATCACCTGCATAAAGGTCTGGCGCGGCTTGGCGCCAAGGTCGGCAGAGGCTTGCAGCAGCGACGGCGGCAGGCGTTCCAGCGAGGCCTGGATCGGCAGGATCATGAACGGCAGCCAGATGTAGACAAACACCATGAACCGGCCCAAGTGCGAGGTCGACAAGGTACTGCCGCCCACGCCGGGAATGCCGAGCACGAACTGCAACACCGGCTCCAAACCCATGTGTTGAACGAACCACTGCGCCACGCCGCCTTTGGCCAGCAGCAAGGTCCAGGCGTAGGCCTTGACGATGTAACTGGCCCACATCGGCATCATCACCGCGATGTAGAAAAACGCCTTGGTCTTGCCGGTTGTGTAGCGCGCCATGTAGTAGGCAATCGGGAACGCGACGATGGCGCTGGCGATCGATACGACAATCGCTATGCTCAGCGTGCGCAGAATGATGTCGAAGTTCGACGGCTGGAACAGCGCAGCGAAGTTCGCCAGGGTCAGGTCAGGGGTGACCGCCATGGTGAAGTCATCGAAGGTGTAGAAACCCTGCCACAACAGCACCAGCAACGAGCCGAGGTAGATCGCGCCGAACCACAGCAGCGGCGGCACCAGCAGCAGCGACAGGTAGAAGTTGGGCCGGCGATACAGCAGGTTGGAAAACCGGCGCAACGGCGAACCGCTGGCTGACGATGGAGAGATAGCCAAGGTGTTCATGTCACACCCCGCCTGCAACATTGTCGTGCAACGGGATCATCGCCTCGCGTGCCCAACGTGCGCTGATGCGTTGCCCGGTCTGGTGCTGGGCGCTGGTGTCCAGCCATTGGCTGTTGGCCTGGCTGATGTTTAGGGTCTGGCCGTTTTCCAGTTTCACTTCGTAGCGCGTGGCGCTGCCCTGGTACTGGATGTCGTGCAGCAAACCGCTGACTTCGATTTCATGACTGGCCAGCGGACCCTCGGCGAAGCGCACGTGTTCCGGGCGAATCGAAAACGGCTGTGGGTTGCCGCTCAACTGCCGCGCCAGCTCACCGCGAATCACGTTGGAGGTGCCGACGAACTCGGCAACAAATGTGGTCGCCGGTTTCATGTAGAGGTTGCGCGGGGTGTCGACCTGTTCGATGCGGCCCTTGTTGAACACGGCGACGCGGTCGGACATCGACAGCGCTTCGGTCTGGTCGTGGGTGACGAAGATGAAGGTGATGCCGAGCTGGCGTTGCAGCTTCTTCAGTTCGCTCTGCATTTGCTCGCGCAGCTTCAAGTCCAGCGCCCCGAGCGGTTCGTCGAGCAGCAACACGCGCGGGCGATTGACCAGGGCGCGGGCCAGGGCCACCCGTTGGCGCTGGCCGCCGGACAGTTGCACCGGTTTGCGCTCGCCATAGCCGCCGAGGGCGACCATCTCCAGGGCTTCTTCGGCACGCTTATGGCGTTCGGCTTTACCGACGCCTTTGACTTTCAAACCGTAGGCGACGTTGTCGCGAACGTTCATGTGCGGGAACAGCGCGTAATCCTGGAAAACGGTGTTCACGTCACGTTGATACGGCGGCAGCCCGGCGGCTTCTTCGCCATGAATGCGGATGGAACCCGCGCTCGGTTGTTCAAAACCGGCGATCAGGCGCAAACAAGTGGTTTTGCCCGAGCCGGAAGGGCCGAGCATGGAAAAGAACTCGCCGTCCTGGATATCGATGGAAACCCGGTCAACGGCTTTCACTTCGCCGAACTGACGGGAAACGTTGGTGAACTGGACTGCAAGCGTCATGGTGCGGTGCTCCAAAAAGGCGCGCTTTCTACAAAACGAATCGAGTGTGCTGTGAAAAGATCGCAGCCTTCGGCAGCGCCTACGGGATTTGCAGAAGGCGCGAGATCGGCGGTGCCTGCGGTCGGCGTAGGAGCTGCCGCAGGCTGCGATCTTTTGATCTTAAGAAGGCTTAACGACCGCCCATGATTGCGATGTAATCCTGGGTCCAGCGGCTGTACGGCACGAACTTGCCACCTTCAGCCTGCGGGGTTTTCCAGAAGGCGATTTTCTCGAACTGGTCGAAACCGTTGGTCTTGCAACCCTCGGCGCCGAGCAATTCACTGCCAGTGCACGCCGCCGGCACCGCTGGCAACGAGCCGAACCACGCCGCGACGTCACCCTGGACCTTCGGTTGCAGCGACCAATCCATCCACTTGTAGGCGCAGTTCGGGTGCTTGGCCTCGGCGTGCAGCATCGTGGTGTCGGCCCACCCGGTGGCGCCTTCTTTCGGGATGGTCGACGCGATCGGCTGCTTCTCGTTCATCAGGCCGTTGACCTGATACGGCCAGGCACTGGACGCCACCACGCCTTCGTTTTTGAAGTCACTCATCTGCACGGTGGTGTCGTGCCAGTAGCGATGGATCAACGGTTGCTGGGCGCGCAGCATATCGAGCACGGCTTTGTACTGGGTTTCGGTCAGCTCGTACGGGCTCTGGATACCCAGTTCCGGCTTGGTGGTTTTCAGGTACAGCGCGGCGTCGGCGATGTAGATCGGGCCGTCATAGGCCTGCACGCGGCCCTTGTTCGGCTTGCCGTCCGGCAGGTTTTGCGCGTCAAACACCACGTTCCAACTGGTCGGCGCGGTTTTGAACACGTTGGTGTTGTACATCAGCACGTTCGGGCCCCACTGGTATGGGGTGCCGTAAGTCTGCTTGTTGACCACGTACCACGGCGCATCTTTGAGGCGCGGGTCGAGGCCTTTCCAGTTCGGGATCAACGCGGTGTTGATCGGTTGCACACGTTTGCCGACGATCAAACGCAGCGACGCATCGCCGGACGCGGTCACCAGGTCGTAACCGCCCTTGGCCATCAGGCTGACCATTTCATCGGAGGTGGCGGCGGTTTTCACATTGACCTTGCAGCCGGTTTCCTTCTCGAAACCGGTGACCCAGTCGTAGGCCTTGTCGCTCTCGCCACGTTCGATGTAGCCCGGCCAGGCGACGATATCCAACTGACCTTCGCCGGCACCGACGGCTTTCAGCGGTTCGGCGGCCTGGATACTGGCACTGGCCAGCAGCGCGGTGGTGATTGCACTGAGCAGTGCGGTCTTGTGCACGAACATGGGGTTTCCCTCTTCTTTAATTATGGTCGGGGCAGTTGTGAACGTGGTGAAGCATGCCGTTAGCGGCTTGTTATTAGCGTAGTCAGAGATGCTGGCCGTGGCGGGCCATGATGTGCCGCACCACGCTGTAGTCCTGAAGCGAATCGCTGGATAAGTCTTTGCCGTAGCCCGAGCGCTTCAGGCCGCCATGGGGCATTTCGCTGACCAGCATGAAATGGCTGTTGATCCAGGTGCAGCCGTACTGCAAGCGCGCCGCCACCTGCATGGCTTTGTCGAGGTTCTGGGTCCAGACCGACGAGGCGAGGCCGTATTCCGAGTCGTTGGCCCAGTCCACCGCTTGTGACAGTTCATCGAAGCGGGTCACGGTGACCACCGGCCCGAACACTTCGCGCTGGACGATTTCGTCGCTCTGCTTGCAACCGGCGAGCAAGGTCGGCTGGTAATAGAAACCGGCGCCCGAATGCACGGCGGCGCCGGTGACGCGTTCGATGTGCGGCTGACCGAGGGCGCGTTCGACAAAACTGGCCACGCGGTCGCGCTGGCGGGTGCTGATCAGTGGGCCGATCTCGTTGTCGGCGTCGCGTTTGCCGGCGAAGCGCAGGCTGCTGACCGCCGCGCCGAGTTCTGCCACCAAGCGGTCGTGAATCCCGGCCTGTGCATAAATCCGGCACGCCGCCGTGCAGTCCTGACCGGCGTTGTAATAGCCGTAAGTGCGCACGCCTTCGACCACGGACTGAATGTCCGCGTCATTGCAGACGATCACCGGGGCTTTGCCGCCGAGTTCGAGGTGCGTGCGCTTGAGGGTTTTCGCGGCGGCCTGAAGGATTTTTTGCCCGGTGACGATATCGCCGGTCAGCGAGACCATGCGGATTTTCGGGTGACTGACCAAATGACTGCCAACGCCTTCGCCGCCACCGCAGATGATGTTGATCACCCCGCGTGGCAGGATTTCGGCCAGCGCGGGCGCCAGGGCCAGAATCGAAAGCGGCGTGTGTTCGGACGGTTTGAACACCAGGGTGTTGCCGGCGGCCAGGGCCGGGGCGATTTTCCACGCGGCCATCATGATCGGGTAGTTCCACGGTGCGATGGAGGCGACGACGCCAATCGGATCGCGGCGGACCATGCTGGTGTAGCCCGGCAGGTATTCACCGCTGAGTTGGCCTGTCTGGCAACGCACGGCGCCGGCGAAGAAGCGGAACACATCAACCGTGGCGCTCAAATCGTCCTGACGGGCCAGGTGCAACGGCTTGCCGCAGTTCAGGGATTCGAGGCGGGCGAGCAGGTCGGCGTTTTTTTCGATGGCGTTGGCGATCTCCAGCAACAGGTTGGAGCGTTGCTGCGGCGTGGTTCGTGACCAACTGGCGAAGGCGTGGTGGGCGGCGAGAATCGCGGCTTCGACTTGCTCGGTGCTGGCTTCGGCGATGTGGGTCAGCACTTCACCGGTGGCGGGGTTGAGGATCGGTTCGACAAAGCCCTGGCCCGCGACCAATTCGCCATCGATCAACAACGCGGTGAACAACGGAGTCTGCGCGCCAGCCATTTTTCGGGTTCTCTTTTCTTGTGTGGCCATGGTGCTCCCAGTGACAGGGGCCCGGCCGTCTTATATAGATGTAACAAGACTAGTGCGCAGGCCCGAGGTCGACAAATACTAAATACTGAAGGTGGCGTTCGATTAAATAGATGGCTTGCGTCCGCCGTGGGGCTGCTCGCGGGCGACGGTCAGGAACGGGTCCACCAGCGCCGGCCGGGCGGTGCCACGGCGCCAGGCCAGGCCGACGTCGAGGGTCTGGCTGAGGTCGGCAATCGGTCGCGCTTCGATGATGTCGCCCTCCAATGACCAGGGGCGATAGGTCATGTCGGGCTGGATCGACACGCCCAATCCGGCCGCAACAAGACTTCGTACGGCTTCCGTCGACGCGGTTCTCAGCGTGATGCGCGGTTGCAGCGACGCCGCCGACCACATGCGCTGGGCGTTGCGGTCCATTTCATCGACGTTCAGTTGAATCAACGGCTCGCGGGTCACGTCAGCGAGGTTGATGCTGTCGTGTTCCAGCAGCGGGTGCTGGGCCGGCAGCCACAAACGATGGGGCGAATGGGTCAGCACTTCGGTTTGCAAGGCGTGGCGGTCTTCAAGGTTGGAGAGGATCAGCACGCCGACATCGATCTCGCCGCTGACCAGCAAATGCTCGATGTACGGGCGCTCGTCCTCCATCACGCGGATTTCGACGTTGGGGTAGGCGCGCTGAAAACGGGTGAGCAAATCCGCCAGGTAATAACCGGCGACGAGACTGGTTACACCGACGATCAACTGCCCGGCGACTTGATCGGTGCTTTGCTGGAGGCTGCGTTTGGCGTTGTCCACCGTCGCCAGAATCAGGTGCGCCTGGCGCAGGAATTGGTGGCCCTGATGCGTAAGCGTCATGCCCTTGGCGTGTCGGTTGAACAGGCTGACGCCGATTTCCTGCTCCAGTTGCTGGATGGCCAGGGTCAGGGTCGATTGGGAAATGAACGCGGTTTGCGCGGCGGCGGAGATCGAACCGGTCTCGGCCACGGCGATGAAATGACGGATCTGACGCAAGGTCATCATGGGGAAAGTACCCGGTGGGCGGTTTTTATAGATTTGTTCGAGTGTATATCTTTTTTTCTGAGGGGCCGTGCCGGGCTCCAAACGGCGAGCAACATCTGGAAGCACTCTCGCGAGCAGGCGCCGGGCACTTTCGAACTAGGCTGGTGGCCTTAATGACCCGGTTACCCCGAATGCGTGGAGGCAGTAAATGAACACCCGTGGTTTGCTCGATCAGCTACTCAAGTCCGGTCAGGACTTGTTGCAGAACAAGACTGGTAGCCATCAGAACAAGGCTTCCGGCGGTGGGTTGGGTGGCTTGCTCGGCGGCAGTGGCGGCTCGGGCGGCCTCGGTGGCTTGCTCTCGGGCGCCGGCGGCGGTGCTCTGGCGGCCGGCGCGATGGGCCTGTTGCTGGGGAGCAAGAAGGGCCGCAGTGTCGGCGGCAAAGTGCTGACCTACGGCGGCCTCGCGGCGCTGGGCGTGATTGCCTACAAGGCTTACGGCAACTGGCAGGCCCAGCAGGGCACGGCGCCGAAGCACGAACCGCAAACCATCGACCGCTTGCCGGCGGCGCAGGTTGAACAACACAGCCAGGCGATTCTCAAGGCCTTGGTGGCGGCAGCCAAGGCTGACGGGCATGTCGATGAGCGTGAGCGTGCGTTGATCGAGGGCGAATTCACCAAGCTCGATAACGACCGGGAGTTGCAGCAATGGCTGCACGCCGAACTCAACAAACCCCTGGACCCGACCGATGTCGCCCGCGCCGCCAGCACCCCGGAAATGGCCGCCGAGATGTACATCGCCAGCGTGATGCTGGTGGACGAGGAGAACTTCATGGAGAAGGCCTACCTCGATGAACTGGCGCGCCAGCTCAAGCTTGAGCCGGGTTTGAAGGCTGAATTGGAGAAGCAGGTGCGCCAGGCTTCGGTGTAATCCCTTCGATCGCCTTCGCGGGCAAGCCTCGCTCCTACAGGATTAATGTCGTTCACCGAATCGGAGATCAATTCAAATCCCGCAGGAGCGAGGCTTGCCCGCGAAGGCGTCATTCGCTCCGCCACATCTTCCCAATGACCAATCCACCGTCCCTTTCTGCCAAATCACCACTGGCAACCCGCCCCACATCTAGCGGAAAGTCCCTTCCCAGAGCCCATCCGGGTTATTTACCGCTGGATGTTGGGTGGCGAGCATCCGTCTTATAAATGAAACACCGCCCTCAGCTATACTCCCCAGCATTTGAAAATGGCCCCGAGGACATACTGTGAAGAACTGGACGTTGCGCCAACGCATCTTGGCGAGCTTTGCGGTCATTATCGCCATCATGTTGCTGATGGTTGTCGTCTCGTATTCACGCCTGCTGAAGGTCGAATCCAGCGAGGAAAAGGTTCGCACTGACGCTGTGCCAGGGGTGTATTTCAGTTCGATGATTCGCAGTGCCTGGGTCGACGGTTATGTCCTGACGCAGAAAATCGTCGGGCTGTCCGCGCATCAAGACATCACCCCGGAACAATTGGCGGCTTACAAGGGCTTCGAAAAGCACTTGGACGACGAAATGGCCAATTACCGCACCACCATTTTCGATTCGGTCGATCAGCAATCATTTGACGAGTTTGAAGCCCGTCATCAAGCCTACAACCAGGTAATGAGCAAGGTTCTCGATCTTTATCAGCGTAAAGAGTTCGAACAGGCCCGCCTGTTGTTACTGCAAGACCTGGGGCCTGCCTGGGAACGGGGTCGCGCACAGCTCAACGAAATAATCGAACGCAATCGCGACCTGGCCCAGAACTCCACCCTGGCCATCGGCGACGCCGTGACGGCGGCGAAAGTCAGCATGGGCGTTTCCCTGTTGATCGCGGTGTTGGCCGCCGGCTTCTGCGGTTTGCTGCTGATGCGGGCGATCATGGCACCGATGAATCGCATCGTGCAGATCCTTGAAATCATGCGCACCGGTGATCTCAGCGGTCGCTTGAACCTGGACCGCAAAGACGAATTCGGTGCCGTGGAAACCGGCTTCAACGACATGATGACCGAGCTGACGGCGCTGGTATCCCAGGCGCAACGCTCCTCGGTACAGGTCACTACGTCGGTCACCGAAATCGCCGCCACCTCCAAGCAACAACAAGCCACCGCCACTGAAACCGCCGCCACCACCACCGAAATCGGTGCGACGTCCCGTGAAATCGCTGCCACGTCCCGTGACCTGGTGCGCACCATGACCGAAGTCTCCACCGCCGCCGATCAGGCTTCGGTGCTGGCCGGTTCCGGGCAGCAAGGCCTGGCGCGCATGGAAGAGACCATGCACTCGGTGATGGGCGCGGCCGATCTGGTCAACGCCAAACTGGCGATCCTCAACGAGAAGGCCGGCAACATCAACCAAGTGGTGGTGACTATCGTCAAGGTAGCCGACCAGACCAACCTGCTGTCGCTCAACGCCGCGATTGAGGCCGAGAAGGCCGGTGAGTACGGTCGCGGGTTTGCCGTGGTCGCAACCGAAGTACGACGTCTGGCGGATCAGACCGCCGTCGCGACTTATGACATCGAACAGATGGTGCGCGAGATCCAGTCGGCGGTGTCGGCGGGGGTCATGGGCATGGACAAGTTCTCCGAAGAAGTGCGTCGCGGCATGTCCGAAGTGCAGCAGGTCGGTGAGCAACTGTCGCAGATCATTCATCAGGTCCAGGCCTTGGCGCCACGGGTGTTGATGGTCAACGAAGGCATGCAGGCCCAGGCCACTGGCGCCGAACAGATCAACCATGCGCTGGTGCAATTGGGCGATGCCAGCAGCCAGACCGTCGAATCCCTGCGCCAGGCCAGTTTCGCCATCGACGAACTGAGCCAGGTGGCCGTCGGGCTGCGTGGCGGCGTCTCGCGATTCAAAGTCTGATGAGCGACCTCGCGGCCAAGCGCACCGCCGTGACACCGGCCAAGCACGCGCTTTACCTGGTGTTTCGCATCGGCAACGAACGTTACGCCCTGCAAGCCATCGAAGTGGCGGAAGTGCTGCCGCGCCTGCCCTTGAAGCCGATCGCCCGGGCGCCGGCCTGGGTGGCCGGCGTGTTCGCCTATCGCGGCGCGGTGGTGCCGGTGATCGACCTCAGTGCGCTGACCTTCGGCCAGCCGGCCCAGGCCCGCACCAGTACGCGGCTGGTGCTGGTGCACTATCGCCCGAACGAGGCGGCGCCCGCGCAGTTGCTCGGGCTGATCCTGGAACAGGCCACCGATACCCTGCGCTGCAACCCGGAGGATTTTCAGCCTTATGGCCTGGACAACCCCCAGGCACCGTACCTCGGTCCGGTGCGCAAGGATGCCCAAGGTTTGCTGCAATGGGTGCGGGTCGCCGATCTGCTCGACGATCAAGTGCGGGCGCTGCTGTTCCCCGCGCAACCCCTGGACCTGACGCTGCTTGAGGAGCGGCCATGAGCAGCGATCAGCGGTTTTTCGATTTCCTCAAGGATCGCATCGGCCTCGACGTCGCGTCCGTGGGGCCGGCGATTATCGAGCGCGCGGTGCGTCAGCGCATGACAGCCTCCGCTGCACTTTCGGCCGATGAGTACTGGCACACACTGCAAGGCTCGAGAGACGAGCAGCAGGCACTGATCGAAGGGGTGATCGTCCCGGAAACCTGGTTTTTCCGTTACCCGGAATCCTTCGCTACCTTGGCTAAACTGGCGGCCAAACGCCTGGCCGACATCAATAACATGCGCGCTCTGCGGATTCTCAGCTTGCCGTGTTCCACTGGCGAAGAACCCTATTCCATCGCCATGGCGTTGCTGGATGCGGGGCTAAAACCGCACCAGTTCAAGGTCGACGGCATGGATGTCAGTCCGCTCTCGGTAGAAAAAGCCAAGCGTGCGGTGTATGGCAAGAACTCCTTTCGCGGTCAGGACATCGCGTTTCGTGAACGGCATTTCAGCGCCGAAGACGAAGGCTATCGACTCAGCGAACGGGTGCTGGAACAGGTGCGTTTGCAGGTCGGCAACCTGCTGGACCCGGCCTTGCTGGCCGGTGAGGCGCCCTATGATTTTGTGTTCTGTCGCAACCTGCTGATCTATTTCGACCAGCCGACCCAGCAACAAGTCTTCGAAGTGCTCAAGCGCCTGACCCACGTCGATGGCGTGCTGTTCATCGGCCCGGCCGAGGGCAGTTTGCTCGGGCGTTTCGGCATGCGCTCGATCGGCATCCCGCAGTCATTTGCGTTCAGCCGTCAAAGTGCGCCGGAGCCCGAGCCATTTCCGACCTTCGTCCCGACGCCGCTGCCGGTGCGCCAACCGGTGCGCAGCGTGACCCCGCCACCGGTGCGCAGTCGCCCGTTTGCCAGCGTCGCGCCGCTGCCCACAACCCTTAAATCGGCCAACCCCGACGCCGCGAAATTGCTGGCGAACATCGCCGCGTTGGCCAACGAAGGTAAAAGTGCCGAAGCCCGGGCCGCGTGCGACAGTTATTTGCGCAGCCATGAACCGGTGGCCCAGGTGTTTTATTGGCTGGGGCTGCTCAGCGATGTCGCCGGCAGCGCGCTTGAGGCCCAGGGCTTTTATCGCAAGGCGTTGTACCTCGAACCGCAACACCCCGACGCGTTGATGCACCTGGCCGCGTTGCTGCAATCCCAGGGCGACACGGCGGGCGCCAGACGATTGCAGGAACGCGCCGCCCGCAGCGAGCGCGCCGCCGACAGTGAGCGTAAACGATGAACGCCTCCGACACTTTGAGCGTCACCCATGAAGATGCCCAGGCCATCGACGACTGCTGGAACCGCATCGGTATCCACGGCGACAAGTCCTGCCCGCTGCTGAGCGAGCACATTCACTGCCGTAATTGCGCGGTGTATTCGGCCGCCGCCACCCGTTTGCTCGACCGCTATGCCTTGCAGCAGGAAGATCGCGGGCAAGTCTCGGCAGTGGTCGAGGCCGACGTCAAAACCCGTTCGTTGCTGATGTTTCGTCTTGGCGAAGAATGGCTGGGCCTGGCCACTCGCAGCCTGGTGGAAGTGGCTCCGCTGCAAACCATTCATTCCTTGCCGCACCAGCGCTCCCGGGCCTTGCTCGGCGTGGCGAATGTGCGCGGCGCTCTGGTGGCGTGCCTGTCGCTGGTGGAATTGCTCGGCCTCGATGCCACCAACAACGTGGCCACCGGGGCGCGGGTGATGCCGCGCATGTTGATCATCGCCGCCCGGGGCGGTCCGGTGGTGGTTCCGGTGGACGAGGTGGACGGGATTCACGCCATCGACCAACGCCTCCTCGATGCCGCGTCACAGTCTGGTGCCCAGGCCAGCGCCAAATACACCCGGGGCGTGTTGCCATTCAAAGGTCGGAGCCTGCGTTGGCTGGATGAAGAACAGCTGCTGTCCGCCGTGACCCGGAGCCTCACATGACCCCCGAGCAAATGCGCGACGCCTCTTTGCTGGAGCTGTTCAGCCTCGAAGCCGAGGCCCAGACCCAAGTGCTGAGCGCCGGCCTGTTGGCCCTTGAACGCGACCCGACCCAGGCCGATCACCTGGAATCGTGCATGCGCGCGGCGCACTCGCTCAAGGGCGCGGCGCGGATTGTCGGTGTGGATGCCGGGGTCAGCGTGTCCCATGTGATGGAGGATTGCCTGGTCAGCGCTCAGGAAGGGCGGCTTTATCTGCGGCCCGAGCACATCGATGCGTTGTTGCAGGGCACTGACCTGTTGATGCGTATCGCGACGCCGAGCAATGCACCGTCGGCTGTCGAGATCGACGCTTATGTTGCATTGATGGGGCGCTTGCTCGATCCGATGGCGCTCGCGCCACCGATCAGTACGCCCATCGCGCCGTTCATGGCCGAACTTCAACTTGAGCCGCCAACAGTCGAGGTGCCGGTCCCGGTCGTCGAACCGGTAACCGTCGCGCCTGTCGAACCGCCGCGCAAGACCAAACGCACCACCGAAAACGGCGAGCGGGTGCTGCGGGTCACCGCCGAACGACTGAACAGCCTGCTCGACCTGTCGAGCAAATCCCTGGTGGAAACCCTGCGGCTCAAGCCGCACCTGGCCACCATGCAGCGCCTCAAACGCACCCAGAGCAACGGCCTGCGCGCCCTGGAAAACCTCAACGTCCACCTCAAGGACCATGCCTTGAGCCTGGAAGCCCAGGAAGCGCTGGACGATGCCCGTCGATTGTTGGCCGAATCCCAGCAACTGCTGGTGGAAAAAAACGCCGAACTGGATGAATTCGCCTGGCACGCCAGTCAGCGCGCACAGGTGTTGTACGACACGGCCCTGGCCTGTCGCATGCGGCCATTTGCCGACGTGCTGACCGGGCAAGTGCGGATGGTCCGCGACCTCGGTCGCGACTTGGGCAAACAGGTGCGTCTGGAGATCGAAGGCGAGAAGACCCAGGTGGATCGCGACGTCCTGGAAAAACTCGAAGCGCCGTTGACGCATCTGCTGCGCAACGCCGTGGACCACGGCATCGAAACCCCGGAACAACGGCTATTGGCCGGCAAACCGGCGGAAGGTCTGATCCGTCTGCGCGCGTCCCACCAGGCCGGTCTGCTGGTGCTGGAACTGAGTGATGACGGCAACGGCGTCGATCTGGAGAAGGTCCGCCGCAGCATCATCGAGCGGCAGTTATCCCCAGCGGAAACGGCGGCGCAGTTGAGCGAAGAAGAGTTGCTGACGTTCCTGTTCCTGCCGGGTTTCAGCTTGCGGGACAAGGTCACCGAGGTCTCCGGGCGTGGCGTGGGCCTCGACGCGGTTCAGCACATGGTCCGGCAGTTGCGCGGCGCAGTGGTGCTGGAGCAGACGGCGGGTGAGGGCAGTCGCTTTCATCTGGAAGTGCCGCTGACCCTGTCGGTGGTGCGCAGCCTGGTGGTGGAAGTCGGCGACGAGGCCTACGCTTTCCCGCTGGCCCACATCGAGCGCATGTGCGACCTGGAGCCCGAGGACATCGTCCAGCTCGAAGGTCGCCAGCATTTCTGGCACGAGGGCCGGCACGTCGGGCTAGTGGCGGCCAGCCAGTTGTTGCAGCGCCCGGTGAGTCAGGGAAGCCAGCAAACCCTTAAAGTCGTGGTGATTCGCGAGCGTGACGCGATCTACGGCGTGGCGGTCGAACGCTTTATCGGCGAGCGCACGCTGGTTGTCTTGCCGCTGGATGAGCGGCTGGGCAAGATTCAGGATATTTCCGCCGGGGCGTTGCTCGACGACGGTTCGGTGGTGTTGATCGTCGACGTCGAAGACATGCTGCGTTCGGTGGACAAATTGCTCAACACCGGGCGTCTGGAGCGTATTGCCCGGCACAGCAACCAGGCCGCCGAAGTGGCGCGCAAGCGGATTCTGGTGGTGGACGATTCCCTGACCGTGCGCGAGTTGCAGCGCAAGCTGCTGCTCAATCGCGGTTACGACGTGGCGGTGGCGGTGGACGGCATGGATGGCTGGAACGCCTTGCGTTCGGAGGATTTCGACCTGTTGATCACCGACATCGACATGCCGCGCATGGACGGCATCGAACTGGTGTCTTTATTGCGCCGGGACAACCGTTTGCAATCGCTGCCGGTTATGGTGGTGTCCTACAAGGATCGCGAAGAAGACCGTCGTCGTGGACTGGACGCCGGAGCCGACTATTATCTAGCCAAAGCCAGTTTTCATGACGATGCCCTGCTTGATGCAGTGGTTGAGCTCATCGGAGGAGCACGGGCATGAAAATCGCTATCGTCAACGACATGCCTATGGCCGTGGAGGCCCTGCGCCGCGCCCTGGCATTCGAGCCGGCGCATCAGGTGATCTGGGTCGCCAACAATGGCGCCGAGGCGGTGCAACTGTGCGCCGAGAACACCCCGGACCTGATCCTGATGGACCTGATCATGCCGGTGATGGATGGCGTGGAGGCGACCCGGCGGATCATGGCCGAAACCCCGTGCGCTATCGTGATCGTCACCGTCGACCGTCAGCAGAACGTGCACCGGGTGTTCGAAGCCATGGGCCACGGTGCGCTGGACGTGGTCGATACACCGGCGATCGGGGCCGGCAATCCGGCAGAGGCGGCGGCGCCGTTGCTGCGCAAGATTCTCAACATCGGTTGGCTGATCGGCGACAAGGGCAACCGGGTGCGCGCGGCGCCGAGTCCGGCGCGCAATTCGGGCTCCCGGCAAAAACTGGTCGCTATCGGTTCCTCTGCGGGCGGGCCGGCGGCGCTGGAAGTGTTGCTCAAGGGCTTGCCGCAGGATTTTTCGGCGGCCATTGTGCTGGTGCAACACGTTGACCAGGTGTTCGCCGCCGGCATGGCCGAATGGCTCAGCAGCGCCAGCGGCCTCAACGTGCGCCTGGCCCAGGAAGGCGAGCCGCCCCAGGCCGGCACGGTGTTGCTGGCCGGCACCAACCACCATATTCGCTTGTTGAAAAACGGGACGCTGGCGTACACCGCCGAACCGGTCAACGAGATCTACCGGCCCTCGATCGATGTGTTTTTCGAGAGTGTGGCCAGCTACTGGAACGGCGACGCCGTGGGCGTTTTGCTGACCGGTATGGGGCGCGATGGCGCGCAGGGGCTTAAACTCATGCGCCAACAGGGTTACCTGACCATCGCTCAGGACCAGAACAGCAGTGCGGTGTACGGCATGCCGAAAGCGGCTGCGGCCATCGACGCCGCCGTGGAAATTCGCCCACTGGACAAGATAGCGCCACGATTGCTGGAGATTTTCCCTAAATGAACTCTTTTCACAGCAATCCTGGCCCCGGCAGTACTCAGGTGACCGCACATGAATGACTTACAGCTCGACGACTTCAAAACCGACGAAAACGCCGCCATGGTGTTGTTGGTAGACGATCAGGCGATGATCGGCGAGGCGGTTCGGCGCGGTCTGTCGAACGAAGAAAACATCGACTTCCACTTCTGCGCCGACCCGCACCAGGCCATTGCCCAGGCGATCCGGATCAAGCCGACGGTGATCCTCCAGGACCTGGTGATGCCCGGCCTGGACGGGCTGACCCTGGTGCGTGAGTACCGTAATCACCCGGCGACCAAAGACATTCCGATCATCGTCCTGTCGACCAAGGAAGACCCGTTGATCAAAAGCGCGGCGTTCGCGGCCGGGGCCAACGATTACCTGGTCAAGCTGCCGGACAACATCGAACTGGTGGCGCGCATCCGCTATCACTCGCGCTCCTACATGACGTTGCTGCAACGGGACGCCGCGTATCGCGCGTTGCGGGTCAGCCAGCAGCAGTTGCTCGATACCAACCTGGTCTTGCAGCGCCTGATGAACTCCGACGGCCTCACCGGCCTGTCGAACCGTCGGCACTTCGACGAATACCTGGAATTGGAGTGGCGACGTTCATTGCGGGACCAGACTCAACTGTCGTTGCTGATGATCGACGTGGACTACTTCAAGTCCTACAACGACAGCTTCGGCCACCTCGAAGGCGACGAAGCCCTGCGCAAAGTCGCCACCGCGATCCGCGACGCCAGCGCCCGACCTTCAGACCTGCCGGCCCGTTACGGCGGCGAAGAATTTGCCCTGGTCCTGCCCAACACCTCCCCGGGCGGCGCGCGGTTGGTGGCGGAAAAACTCCGCCAGACCGTGGCCGGGTTGAAGATTCCCCACGTGTTCCCGGCCGAAGGTTCGAACCTGACCATCAGCATCGGCCTGTCGACCATCACCCCGCAGCAGGGCAGTGATTGCCGGCAACTGATCTCGGCGGCGGACAAGGGGCTGTATCTGGCGAAGAACAATGGGCGTAATCAGGTGGGGATTGAGTAACAGCTAAAAGCTCTTCAGTCAGGCCCATCCCCGGTGGTCAGGGGCTTTTTGTGACGAGGGGGCTTGCCCCCGTTGGGTCGCGAAGCGGCCCCCTGCATTCATTCAGTTGTACCCGGCAATCAGGTTTCACGCTGCTCAGCGGTGGCGACTCGCGCCGGACTCTCACGGCCATGGCGGATCAAACTCCTTGCGTACTTTCATGACGCCTTCCCGGTACAACGACACCCGCGAAGCCATGGCTCCAGACTTCTTGTGGCGCACGTTGATGATTGCGTAATCGTTGGTGCTTGCGGGCACATGCGGATTATCAGTGAGCAGCGCCGCGTTGTCGGGTGGCGGGTGATTAATCGACATACGTTACATATGCGGCCATCAAATTAGGCCGTCGAAACGTGTCAATGTTGGCGACGCGTTGATGCATCTCCTTGACCACCTGCTTGAACGTCGCATCGTCCATGTCGATCCAGAAACGCGGATTACGGCCGACGAGACGGTCGTATTCGGCGGTGGTGGGGTCGAGGTGACGGTATTCCTCGTATTGGGGCAGGTCCGGGAGTGGACGGCTGACATCCATGTAGTTCTGGATGAAATCCCACAGGGCGCACGCGGGTTGAGACTCGGGGCCGGGGCAGAGTAATGCCCCGAAGTTGATCATGATGTTGCGGTAGCGATGGGCGAGGTAAAGCACGTTCATCGGCATGCCCTGACTGTCCGGGGACGTGGCGATGTAGGCGTCGAACTCGTAGAACGGGGCGGTGAGTTCACCGATGGTGCCGTTCTTTTTATATTCACCGTTGTTTTTGTAGTCGAAGACGGTGACCAGGCCGGTGCGGCGGTTGAGTTCCTAGATGGGGCCTCGGGAGGGTTTTAGCCAGAGACTGGAGAAGTGTTTGATGACTATTGAGCCGATTGCCCAGCATAGGAGTGGTAGGCCTAGAATCCAGAAAAAGAAAACGTTAAACATGGTTTTGGTGGATTCCCATACAGGTTCATTTCCTGTTGAGATTCCTAAAAAATAAGTAGGAATGCTGACTATAAAAAATAGAAAAAATAAAACACGTCCTACGCCGGACATGTATATCCAGAAATGAGAGCTTGCCGGGAGAAGTGCGTACCTAAAGCGCTCGTGGTCGTCCTTCATGTGAAAATCAATAAGCTCGTAAGGGCTGGACGAATAGGTTCCTGCGGCTATTTGCTCATCGCGCTCTCTTTCGATTTTTTCTTGATGTCGAAGATCGTTTGGCGAGTAATCCTCAACAAAACTAATAGGGCATACTTCATCGGTGTTGCCCCAAGGTAACCTGATCTTAGCAAAGCGCATAATCCAAGATCGTTCAGATGATCGCTCTTGCTGAGGTACTTCGCTAACTCCATAAGCAGTCTCTGCGTAATAAGAATCGTGAGTCATTAGTTGCTGTTCCGCGATTTATTGGTAAATTCGTCAGTCCAATGAAGTTCGCCCACGCTGTCGAAGTTTGGTTTTTTGTAGGACTTATCAAATGGCGTGCGATCCGTTGGCGGGTTAACCAGAAAAGCTCCAACACTGCGATCAATCGACATACGTCACATATGCCGCCATCAAGTTTGGCCGTCGAAACGTGTCAATGTTGGCGACGCGTTGATGCATCTCCTTGACCGCTTGTTTAAACGTTGCATCGTCCATGTCGATCCAGAAGCGCGGGTTGCGGCCGACGAGGCGGTCGTATTCGGCGGTGGTCGGATCGAGGTGGCGGTATTCCTCGTATTGGGGCAGGTCCGGGAGTGGGCGGCTGACATCCATGTAGTTCTGGATGAAATCCCACAGGGCGCACGCGGGTTGAGACTCGGGGCCGGGGCAGAGCAGGGCGCCGAAGTTGATCATGATGTTGCGGTAGCGATGGGCGAGATAGAGCACGTTCATCGGCATGCCCTGACTGTCTGGGGACGTGGCGATGTAGGCGTCGAACTCGTAGAACGGGGCGGTGAGTTCACCGATGGTGCCGTTTTTTTTATATTCACCGTTGTTTTTGTAGTCGAAGACGGTGACCAGGCCGGTGCGACGGTTTAGTTCCCAGATGGGGCCTCGGGAGGCTTTTATCCAGAGACTGGGGAAGTGTTTTACGACTATTGAGCCGATTGCCCAGCATAGGAGTGGTACGCCGAGAAACCAGGAGTAGTACTCGAATATTGAGCGTTTTGTCAGCTCCCAGAATGGTTCTGTGGTTGCTGAAGTCATCACGAAGTGACTTGGAATACTGAATATAAAACAAATGAAAAAAATCCATTTCCCTAGGGAAGGTCTGAAGTACCCACCGTTTTTTTGATACTCCAACCATTTGGAGTTCAA